>JBFMEN010000040.1:0-20707 GCA_040753435.1 Candidatus Omnitrophota bacterium | reverse complement strand
AAAAACATGGAAACAAAAATCGCCAACGCCATGCGTTTTGCCTATCTCTCCGGTAACATCAATTCTGAGGCAACGAATCCTAAATTCCCTCTTCACGAGTAACATCTAATTATGAGTCAACTGGAGCGGTATAACCCATCCTATATGCCTGCTTTCCGTAATCTCAACGCGTTACCTATCACTGAGACTGAGCTGAAGCTCATGGCCGCACCAGCAATCATGGGGTTAAGCAGTATTCCCGCAAAAGGATACAAAACCCCGGCGGCAATGGGAATCCCGAGCGCGTTATAAATGAACGCGAAAAATAAATTCTGACGGATATTTCTCATGACAGCCCTGCTGAGTTTAATCGCACTGACAATACCGTTCAAATCACCCTTAACCAGCGTGATGCCGGCGCTCTCGATGGCAACATCAGTTCCTGTACCCATGGCCACACCAACCTCCGCCTGGGCCAGCGCCGGAGCATCATTGATTCCATCGCCGGCCATCAAAACAAGGGATCCCGCCGCTGTTAATTCCTTGACAATTTCCAGTTTTTGTCTGGGCTCCAGTTCCGCCCGAACATCATCAATCTTAAGCTGGGAAGCAATGGCCAGAGCCGTCTGACGATTATCGCCAGTCAGCATAATAATTTTTAAACCCATTTCATGAATCTTCGTCACCGCATCAAATGAACTCTTTTTGATTGGATCGGCGATCCCCAGAAAGCCAACCACGGCCCTGTCCCTGGCGACCCAGACAATCGTCTGCGCTTTCTCTCTTAATGCGGAGGCTTTTTGTCTCAACGGTTCGGGCAAATTAATATCATTACCTGCAATGAATTTTTCTTTTCCGAGCAAGACTGCTTTTCCGTCTAAAATACCTTTAACGCCTCCTCCGGTCACCGATTCAAAATGCCGTACATCACCTAAAACAATGTTTTTGTCTTTCGCATAATCAACAACCGCCCGCGCCAAAGGATGTTCGCTTAAACTTTCCAGAGACCCCGCCACCGACAATAACAATTGTTCATCTTCTTCTCTCATCGGAAAAACCGAGACAACCCGGGGCTTGCCTTCCGTCAACGTGCCGGTTTTATCCGTCAGGATATGCGTCACCTTCTCCGTCTTCTCAATCGCTTCCGCATTTTTAATTAAAATACCCGAGCGGGCAGCGCGACCGACACCAACCATAATAGACATTGGGGTCGCAAGCCCAAGGGCGCAGGGGCATGCGATAATCAGGACCGCGATGGCATTCACCAGCGCATATGCCAAAGCCGGGAAAGGTCCCCAGAATGACCAGACGATAAAAGTCACAACGGCAATCACGATCACAACAGGAACAAAAACTCCTGCGACTTTATCCGCAAGTCCCTGGATAGGCGCGCGGCTCCGCTGCGCTTCTGCAACCATATGAATGATCTGGGCTAATAGCGTCTCTGAACCGATTTTTTCGGTTCGCATAACAAAAGAGCCTGTCTGGTTCACGGTTGCCCCGATGACATTATCTCCCTTTTTCTTTTCAACAGGAACAGGTTCGCCTGAGATCATGGATTCATCGACTGTACTTTGCCCTTCGACAACCTCCCCATCCAAAGGAATTTTCTCACCCGGCCGAACCCGCAGCAGATCTCCATGCTGAACCTGCTCTACCGGAACATCCGTTTCCTTCCCGTCCTCCAACCGGTGAGCATTCCTGGCCGCCAGTCCCATCAAGGCCTTAATCGCCTGCCCTGTCCTGGCCCTGGCCCTTGCTTCCAAATATTGGCCTAAAATGACTAAAACAGTAATAACAACCGCTGCTTCAAAATAAATCCCGGGGCGCCCGTGAATTTTTATCGATTCGGGAAAAATCTGAGGCAGTAACACGGCCACAGCGCTATAAACAAATGCAACTCCCACCCCCATCCCGATTAATGTAAACATATTCAGGCTGCGATTGATAACCGACTTCAGCGCGCGCCGGAAAATGAAATCACCAGACCAGAAAATAACCGGAATCGATAAAATCAGTTGCCATAGATTCCCCGTACGAGGTTCCATGAATTCGTATCGTAAGCCCGGAACCATTTCCCCAAATGCCAAAAGGACGACAGGTAAACCAAAAAAAATTCCTGTCCATAATTTTTTTCTTAAAATACAACTTTCTTCATCGTCCTCTTCCGGCCCGGCATGTTTGGGTTCCAGCGGCATTCCGCATTTTGGGCAGTCTCCGGGAAATTTTTGTTCTATTTCAGGATGCATTGGGCAGGTGTAAATCGTTTCGGAAGGAGTGGAAATCTCTGGCTCCAGGGACATCCCGCATTTTGGACAATCCCCGGGTTTCTCGCTGATGATCTCCGGGTGCATCGGACAGGTATATTTTTTTCCTTTTAAAGCTTTTTCCTCCGCATGACAGCACATGCCGCTACGTGCTTCTTTTTTCAAAAAAATGTTTTTACAATGCTGAGAGCAAAAATAATACTTTCCCCCGGCTTTCTCAGCTGAAATTGCTTTTGATTCATCAACGTCCATTCCGCAAACAGGATCCTTGGCCATGGCATTTCTCCTATCTTCAATTCCCCATTAAATAAGTCGATCTCGCGGCTATTTTCTTATTATAAAAAATAACTAAAAGGGCGGGCTTAACCCCGCCCTGTGAGACGTCCTTGACTTGCATGGAAAGAGTAAACTGCTTTTAAGAATTATTGGCCCGCCATCATGGCTGCAACATCACTCTCCGGGTCCCGGATCGGTTTAATGTTAAAATTCTCTACCAGCGTTTTAGCAACATTCGGCGATACAAACGCGGGCAGGGTAGGCCCCAGACGGATTCCTTTAAAACCAAGATACAGCAAGGCCAGCAGCACACAGACCGCCTTTTGCTCATACCAGGCAATATCAAAAGACAATGGCAGCTTGTTGATATCATCCAGTCCAAACACTTCTTTTAATTTAAGGGCAATCACAGCCAATGAATACGAGTCGTTACATTGCCCTGCGTCAAGCACACGCGGAATTCCGTCAATATCCCCGAGATTCAACTTGTTGTAACGATACTTTGCGCATCCTGCGGTCAGGATCACCGTATCCTGCGGAAGTTTTCCGGCGACATCGGTGAAATAGGATCGTGACGGAAAACGGCCGTCGCATCCGGCCATGACCACAAAACGTCTGATCTTTCCGCTCTTAACCGCCGCCACCACTTTGTCAGCAAGCGCAAGGACCTGCTGATGCGCGAATCCGCCGACAATCTCCCCGGTTTCTATTTCCAGGGGGGGAGGACACGTTTTGGCAAGCGCGATGATTTCAGAAAAATCCTTAGCCTGTCCTTCTGGGCGCGGCCCGATATGTTTCACCCCCGGATACCCCACCACACCCGTCGTAAAAATCCGGTTCTTATATGAATCTTTAACCGGAATAATACAGTTGGTCGTCATCAGGATTGGACCATTAAACGTCTCAAAATCCTTGTTCTGATGCCACCATGATCCGCCATAATTTCCCACAAAATGCGCATACTTTTTAAAAGCAGGATAATAATGCGCCGGCAGCATTTCGCTATGCGTATAAACATCGACTCCGGTTCCTTCGGTCTGTTTAAGCAAATCTTCCATATCGCGCAGATCATGTCCTGAAATCAGAATCCCGGGATTATTACGCACGCCTAAATTGACTTTGGTGACTTCAGGATTGCCATAATGGGAAGTATTTGCCTTGTCCAGTAAAGCCATCGCCGTAACCGCTTTTTCACCTGCCTCAAGAACGAGCCCTGTCAGATCTCCGGCGCTAAGATCCTTATCGATCGCGGCCAACGCCTTAACGATAAACGAAAAAATTTGATCATCGCTTTCTCCGAGCACAAATGCATGGTCCGTATAAGCGGCAATTCCCTTGATCCCATAAAGCAGCAATGATTTTAATGAACGGATATCTTCATTATCGCTGAATGACAACGGGGTGACGGCCCTGGACTTCTCCAGCAACGCCTCTTTGCTCTCTCCTTTCCATAAGGCGCAGTCAGGGGCAGATTCCAGAGGCTTGCCAACCCTTTTTGTCAATTCATCCCTTAACACGAAGGCCTTTTCTATAAATTCCATAATTCGTTTTTCGTCGAAATTGGCATTAGTAATTGTTGCGAACAACGATTCAATCATAAAAACACCGTACTTCCGGTCCACCTGGCCTGAAATTTGTTCGATATAAAAAGCCATCCCTCTTAAAAGAAAGATGAGTAAATCCATAAGGTTAGAGGCACTTTCGTCTTTTCCGCAAACTCCCCTGGCAGTGCAGCCTGTATTCCTCACGGTTTCCTGACATTGAAAACAAAACATCCCCATAAAAGACCTCCTCTTTTTGATTAAACAATTTCACCGCTTAATGAAATAGTATACTCTTTGATCAAAACATTCTTTCCGGAATTCTTTACGGCCTGCTCGACAATGGCAGTCGTCCCTGCGCAGCAGGGGACTTCCATGCGAACCGGAGTGATCGATCTGATATCATTCTCTCTGACAATAGCCGTCATCTTCTCTATATAAGCATCGGCCGCCTGGTCGAGCTTCGGGCAAAAAACGACCAATGCCTTTCCTTTAAGAAAACGTTCATGAAAATTCGCGAACGCGAACGGAACGCAGTCAGCGCAGACCAGTAAATCCGCGTTTTTGAAATATGGCGCCGAGGGATTTAATAATTTCAGTTCAACCGGCCACTGTCTCAGGGCCGAACTCCCTTTGATAGCGGCCACTTCAGATCCTGTGCCTTTATTCCATTCTTTCATCATGGATCCCGGACAGACATGCGGCTGGTGAGCGTGATGTGCATGGCCTTCTGTCATGCGGGCTTCGTGCTCGTCGAACGCATCCACGTCTCGTTCCTCAATCGTCAGGGCGCCTGCAGGGCAGGTTCCCATGCAAGCCCCCAACCCGTCACATAATGACTCTTTGACGAGTTTGGCTTTTCCGTTGACGATCTCCAGTGCCCCCTCATGACAATCAGTGATACAGGCGCCGCATCCATTGCATTTATTTTCATCGATTTTTATGATCAGGCGCTTCATGCTTTTGTCTCCATTTGATGTATTAAACTCTTAATCGTCATGCCGCTAAATTTCTTTGTCACGGATTCTTCAATAGCCTGAATATTCTTTCTCAAGACACAATGATTTCGGTTTGCACAAATTTTTTTCCTGAACAGGCACTCCGACAATTGCAGCTCTCCCTGAAAAATTCTGATAACGTCGGTCACGCTCACACTCTTTGAATCCGCCTTAAGACAGAACCCGCCCTGCCCGCCCGCCTTTGATTCGACGAGCCCCTCATGAATCAACCGCTGCAAGATCTTGCGAAGATATTGATAAGGAATGTCCTGGGAATCGGCGAGCGCCTTCGCCGACAGGAATTCATCCGGATGGCTTCCGAGACAAATCAGCGCGCGAATGGCATAATCTGTATTTTTTGTTAAAAGTTTCATTTCTACGCCTCCGGTTAACTGAGACCAATATAGTCTCAATTAAGGCTTTTGTCAAGGCCTTTAAAAATGTATTCAGGATGAGGCAGCGCCCAGTGAAAAAACAAGAAAAACCGGACGAACATGAATTATTCATTTATAATACGGACAGAAATATTTATTTAATCCCCGGGAACCCCTGATTCCGATGAATTTCAAATCTAGGATATTTTTAATCGTTACAGGAACGGCTCTGTTTCTCATCTTGTCTGGTATCGGACTTTTTCTGTCAATCAACAAGCCGCTGTGGACCGATGAAATCCATACCGCGGATATCGCTCTTGTCGAATGCTCTTATGGTCAAATCATAAAAGGCGTTGTTTCGGGTGAAGCCAACAATTTTCCTTTGTATTATTTAATTCAGAAAGCGGTCATGGACATAACCGGCTATGAATTCATTCAAGACTGGCGAGGGGAACACTTTCTGTTCGATCCCGCGGGGCAGATTATTCTCCGGCTGCCTTCAATTCTATTTATTTCCCTGACGCTAACGCTGGTCCTTTTTATTTTCATTATTTCAAAACAGCCGTTAACCGGCGTTGCCGGTTTTTTATTAACGCTCTCTTCGTATATGACCTGGGCTTATTGGGCCGAAGCCCGCCCCTATGCGCTCTGGTATTGCCTGACATTGCTTCATGCTGCACTCTTATGGAAATCCTTCAGTGAAAAAAAATTAAAAATCGCGCCCCTGACAATAATCCATTGGCTGCTTGCGCTTACAAGCATTCTCAGTCTGGCCCAAATCCTGACAGCGGCAGCAACCGCCGCTATTCTTAAAAAAGCGGACTGGAAAAAAATCCCGGTTCTCATCTCGCCGATTCCGGTTATTCTCTTTTATCACTTCAAGGGATTTTCTCCGCGGCCAATTTTGACCGGAAACGCGCTCGAACTGCTCCTGATTGCCGTTCCTCCCGAATGGCTTCTTATTCTATTGATTAATCTGGCATTCATCTTGCGAAAACCGGCATCAAGGCCCGATCAAACTTTCTATCTGCTGCTGGCCGGCATGTTTTTTACCGCCGCTGCTATCATCTTTATGTCGTTCAGTAATGATATTTCCCGTCAGGGAGCTCTTTTACATTACCGGCACTTTATCTTTCTGACGCCTTACGTCATCATTTCTCTTGGTTCCATATTCAACAACTGGTGGAAAAACCGTTCAAATGGTTTATTGTCTTCTTCGAACATAATTTTATTTTTATTAACTCTGACGACCATTAACGGAACAAGGACGCTGCTTTTATTATATGAACACATCATTTTCATTTTTTAAAAACATGCCTGGCAAAAAACAAAATATCCAATATTTGATTTCTTTTGTTTTGCTGTCGTCAATCGTCATTGCTGTTTTCCTGACTTATCGCTACTATAAAAAGACAAGACCGGAGATCCTGATCAGGCAGCTAGATTATCAACGGCCGGATTTTCAGGGGCTTCTTCGCATTATTGTCGACGATTATTTTCCAGAACACATCATTACAAAATATATTCCCTATTACCATTTTATCTTTCATAAATTCAAATCTCCCGAGGCAGGAATGGTGCTGGGATATCTTTACGCGAGAAGCGGGCAGGAAGATGCGGCGCTGGATGTTTTAAAACTGGCCAAGGCCATTGACCCTGATTTTTTCTGGATTAATTATAATCTCGGGCTGCTGTATTTCCGCCGCCATCAATATAATGAGGCGGCCGACAGCATGAAGGAAGCCCTGATGGCCGGCACTGAGCTGGCCATAACCCAGATGACAACATCCAAAGTATATATACAAATTTTTAATGCAATCTTTAAGAATCTACCGATCGAGGCTTTTATTAATGATGTTTCTATCGCCCAGCAATATGCTGTCCTGGTTCTTGCAGCATGCTGCCATGCTGCCGGACGTCATGTGGAAGCAGTAAATACTAATATTATGTCTTCCCTGGGATCAGACCGGAATCTTGAACTGCTTTACTGGCAGGGCCGTTCCTATCTTGCGCTTAACAATTATAATGAAGCTCTTTCATGTTTTCTAAAAATAGGAAAAGACAATCTTGACGAGGAAACCAAAAAATTAATCGAAATAACTCTTCATCACCTTCATCATCGGCCTTCCCCCGCTCCCGATCCTGCCGGAGAAAGCTCTCATTTCACAAAGCTTAAGAATATACCTTTTTCCTTACTGTAATTCTTATTGGGGAATCCTGGCAATGATCGAATTCACGCGTTTCAGGATCTCATTGGCTAAAAAATCATATTTTCGGGCGAAAAGCGGGCCTTTTTTCTTTCCCTCAACGACCTCATCCAATTCATTAATGATTCTGTTAAACGCCCCGAGCAGATTCCTGGAAACAAAAAACGCGACGATCAGATAAAGAATGATAAACATTCCCGATACAAATAAGAGCAACACACTCCATCTGTCAATTAAACTTGCGACAACGGAAGCATAAGGCTTGCCAAACAGGGCATCAAACAAACTCAAGTGCATGAACGAAAGCAACCCGTACAGAAACATATGCATAATCACTGCCGGAATAAAGACGAGCATCATGAGATGATTCTGATATTTCTTAAACGAAGGAAACAATTGCCTTTTATAGTTATTCATAACATCCCCCCTAATAATAGTTGTTTGCTTTGGGATATATTCACAAGCCCCCTCTTGTCTTTTAATAAACAGTTTCATCATAGAATCGTTCTCTCTATTTTGCAATAGCTTAATCCATAAAAATAAAAAAGAGACAGTTTCCTTAAAGGAAATCCTGTCCCTTTTGGATTGGCTCCAAAATCTTGTATGATTTTCTTATTCCTGGGCTGTATCTAACATGTGGTTGATGACACGGTCACTGACTCCATTTTCCCTCAAATATTCGATCACTTCTGCCGTGAGCGGATATTTCGAGTTTGTGTCTTTAATGCGATCAATGATCAAAGCATCGGCTGTTCCCGCCTGGGACATTTCAATAATACTATTGATGCTGACATGATCCGAATTGACGGCGCTCTGCTTGCGATCGATTCTCCGTCCAATTAACGCTCCGCCCAAAGCTCCGACAGCAGAACCAATCGCAGCGCCTTCCCCGGTCTCTCCGCTTTGATGTCCAATCACTCCCCCTGCAGCCGCTCCGATTAATCCGCCTCCCACAGCCCCCCTTTGAGTATTCTCACCTACAGACTCACAACCTGTCATGGCCATAAAACAGATACTTAGCAGGAATGCCAATATCTTTTGCATAGAACCTCCTTGATTATGAGATCACTTTCTTCCCAAAAATAATCGCTAACGCAAAAAGGATTAAAAACAAAACAAATAAAAACTTAGCTATTCCTGCCGCAGTCCCGGCAATTCCGGAAAAGCCTAAAAGTCCAGCAATGATGGCAACAACTAGAAAAACGAGGGCCCACTTTAACATTATTATTCCGCTTCTTCCTGACCAATATCATTGATACTGTCGACAATGTTTCCGCCAGTATTTTCCAAATCCTGTCCCATACCCCGCACCGTTTCGCATCCGCTGGCAGTCGCAACAACTAGAAATAAAAGAAATAATATAAATATGTTTTTCATTTTTATCCTCCTTTTGAAGGTATTTTAAACAGGGCTCTCCCATCAATAAACCCCCTTTTACCATGGAATCTGGACATTTTGCCACTAATATTGGCCCAAAATCCCACCCTTTTCGATATAAAAGATTATTCTAATCAGCATTGTTACTCTCATTCCGATACCCGCATTTTTTTGTTATAATGCTTTTCTTTGAAAGGGCGGGCATGAAAAATTCAACGACAGCAATCTCCATTAACCATGTCATTAAATATTACGGGAAAGTCCAGGCGCTCAAAGATATTTCCTTTGAGGTAAACCGCGGCGATTTCTTTGGTTTTCTGGGACCAAACGGTGCCGGAAAAACAACAACAATCAACGTCCTGACAGGCTTGTCAAACTTTCAGCAGGGCGACGTTAAAATCTTCGGTTACGATAACCGCCGGGAATACATTCATGCCAGACGCCTCATCGGCCTCTGTGCCCAGGAATTCAATTTCGATCCCTTTCTCACTGTCGAACAAATGCTGATTTATCAGGCAGGGTATTTCGGTATCAGCAGAAAAATCGCTTACGAAAGGACTAATGAACTTTTAAAACGTTTCGAACTTGGGGAGAAAAGAAATGTGCGGCACCGCGCTCTTTCAGGCGGAATGAAAAAACGGCTTTTATTATGCCGCAGCCTGATTCATGATCCCGAAATCCTTATTATGGATGAACCAAGCGCGGGAAGCGATTTACATTTAAAATTAATGATCTGGGATTATCTTAAACAGCTTAACCGGGAAGGTAAAACTATTTTTCTGACCACTCATTATATGGAAGAAGCCGAAACGCTTTGCAGGACAATCGGCATTATCAATCTTGGAAAGATTGTTCGTATCGGAGATAAAAAAAGCGTGCTTAAAGATAAATCCCTTCAGGATGTTTTCCTTGAAGTTACCAGGGAAGGGGAAGATTCAAGAATGGATAGTAGTTATGATCAGTAATCTTGAAGGACTGTTTACGTTAATGCGCAGGGAAGTCGTCCGTTTCACCACGGTCGGGGCCCAAACTGTTTTTCCGCCTTTAATATCGTCCGGGCTCTTTATGTTTATTTTTGGGGTGACGATCGGAAGCCGCATCAGCATCGGGCAAACCGGATGGGACTATTTCTCATTTCTCATTCCCGGCCTTGTCACCATGCACGCCATCTCAAGTTCCTATGAAAATACAAGCTCCTCCCTCTTTATCGGACGTTGGCATAATCATATTCAGGAAGTGCTGCTTTCGCCTCTGTCTTACTTTGAAATGGTTCTGGGTCTTCTGACCGGCGGAATTGTCCGCGGCATGGTCGTCGCGACCGGCGTCTTCCTGGTCTCACTGTTTTTCTCGCCGATGACCATACTGCATCCACTGCTTTTGTTATATCTCCTGACGACCATTACGATCATTTTTTCCTGTGCGGGGATGCTGGTCGCTCTTTGGGCCGAGGATTTCAATATGCTGACCGTCTGGAATACCTATCTGATTGTGCCGCTTGTCATGCTGGGAGGAGTCTTTCATCCCGTTGAAATTCTCCCTCCGATCCTTCAGAATATTTCAAAATTCAACCCCATGTTTTATCTTGTCTCAGCAGTCCGATACGCGGTTACCGGAGTCTCCGGGACATCGCAAACCGCTATATGGGCAACGGCCTTGGGTATGCTTCTTTTGGCAATTTCCATTTTCTATTTCACGATTTATTTGTTTAAGATAGGCTATAAGTTACGGACATGATTTAATGATTGTTTTCTTGAACATCTTGTCCGGATGGTTTTCGTTTCGGCAACCTGATAAAAAAAATGCTTCCCCCGCCTTCCCTGTTTTCAACCCAGATTTCTCCTTCATGAGCATTTACCGCCATCTTGCAGAAGGCAAGGCCCAGCCCGCTTCCGCTTTCAACTGACAGAGATCCTTTCACTTTAACAAATTGATCGAAAATCTTCTCCCGATATTCAGAAGGGACGCCGATTCCATGATCTTTTACCGCGATAAGCACGTTCCGTTCATCCTCTGCATAAAACTCTATCTCGATTTCAGATCCCGGTGGCGTAAATTTCAATGCATTGCCGATCAAATTCATGAGAGTTCTGCGTAAAAATTCCTTGTCCCCCCTTATGCAAATTGAAGCGGCGCCGCTGACTAAAATCTTTTTATCTTCCCCCGCCACTTTAAAACATTGAGAGACCTCATCAATGAATATTCCCAAATCAAATTCTTCAAAATTCAGCTTAACCTTTCCTTCTTCTATTCTTCTTAAATCCAGCAAATTGCCCAGCATCAGATCAATTTCGTTCACTTTTATTGTCGCCAGTTGCATTTTCTCCCCTCGCCTGACCTCACTCAATTCCCGCTTTAAAGATTCTATAATCAGTTTCAGGACCCCTAAAGGCCCTCTGATATCATGAACGATTGTATTCATTAAAAAATCTTTCATCCGCTCAAATTCCTTCCTGTCGCTAATATCTCTTGAAACACCAAACACATTGTTTACCTTGCCGTTTTCATCCAGGACCGGAGCCATGGTCTCTAAACAAACTTTCCGGTTGGAGCCTTCTTTGGTATGTCTGATTTCAATTGTGCGGATCTCCCCGTTACGGGCAGCCTGAAAAGCCTGCTTAAAGACCTCTCTGTCCTCTTCGATAATTCCATCTAAATAAGACCAGCGCAGGGCCTCTTCCAGATCCTTCAGATTATGTTCTTCCAATCCCCCTTTATTAATGAAAACGAGTTTGCCCTGGTCGTCAAACAGTTTAATACAGTCCGGGGAAGTTTCAATCAACGTCCAGCAGCGCCGTTCGCTTGCTCTGCAAACTTCCTCAGCGAACTCACGCGCTTCGATCTCTTTTCGCAATATCTTAAAAAAAATAAAATAAAGAGCTGGGAAAAGGAGCACTATCAGCAAGATACCGTCGACAAATACCATGATTTTCTTTTCAATCTGCGGAAATCCGTAAGTTAGCAGGATCATGATGACGGCTTCACTGAAAAAAATGACCGAAACCAAAATCAAAAAGAGGGACAACGGTGTGCATACCCTCTTATAAAAATTCTTTTTTGCTGAATCAGTGTTCACGGCTCCCTTTTCTATTTATATCAAAGTCTTATAAGAAGGCAGAGATGATCAGTGCAATCAGCTTTTTAATCTTTTCCGATACTTGCAATCGCTTGTTGCATACTAATCCCCTGACTGAACATTTTTTTCCAAGGGTCTCCTACGGACTTGATCCTTGCCGGCATATTCTTCATTGTGAATTGAGAAGGGTGAAGCTTGCCGGTAACCTCTTCCCAAAACAAAGGGGCAGAAACCGTTGCGCCCGGCCGGGGACGAACGCAATAGGGCGCGGCCATCGTACGATGACGGGCGTTCTGGAGATAATCAAGATAGACACACCCTTTTCGCTTCTGGGGACTGCGCTCCAGACTCGTCAAGCCGGGAAGCCGTTCATGAATATTAAGACAGATTATTTTCGCGAAATCTGTCACCTGCTCGGCAGTGTATCTTGCCTGATTAAAAGGAATATATAAATGCATTCCTTTTGCCCCCGACGTTTTGCAAAACGACGTGATTTTAAAATTATCTAAAAATTTTTTGGTTTCCAGGACAACCTCGACCACGCTGCTGAATTCGACATCCAAAGGATCGAAATCGATGACGGCATAATCCGGTTTCAGCGGATGCTGATACCTCGCGTTCCAGACGTTAACCTCGATGCAGCCCAGGTTCGCTACATAAATCAACGTGTCCAGGTCCTGGCAAACAAGATAGCGAATGGTTTTATCCCTGTTTTCCGACTCGACCGGCACTGTTTTCACCCAATCCGGCCCCTGATGATCAACGTCTTTCTGGAAAAAGGATTCGCCCTTAATTCCGTCAGGAAACCTGTTCAACGCCTGCGGCCTGTCCTTTAAATAAGGAAGCATGATTTCCGCTGCCTCCTCATAATAATGAATCAGGTCTCCCTTGGTATAACCTTCTTCAGGCCAGAAAACTTTATCCATATGAGTAGGTTGAAAACGCAAGACCTGCTCCTTTCGTTGACGATAAGATGCCGATACCTTTTTCATAGATTCAGAATCAGGAGATTCCTGATGGACCTCATGTGCATTTTTATCTTCCCTCAATCCCAAAAAAACCGGATGCCGCATCAACCCGTCGCCGGTCCACTCACTGAACTTCACTTCACACACGACTTGCGGCTTTGCCCAACGGACAGGAGTATTGGTTTTTGGAGGTGGATCAAAAGGCGACTTGTCCGTGATCAAGGGGGAAACTTTTCGATAAATCTCATTCAGCAAATAATCATCAAAACCTCCTCCGGTATGTCCGATATAACGAAAAAGCCCATCATCATAAACGCCAAGCACGAGCGCTCCGAATTTTTTCCGGCTCCCTCTGGGTTCTGTCAAACCGGCGATCACCGCTTCCTGTCTCATGATCGCCTTGACTTTAAGCCAATCCTTTGTCCGCTTTCCTGTCCGGTAAGGAGATGAGAGATCTTTGGCGATCATGCCTTCAAGATGATTAATACAAATAATATCGAAAAACGCGCGTCCCATCCGCTCGATCCCGTCGCTAAACTTAACATACGGATGCTCGGGAAGAATTTTCTGCAGAATATTACGCCTTCGCCATAAAGGCAATTTGCGAAGGTCGTAACCATTAATATATAAAAGGTCAAAAACATAATAAAGAAGAATTCCTTCCCTCTTTTTCATATAATCCTGCAGCAAATGAAATCTCGGATGCCCATCTCCATCCACAACGACCATTTCTCCGTCAAGCAAACATTCGTGGGGAAAATGCCGCAGAGACTCCACCACTTCCGGAAAACGAGAATTAAAGTCTTTGTCATTGCGTGAATAAAGCCTGACTCCCTGCTTGTTGATTTGCGTCATCACCCGGTAACCGTCCCATTTCATCTCAAAAATCCATCCTTCCTGATCAAAGGAATCTTCAACCAGGGTCGCCAGCATCGGGGAAACAGCCATAGGCACGGGTCCCGGCTGCGCGCCCTTCAAATCCTCGTCAGAAAGCCTCAATGTCGAGGATGGGTATTCTCCCTTCTCGATCTCCTCCATAGTCCTGCCGGTTCGCACCGACAGATTCTCTTGTTGTTCTGTCACAAGAGGCGAAGGCTTTTTTTTAAAAATCAGCCACTGGTGGGGAGCCCCTTTTTTCATCCGCACCAGGCTGTACTGCCCGCTTACTTTCTTCCCGTTCAATTCAACCTTGAGATGGCCTTTCTCCAATCCTTCACGGACTTGCTTCTGGATCTTTTCCTTGTCTTCACTAACATCACCGTCGATCCTGTAAGTGCCTTCATCCCAGATCATCACCGTTCCGGCCCCATACCCTTTAGGAATCACTCCCTCAAAATTGCGGTATTCCAAGGGGTGATCCTCAACCTGTATAGCCAGATGCTTTTCATTTTCATCCCGGGGAAGACCTTTAGGGATTGCCCAGCTCGTCATTACTCCAAAATATTCCAAACGCAAATCATAATGCAAATGAGAGGCATCGTGTTTCTGAATTACAAAAAACAGTTTATCAGAACGGGCGGTCTTGCCTCCCTGGGGCTCTGGTGATGAACTGAAATCCCGCTTGTCATGGTATTCTTTTAACGACATAAATTTCAACTTTAGGTCTGATAAATTAACGGCTGGCTCCGGCCAGACTGGCCTTAAGTTTTGCCATCAAATCAGCCGCCTCTGTCACTTGACGGGGTTTTCCGTGCGCAACCGGCGTTCTCCCTTTAGCCTTTTCCTCGATAATGGCCATAATCTTCTCTTCATAGGTATCTCGATATCTTTCAGGTTGAAACTTTTCAGCATATTTATCGATCAATTCTTTCGCCAGATCCATTTCATTCCTGGCAATACTCATTTGCCCGGGCAGGTTCAAGTCCTCATACGATCTGATAGTCTGGGCGAAACGTAACTGATAAAGCATGATCACATCTTTTTCAGCACGCAGCATAGTAAGATGCTCGCGGCTTCTTAAAACAAATTTACCGATGCCCGCGCGTGAAGATTCTTTAAGGGCCTCGCGGAACAGTGCATAGGTTTTCTGGGCCTTCTTGTCGGGTTCCAGAAAATAAGGTTTCTCTACGAGTTTGAAATCGATCTCTGAATCATGAATAAAACTCAGGATATCGATCGAACCCGTCCTTTCAAGATCGGCTTTTTCGAAATCTTCATCGGTCATGACAATATATTTCCCTTTCTCATACTCATAGCCTTTAACAATTTCAGAAAAGGGCACTTCTTCTCCACTTTCTTCACATTCCTTTCTATATTTGATCGGGCATTGGTCCGATTTCCGCAAATAATGAAACTGAAGCTTTTCCGGTTCGACAGCTGTATAAAGTTTGACGGGAATGTTAACTAAACCAAAACTTACCACACCTGACCAAATCGACCGCATGGCCGCCTCCTTGCAATTTCAACATCCAGATTTTCAACCATCGCAAATAAACTCACCATTATTTATATTAATCCTGTAACACCTATTGTAAAAAAAAGGGGAGGTTTCAAAACCTCCCATTGCCACTGAATCCAGACTTTTTTCCACAAACAAATAAAAAAAGGCGGCTCCCCTCCCTGAAATAATTTTCCTTTATTTTTAATTACACCCGCAACCCGTGCCCGAACATCTCGCTGTTATCGAGGGGCAAGCATTCCTGCAGCAGCAAGGAACTTCATGCGGGGTATCGTATCGGACAATATAACAGGGCGCCCAGGCATTTGGAAAAAGAAAGTCATCAATCGCCTTTAAAGCTAGCGCTACCGGCTTTAAGATCTCCGGTCCGTCATAATGTTCTTCGGGCATACAAGCGATATCCGACACCTGATTTTGGTCAACAAGAACAGCGAACTCCTCACTGGTGCCTTTTTTATAAAAAATCGTAAAACCATAGTGATCATAATCTGAAAGGAGCGGATTTGTGAAGATAATATAATAGAAAGAAAATAGTCCGGAGTGATTATTCAGATCTATTCCGAGACCGGCTTCGATTTCGGTCATCGAGCTTGATTCCATGGCGTCCGTGCTGTGGACGATACTCGGCCGCCAGAAATGACCGTTTTTTGCTCTATACATTTCATTAGCAGCATGGAGGGTTAGCGCCTGCATGACCATGCCCCTCTCATCCTGCTTGCGCAACAGCTTCGTCAAACTGGGTATAGAAGCGCTCGCGATGGCGCCGATAATTACGATTACCACCACAATCTCAACAAGCGTAAAACCGGACAAGCCTTTCTCAGAAACCCTTTTCACATAAGCCTCCTCTGTTAAGAGTAAAAATCATCGAATTTTTCGCTCCCAGGAAGTATTTTCCGCTTAAAGATAAAAAGAGTCAAACAGTAAGTAGAAATTAAGTGATGACCAGTTGATCCATATGATAATCAACACTCACCTGCTGACCTTCTTTAATTTCTCCTTTAAGAAGAGCATGCGCGAGTTTTGTTTCAAGTTCCCGCTGAATCAGGCGTTTCAAGGGGCGGGCGCCATATACAGGATCAAAACCTGTCCGCCCCAGGTGAGTGCGGGCGGCATCGGTCAGTTGAACACTGATTTTACGACCGGCTAAACGGCGGTTAAGATCCGCGATAGAAAGTCCCACAATCTGCGCGATTTCCTCTTCCGTCAGAGGCTTGAACAAGACCACTTCATCAACCCTGTTCAAAAACTCCGGACGAAAATATTTTCGCAGTTCTGACATCACCCGGGACCTCGCGGCTTCAGAAATTTCACCTCCCTTAATCCCTTCAATCAGATAGGACGAGCCGATATTGCTGGTCATGATCACCACGGTATTTTTAAAATCGACCGTTCTACCCTGGGAATCAGTCAAACGTCCGTCATCAAGAACCTGAAGCAAAATATTAAACACTTCATGATGCGCTTTCTCGATCTCATCCAGCAAAATAACGCAATATGGTTTCCGGCGGACCGTTTCCGTGAGCTGCCCGCCTTCCTCATAACCGACATATCCGGGGGGAGCTCCGATCAAACGGGCGACCGAGTGTCTCTCCATATATTCACTCATATCAACACGCACGATATTTTCTTCGCTGTCAAAAAGGCCCTCGGCCAGGGCTTTCGCCAGTTCAGTCTTTCCAACACCGGTTGGCCCCAGAAAAATAAACGATCCAACAGGCCGGCGGGGATCTTTAATTCCGGAACGGGCCCTAAGTATCGCATCCGAAACCAAACGAACCGCTTCATCCTGGCCAACCACCCGCTCATGAAGCGTTCGGTCGATATGAAGAATTTTTTCTTTTTCCCCTTCCTGTAAACGTGAAAGAGGGATATTCGTCCATCGGGAAATAATTTCAGCGATCTCTTCCTCAGTCACTTCTTCGCGAAGAAGTCCTGTGTCAGCTCCTTTCCCGGCTTCTTCATCCGCCAGCTTTAATTGCTTTTCCATTGCAGGTAATCGGCCATGACGGATTTCAGCAGCTTTTTCCAGATTGTATTCCCGCTCTGCCTGCTCCATCTGCTTCTTCGCCTCCTCGATTTCTTTTCGAAGCTGCCGGGATCGGTGAATAGCATCTTTCTCATGTTCCCACTGAGCGGTCAATGTCTTCCTTTTATCCTTCAAATCTGCAATGTCCCGCTGGATGACTGCAAGACGTTCGACGCTCGCAGGATCTTTTTCCTTTTTCAACGCCGCCTCCTCGATCTCAAGCCGCATCAGACGACGATGAACAGCGTCAAGTTCCGTAGGCATGGAATCTATCTCAGTACGGATCAACGCGCAGGCCTCATCAACCAAATCAATTGCTTTATCAGGTAAAAAACGATCAGAAATATAACGGTTTGATAATGTGGCGGCTGCGACCAAAGCATTATCCTGAATGCGGACGCCATGGTAAACCTCAAAACGCTCACGCAATCCCCGAAGAATGGAAATGGTGTCTTCGACATCCGGGGGTTGAACAATGACCGGCTGAAAACGGCGTTCGAGAGCAGCATCCTTTTCTATATGTTTCCGATATTCGTCCAGCGTCGTCGCTCCGAGACAATGAAGCTCTCCGCGGGCAAGCATGGGTTTAAGCATATTACCGGCATCCATCGACCCTTCACTCTTGCCTGCGCCAACAATTGTGTGCAGCTCATCAATAAAAAGAAGAATCCTTCCTTCACTTTTTTTGATTTCCTGCAAAACAGCCTTGAGGCGCTCTTCAAACTCACCGCGATATTTTGCCCCTGCAATCAGCGCACCCATATCCAGAGCAAAAATTGCTTTTTCCTTCAAACTATCAGGGACATCCCCTTGAACAATACGCTGGGCCAATGCCTCAACAATAGCTGTCTTTCCAACCCCCGGCTCACCAATCAAAACAGGATTATTCTTCGTCTTGCGTGACAAAATCCTGATCGTCCGGCGGATTTCCTCATCCCGGCCGATAACAGGATCAAGCCGTCCGGACCGGGCTTCTTTAACCAAATCCCTCCCATATTTTTCAAGCGCCTCATAGGTCCCTTCCGGGTCCGCGCTTGTCACGCGCTGATGCCCGCGGATATTAACAAGCTCTTTCAAAAACCGATCCTTGCTAATATTAAACCGTTTTAAAATTTGTCCGGCCTCAGTCGAATCGCCTTCCTCAATCAAGGCGA
This sequence comes from Candidatus Omnitrophota bacterium, assembly GCA_040753435.1. Classification (GTDB taxonomy): domain Bacteria; phylum Omnitrophota; class Gorgyraeia; order Zapsychrales; family JANLHA01; genus JAKLFA01. The sequence goes on along the minus strand of JBFMEN010000040.1, from coordinate 2,066 downwards.
GAACAAGGTGTTCAACAGAAACATATTCATCTTTAAGGCGCTCCGCTTGTTTTTGGGCATTAAGCAGTAAATGATTCAGACGCTGGGTCACATAAATTTTTCCCGGCTCTGTTCCCGGACCTGTGACCTGGGAACGTTTTTCAAGCGCCGCTTCCACCGCTTCCCTAAATTGATTTATAGGCACATCAAGTCGCTGCAACAAACGGGGAAACAAACCATCAGCCTGATCTGCCAAAGCCATAAGCAAATGTTCTCCATCAACCTCCAGATGGTGGCGCTCAATCGCCTTGCTCTGGGCTGAAGTAATCGCTTCCTGGGACTTTATCGTGAACTTGTTAAGATCCATATTCACCTCCTTGAAGATGACAAATGCAGCTCAATTTTATAAGAATTTAATTCCATTGGCAAGCGGCGCGGATTCTTGTGCATTCCTGCCTCCTGCAGGGCTTTACAGATTAATATCCGGGCCGAGAGGGACAATCCCGTTTGGATTAATCATCTTCTGACTGATGTAATAATGCTTTTTGATATGACTGAAATTCACCGTATCTTTAATCTTATCATGATGATAAAGACTTTTTAAATATCTGAAAAGATTGGGATAATCAGCGATGCGTTTTTTATTGCATTTAAAATGGCTGTAATAAACCGCATCGAATCTGATTAATGTCGTGAACAATCTAACATCCGCCTCAGTCAACCGGTCTCCGATAAGATATTGCTGACCGCTGAGGATATCTTCAATCTTCTCCAGCGCGTTAAATAAATCATAAAATGCCTCTTCATATGCTTGTTGAACAGTAGCGAATCCTGCTTTATAAACCCCGTTATTGATGTTGCGATAAACAAAGTCATTGATCTCATCAATCCTCTGCCTGAGCTCCAGGGGATAAAAGTCCAACCGGTTCCCGGTAAGCCCGTTGAATTCGCTGTTGAACATCCTGATTATCTCGGAAGACTCATTGTTCACGATCGTATGTCCCCTCTTGTCCCAAAGAACGGGAACAGTCGCGCGGCCTTCATAATTAGGGTCGGCATCGAGATAGATTTCGTAAAGATATGCTTTTTCATTCACGCTATCCGGAATACTTCCTGACGATGAGGAAAACTCCCATCCGTGAGACAACATCAAGGGATCAACAATAGAGAGGGAAATTATGTTCTCAAGGTCTTTAAGTTTTCTAAAAATCAAAGCACGATGGGCCCAGGGGCAAGCCAAACTGACATAAAGATGATACCGGTCTGGTTCAGGAGTGAACGGAGTGGATCCATCAGCCTTCACCCAGTCTCGAAACCCGCTTTCCTCCCGTATAAACTTTCCGTCGCTTGAGGAGGTGTCGTACCACTTATCCACCCATTTACCGCCGATTATCAAACCCATCTCTTTTCTCCTCTTTAAAATGCAAATGATAAAATTCAAATTAATTTCAAAATCTGAACTTGAAACCGGATATTAACACATTATATTGAACTAGCGATAATAAAATGACCGCTGGCTGTTGGGGTTGGATTTATTTCCACAAAAGAACAAGTGGAGAGATTGTCACAGCGTTTCATTTATCAATGAAAAAGGCTGGCGTTTTTCTAAAACAACCAGCCTCTTCATACATCCATGGTATGAGCCATGATGAACTGCCCTCCTTACTGGCGGCCTTCTTTCATCCCGGATTTTTTCTCATATTTCCGGATGACTTCTTTTCGCTTGCCGATATAATCCGCGATCACTTCACGGATATCGCTCTGTTCGGCGCCGCACCTTCTAGCTTTTGCAATAGACGCGGGGCAGTCCTCAAAACGCTGCTCCTGAAGAGCCCAGCTGAAATCAAACAAAGCGATTAATTTTCTCATTTCATAGGAATTTATCCGTTCAATTTGTTCGTAATTATTCATTTTTTTCTCCTTTAATTCTAACGTTTAATTCAAACGCCAGGTTACCACCAATCGAGTAGGAGGCGGGATTGCTCCCGCCGTCCTCTCACACCACCGTACGTACGGTTCCGTATACGGCGGTTCATAAAGTTTCTACGGTTTGTGCCGATAATCCAGAAGCCGCACAAGTTCGTTGT
>JBFMEN010000039.1:0-17958 GCA_040753435.1 Candidatus Omnitrophota bacterium | reverse complement strand
AAAATGGGAAAATTTATGTTGAACGGTGCGTCTTCCATGTAGAGATGACCCACCGGGTCATCTCTACCAAATCATACAAAAAATTCCGGGGACACAAAAAAATTCCGGGGACACAATACTTAATTTTGCGGAAAATGGGGAAAATTATGCTGAACGGCGCGTCTTCCAGACAGAGATGACCCGGTGGGTCATCTCTACCAAATCATACAAAAAATTCCGGGGACACAATACTTGATTTTGCGGAAAATGGGGAAAATTATGCTGAACGGTGCGTCTTCCATGTAGAGATGACCCACCGGGTCATCTCTACCAAATCATACAAAAAATTCCGGGGACACAAAAAAATTCCGGGGAAACAATACTTGATTTTGCGGAAAATTCCGGGGACACAATACTTGATTTTGCGGAAAATGGGAAAATTTATGTTGAGCGGTGCGTCTTCCATGTAGAGATGACCCGCCGGGTCATCTCTACCAAATCATGCTGGCAACAACTGACTAAATATCAGGGACAGCAATATTAATTAATCCGTATCCGTCCCTGATAAAAGAAGGCTTTTCATCAATGCGTCTCCCAATGAATTATTAAAAGGAAAATAAGGATATGTTTATATCTTATATTTAAAAACAGGAGCGCGCATTAACAGTTTAGGATAATTTTCTTTGGGCAGGAAATTCGCAATTGCGGAATTGCGGAATTGCGGGGACTCTTTACTTAATTGTTGAATTAAGTATTTGTCCCCGGAATTATCAATTTCAAGTTGCCTGTTTCTTAACAAGGATTGTGAACATGAACCGGCTGCCCTTGTCCACTTCCGACTCAAGCCAGATCCTGCCGCCCATCATCCGCACATAGGCTGAACTGATCGCCAATCCCAGCCCGGTGCCGCTGTATTTCCTTCTGGTAGAGCCATCAACCTGGGTGAAAGGCTGAAATATTTTCCCGTGAAGGGCCTCCGGGATTCCGATACCCGTATCTTCGACGGTAAATAAAAGACGGCAGTTGTCCTCGCTTGCCACGGCATCCCCGTCTTCATGATTCAGTTCAACGCTTAATTTAACAGATCCCTTTTCAGTAAATTTAATCGCGTTGTTCAACAGATTAAGGATAATCTGTTTTATTCGCAAATCATCCCCCCTCAACTCAAGGGGGACATCCTCCCTGATCTCATAAGATATCCCGATCTGTTTTCCTTCCCCGCTGGCGATAACAGTCACCATGGAATAAATATTTTTAACCAGTTCATTCAGATTAAAGTTGACGCAATCAAGGACCAGTTTTCCGGCGATTGATTTCTCAAATTCCAGAATATTATTGATAATTGCCAGCAATACTTCTCCTCCCCACAGAATATTTTCAGCATACCGCAGCTGCTTTTCATTCAATTGAGTCTTTCTCAGTAATTTTATAAAACCGATAATGGAATTTAAAGGGGTTCTGACCTCATGACTGATGTTGGCGAAAAACGCGCTTTTTGCTTCCGACGCGGCCCTCGCTTCCTCGCTTGATTTTATGGCAACTTCCCGCTCTTGAACGAGTTCCTCCTGTCTTTTCAAAAGCTCACTCTGGACTGATTTTATTTTTGTAATATCGCGGGAAACAACAACAAAAGATGAAACTTTTCCGTCATCCCCAAAAACAGACACGCCTCTCGCTGTCTGCCAGTGATAAGAACCATCCGGGTACCTTACCCTCACGTCAGGCGTTTCAACGACACCGCGGGACTGCGCCGTTTTCACCAATGATTCCCGGCATCGCTCAATATCATCGGGATGAATAAGCGTTAAAAAATTCTGGCCTATTAATTTAGAGATTTCATATCCGCTCTCTTTTTCCCATGAAGGGGAAATATAATTAAAATAACCTTCTGTATCAATGCTGAATATAAAATCTGACGAGTGGTCAAGAATCAGCCGGTACTGTTCCTTTCTTCCTCGTAAAACTGCCTCCATGCGTTTCTGTTCCGAGATATCGACAAATGTTTCAAGTACGACCTCTTCTTTATTAAAATATATTTTCTTCACGGTTTTCAGAATCGGGATCTCAACTCCATCAAAACGGCGGAGAACGCACTCGGATTTATCAAGATCTTCACCCTTGTCAAAGAAAGGACAGATATCTTCATCGCCGGGGCAGAATTCGCTGCATTTTTTCCCTATCAGGTCGTTCGCGTTTTGAGCGCCGCTCAACCCGGCCGTCCACTGATTAACCCAGCGGATTATTCGATCTTTGCCTATCACAATGACGCCGAAGGGAACCTTCTCCAGTATTATCTTGATATTCTCTTCAGCTTTTAATCGCTCGATCAGTCTTTTTCCAAGATTCGCCAGTACTACCAATGATAAAATTCCGAGGAAAGAAATTAAAAACAATTCGCCGATAAAAAGGGAGTGGAACGTCTCCCAGGCCCCTTCATGGCGATCCATCGCCATCGCATCGAGCTCATGCTGGCGCAGATGCAGTTCTTTATGCCGCAAGACAAAGAAAAATGATATCGCCAGGACGAGAAAAAACAAGCAAATGACCGCGCCAAAAAATCTTTCGGTCTGCCTGATTTTTTCTCCCTTTATCCCTTCGCTTCCCCGGGTAAAAAAATAATGCAGCATTGGTTTAAAGATCCTTCCTCCGGTCATCCTTCTGACTCAGGGCGAGAAAAGTGTTTTGAAAGTTTGTCTTCAATTTTTTTAACAAGCTTGTCGGGATCGACCGGCTTGAGAATATAATCGTCACACCCTTTATTAAACGCGTCCATAAAAGGTTCTTTATAAGCAGTCACCATGATCACCGGGACTCCCCGTCCGATTTCTATTTTTCGCGCTTCTTCCTTGGCCCGGATCGCTTTGAGGACATCAAGCCCGTCGATACCGGGCATGACAATATCCAGAAGAATAATATCATACGGCGCGTTCTTCTCGATTGACCGGTTGTAGGCCACCAGGGCATCTTCCCCGTTATACGCGACATCACACTGCGCCCTGTCACCCAGAATCTCTACAAGCAATTCAACATTTCTTTCGTTATCATCAACGACCATCAGCCTCCACATGAAAGACCTCCTGTTTTGATGTTTTTATTAAATCAGCAAAAACTCCGGGTCAACGCGCGCTTATTGAATTTTACTGAGCTCATTCAAACCGACATCAACCTGAAAGAGCTGCTGGCCATCTTTAAAGAAAGTGATCTCAAACTTGTGATCCTGATAATAATCAAAAAGCTCGTCGACATTACACCCGAAATTAACCGGGGTGGAAATTTCCATCTCCTCATATCCATTCTTCACCAATTCTGTCTTAAAGCTGCCGGCCACCACGTTCAAAAACTCGCCGCAAGCGTCTTTGATATCATCTTCATCAAAACTCATCCCCAGTCCCATTGCAGGCAGAACGATGTCAACCGTAGCGCCGGGTATGTAGAGAATTATTATGCCGTTCACCTCATATTTCTTCAGCTTTCGCGACGGATTTTTAAATGTGATGACGGAAACAAAAGCGGCTTCAATGGGTTTAATAATCCGCATTTTGCCCTGCCACCTCACAACAGGTTTAAGTTCAATACGGGGTTTCTCGGCAATATCCAAATGGCACATGATCGAAAACGTATGCGTGACGGCTTTTCGAAGACACATAATAATATCAATATCTGTCTGATTGCGGACCCCTTGCCTGAGTCCGGAAGGCTCAGACAGACGGGCTTCTTCTTCGGACATATTTTTTTCCTTTAAGAAATTACTTCTTCCATTTCAGAATTCCGGGTTTCCCGGAGTAGATTTTGGGACTGCAGACACAGGCAGTGTTGTTGGTCGGCGCTTCGCAGTTCTCACAAAAGTGGGTTGCTTCTTTGCTCAATTTTTTTACTTCATCAAACTTCTGATTTATCTTCATCTGACAGATATGACTGGCATGCTCTCCCTGATTTTTGCAACTCATAATTTCCTCCTTTTACCCTGTTGTCAAAACCAAAGTTGTTAACAATCCTGCAAAATCCTCGAGAGAAACAATCTTCCGGGCCGATACGGTTCAACAGCCTGGAACATTCCGTGAATAACGCAGCTTTTTCAAAGCTGTTTCCCTCCTTCCCTTTAACGTCGCTATTCAATGGTTATCTTGATCTTTTTGCCCAAAGCCGAGGCGACTTTTCCCAATGTGGAAAATTTAATATCCCCGGCATGGTTCTCAATCCGGGAAATAGCTGTTTTTTGCGTCTTAATCCTGCCTGCCAATTCTTCCTGGCTTAACCCCGCAGTCTCCCTGGCCTGGCGCAGCATGTCCCCGACATTAAAACCTTCATAGCCCTGATCGTAATCGAAAATGAAACCATTTTCTTTTTGTTTGCGTTGTTTGATATGTTTCTTAAGATCGCTCATGAAGAAGCGCCTCCTTTTTCACTTACAACAATCTCTTCTGTTCCTTTCATCACTATCTTAAAAGTTAACACACATGTTAACCCTTGTCAACAAATCACGAATATCAGGGACAGCAATATTAATTAATCCGTATCCGTCCCTGATATTTTATTTAACCCAATATTTATCTATCCCTAATATTTATAGCGACAAATTATACTTCATGATATATTAATTTTGATTTCCTTCCATTAAAGAATACCCAAAAAAATTTTTATGATGAATACTGTTTCTTACAAAAGGGTTGTATATATTTCCTGTATCATGTTAAGCCTCTGGAGCGGCGACTGCCTGTCTTCTCCCGCTACATTCTTCAGGGATGTGGTCAAAAAGGCAGAAGCCCTCTCGAAGGAACCTTTTGATAATGCCAATAACCTGCTTCCAGAACAGCTTAGAAACATCCAATACGATGAATGGCGGGATCTGCGTTTTGACTCCACTAAAAGTCTCTGGGGCGAAGAGGATTTCAGCGTCCAGTTCTTTCACCCGGGATATATCTACCTGAATTCCGTTCGTATTAATTATGTTGATAAAAATATCGCCACAAAGCTGCCTTTCTCTCAAAATTTCTTTGACTATAGTCAAAGCGCGTTGAAAGGAACCCTGATCGACACAGACGGCTTCGCCGGCTTCAGGATCCACTACCCCATCAATTCCCCGGTCTATAAAGATGAAGTCATCTCCTTCCTGGGTGCCAGCTATTTCCGGGCCCTTGGAAAAGACCTCGCTTACGGAATGTCCTCCAGAGCGCTCGCGATTGATACGGCAGAACCAACCGGGGAAGAGTTCCCTTTCTTCAGCGAGTTCTGGATATTACATCCTGCACAGAAAGCCAGAAAAATAATGTTTTATGGATTGCTTGAAAGCAAAAGCCTTACCGGCGCTTATTCTTTTGTTGTATATCCTGGCGAAAAAACAAGAGTGGATGTTAAAAGCGTTCTCTTCTTCAGAAAAAAGGTGAAAAAGCTTGGACTGGCTCCGCTTACCTCAATGTTTTTTTATGGGGAAAATTCAGCATCAAGAGCCGGCATGGATTTCAGGCCTGAAGTCCATGATTCCGACGGGCTTTTGATCGAGGGAAACTCAGGTGAATGGACCTGGCACCCTCTGGTCAATCCTGAAAATCTTTTAATCAACAGCTTCGGAGGCGGTCAACCCCGGGGATTCGGCCTTATTCAGCGAGACATGGATTTTGATCATTATCAGGATCTTGAAGCTCGCTACGATAAACGCCCAGGCGTTTGGGTTGTTCCAGACAGCGACTGGGGACCCGGTCACCTTGAGCTGCTTCAAATCCCGACTCAAAATGAATATAACGATAATATCGGAGCATTCTGGATCATTGAAAGACCGTTTGAGCCCGGTGATTCATTCGAATATAACTACTCCTTGACGTGGTACGCGGGAAACAACAAACGTTCCAGGTTGGCTACGGTAGAGGCAACCAGAGTCGTAACAAAAAATGAAGATGTTATGTTCATTGTTGATTTCCTCTCAGATCCAGCTCAAACAGCCCTTTTGACAGAAGACCTTACCCCGGATATCGAAATTTTCAATAATTACTCAATCATATCCAGTCAGATTATCAAAAATACAGTTACCAACGGCTGGCGTCTCGTGATCCTTGTGAACCTTGATCAAAAAGGACTGCTTGATAAAATGCTCCCTCACAAACCCGCCGTGGAATTACGGGCTTTTTTACAAAGCAGCGGAAAGCCTGTCACTGAAACCTGGAGTTATACTTATCTGCCCTCGGCCTCCCCCGGCTTCGCAGAAAGACGAGCGCCGAGAGGCGAGCCATAGGATAATCTTGTTTTTATGAATACAGAAACACACAACCGTGTTTGCCAGATAACCGGTCAGCACCGCCGCATGATCAGGGAAAGAGTTGTCCTTTACCTGCGCCTTCTCTCTCTTGATGAAAATATTGTCGCCGATCTCGCTGAGAAAATTTATCAGCAATTTTTAAATGAATCAAAATTTCATGACCAAAAGCAATGGCCTTCCCTCGCACTTAAAGTCACCACTGAAACCCTCACCGGCCGCGGCATCGCCCCCGACAAAAACTATTACGCCCTCTTCAGCGAAGCATATCGGCCTGCACCGCACCGTACCCCGATGGGGTATAAAGATTTTGATCCGAAAAACGCTTTCTTTCCCGATAAACATTGTCATTCAATATTGGCAATACGTCGCTCATTCTTTTTCGGACTCGTGCTTATTTCAACAATAATCGGCGTCCGTTCCATCATCACGATCTTAAGTCCGCAAGGAATTTCGCCGCTGGAGTGGATGATCATAGTCATCTTCACATTCCTGTTCGGATGGATTGCAATAAATTTCTGGACAATTATCTTCGGGTTCTTCATCTGTATCAACAACAAGGATAATCTGCTTAAAATCCCTTCCGTTCCCGGCCCTATCCCGCTGAACACCAAAATAGCCCTGGTAATGCCTGTCCATAACGAGGCAGTCCCGCGAATCTTCGCGGCCTTGCGCGCCATGTACGACACCGTTAGAGAGATCGGGGCTCTCGCGCATTTCGATATTTATGTATTGAGTGATTCAACAAGCATATCTCACGGGATCGCCGAAGAAATCTACTGGGCCAAACTTTGCAAGGATGTGGACGGCTTCGGAAAAATTTTTTACCGCCGCCGCAAACTGCGCATCCATAAAAAAAGCGGAAATGTCAGCGATTTTTGCCGGCGTTGGGGATGGCAGTACAAATATATGATCACGCTTGATGCCGACAGCCTTATGGACGGAGAAACCTTGATTCGGTTAGTAAACACCCTGGAAATCCACCCTGACATCGGCATCCTTCAGACCGCTCCCATGGCCATGAACCAGACCAGTCTTATTGCCCGTCTCCAGCAGTTCGCCAGCCATGTTTACGGACCGCTCTTTTTCGTCGGGCTAAGTTTCTGGCAACTGGATGAATCAGGGTTCTGGGGACATAATGCGATTATCCGGATGGAACCATTTATGAAATACTGCGCCTTACCCAGACTTGCCGGGAGGCCTCCTTTCGGCGGTGAGATACTGAGTCATGACTTCGTTGAGGCAGCGCTCATGCGCCGGGCGGGATGGGGCGTATGGCTGACGCATGAATTAAAAAACAGCTATGAGGAGCTGCCGCCCAATCTTCTGGAGGAACTTTCGCGCGACAAGCGCTGGTGTCAAGGCAACATCCAGCATCTGCGGCTTTTATTCATGCGCGGGATACGTTTCGGGCATAAGATTCTTTTCCTGCAGGGGAACCTTTTTTATTTCTCATCATTAATGTGGTTTCTTCTGCTGATTTTCATGACCGCCAATGCCATCGTCTGTCTTTCCCAAAAAAAAATTTACTTTACCGAAGCGCGGAGTCTCTTTCCGTCCTGGACTATTGAATACCATGGGTTATCTCTTCTGCTTCTGGTGTTAACCATTCTTTTTCTTTTTACGCCGAAAATGCTGAGCTTCATCCTCATTGCCGGTGATCATCACAAACGCGCTCAATTCGGAGGGCTGAAGCGGCTTGGGATCAGCATCATCCTTGAGACCATTTTCTCCACCGTCCTCGCTCCCTTGAGAATGGTCTTTCACAGCTGGTACGTCGTCTCAAATCTGACAGGAAAAAAACTATCGTGGGGAGCCCAGGCAAGACTCCTGAAAAAGACATCTTTCCATGAAGCCTTTTCGGCGCACTGGCTATCGACGATAATCGCTATTTTCTGGGCAGGCATTGCTTATGCAATTAATCCGTCATTGTTCTGGTGGATATCCGCGATTGTCGCCCCGCTGATTTTGGGAATCCCTATCTCGGTCTTTTACAGTTATTCATCGGTCGGGATTTTTTTTCGTGACATGGGGTTGTTTCTTGTTCCCACGGAAACCAATCCTTCAAAAATCCTTCAACGGTATCAGCAACTGCTGAAATATTAGGAATATCAGGGAGAATATTAGGGAATATCAGGGACAGCAACATTAATTAATCCGTATCTGTCCTGATATTTCCATTGATGGCTGCCAGACGAAGTAAAAACAACTTCCGCCGGCAAAGACTTGATAAATTCCTGACGTAAACTGTAAGTATATGCCCCTTGCGTAGGGATCAAAAGAATGTCGCCCGCCTCTATGCCGGTTCCAAAATAAGAATAACCCCACAAATCATGCGGTGTACAAAGCGATCCAAAAACCATGCACTGATGTTCTTCTAATCCGGAACGAGATAAATTGATAACCGGAAAATAATCCAGCTCAAAACGTTCCCATCCAATGATATTCCCCCCGCCGTCTGTAATAACAACATCATCGGCTTTTTTATCGATCACAGTTAACAAAATATGCATTGCATCATGGCTGATCCACCGCCCCGGCTCAAAATGAATTGCGCAATCAAGATGCGGAAAAATATTTTGCCTGATAGCCTCAGCCAATTGAGACGCAAAATCCTCAATCGCCGAAGCCGGCAGACAATAATGGTCCATCTCCTCAATTAATTTCGGCTCAATGCATTGGCGAAGGCGTCCCTCCGGAGTCGCGCTTGGCTGCATCCATTCTCCGCACGCCGGCCAATAACCGCCGCCGATATCAACAAAACGGATCTGCCGTAAAATTGAACCGTCAAGCGTCGCCAATATCGCTCCGATCTTCTTCAAAAAATCAATCTGCTTGTGGGCAGAATGATTCCAGCTGGAGTGAAATTGCAATCCGCAGAACTCAATATTCGCCAACTGCCGCGCCTCTTCACAAAACCCTGCCAGTTCCCTTAACGGAATTCCAAACTTCCGCCATAAACCATTTTCCTCGACCATCAAACGCACTCCTGCGCGTATGCAAACCTTTTTTGCCGCGGCAACTTCCTGCAGACGCCGCATTTCACCAAAGCTGTCCATCAAAACAATGACCCGCCCGGCGTGGCCGCATGCCAGCCCAAATTCTTCATTGGTTTTACCCGGTCCGCTAAAAATGATCGACTCCGGGTCCTGCGCCAGGGCCCTCAGCAATTCCCGGCCGCTTGATACATCCATGCCATATCCGCAAGACACCAGCGTCTTTAGTAAAAAAGGATGGTCATTGCTTTTTAAGGCATAAAAAAATTCACTCTGCGGCAACTGCGCGCGAAAGGCATCCTGAAACTGCGCGGCCCGACGAACCAGCGCCTCTTCATCAAAAAGATACAAAGGCGAACCATATTCTTTTTGCATATCCATGTATCTTTTGCGGTCTTTTAAAAACCTCTCCACAAAAGAACGCAGCTGCGTCTTATCCATCCGCGGTGTTTTCACTCGCAGAATTTCTTGCGCTTTTCCTAAATATTTACCGGTGTCCATCTCATTGCTGTCCAATTATCGGGTTATAAATTTCCTCCCCCGGGGAGGGGCAATCAGGTCTCAAATGAAGCCTGCCTTAACTCCTCGAGGCGAGCCTCGAGGTATCCTGAAAAAGGCTTCATTCCGCGCAGCAAGCTGCGGGGTATGAACCCTTGCAAGCGAAATCAAAATTGTCGTCTGCAAGAATCCTGTGATATGGACATATATGTCCATATCTATATGATTTCCACCTTGACTTTTTTGGCTAATTCCAGACATTGTTCCTTCAACGAGCGCTCCAGCTGCGGCTCAAAGATGACATGCCCTAAAATACGCAAATCATAATCTTCCGGCGGAAGCTTGATCGCATCCCCCAACTTTCGATTCATATGACATTCAATCACCCTCGAATCCTCACAAATGCAGCTTGTTTCAAGTGTATTTAAAATGCCCCGTCTGTGCGCAAATAACCGCATCCCGACAACCCGTTTCCACTGCTCTTTTTCCGGAAGCATAATCGTCCTGCCTTGAGCAAAATCAAGGCTTACCTTCAGCAGATCAATGCCGGAACTCGCGCGGACAAGTGGAGGCAGACAATCGCCGCCTAATCTCGGAGTCATCTCCAGGAAAAACATTTTCTCGCCGAGAAACTTAAAATCCGCCATGGCTATCACCGATCGCAATCCAAGACTCTCAGCCGCTTTTGTAAGACATGCTTCAACCTGTTCCATTGTCCATGGCGCCGGAAGCTTTGCCGGTAATTCATAACCCAGAATCGTGCCGAAAAAATCATTGTCGCTCACGATCTTTTTTGATAAACGAAGGACATTTCCCTTGCCCTCCGTTAAAATAAAATCGCAGCTGTATTCATCCCCGGCAATATACTCTTCCATCACAACAATCTTTCGGGGGTCCTCCTCGCCGGAACAAAGACCTTTCTCGGCATACATCCGCTGATTAACATGAACTTTCAGTCTTTCCTGAATGCCCCGGAATGATGACAATGCATCCTCTTCTGTTTCAGAAAAGAAAACCAGTTCCCCTCCACTGCCGCTTAGAGGTTTAAGTACCGCCTTGCCTCCCATTTCCCGGAAGAAATGAACAACATCGCTGTCAGATCGCATCAATTCAGCGGCCGGACAAGAAACGCCCTGCTCCCGCCAAATCTTCTTGGAAAGATATTTGGACCGGCAGTTTGCTATGGCTTCAGGATCTGAAAAGGGCAGGGAAAATTCTCTGGCAATGGTAGAAGCCAGTGTCAAGGATTCACAGTCATAGCTCACCACACCGGAAAGACCAATCTCATATTGTTTGAGATGTTTCAGCAAAGCCTTTAACACGGCATCGCTGTCATGTAATTCGCTGAGTACTTCGTTTGGTGGTAATGGACAGGGCCCCGACCATCGTGACCGCTCCCCAGGGTCAGTAATAAATAACACTTCCCCGGGAAAGCGCTGATCTAATAATTCCACATAATCGGCAGTTGTTCCAACGATCAAAATTTTTTTGCGGCAGCCTGTCATGGAGGTCACGCTACATTACTAAATAAATCCAGTGTCCGTGGAGAAAGATGAAAATTCTTTTTCCATAAAAAATCCCCGCACAGAAAATCCGCCTCTTTATATTTTTCCTCACAAGCCGTCTTGATATGATACAAATTAATGACCTTGGCTACTCCCGGATAATCAACGTGCGTTCCCCCGGCTAAAAGTGTATATACACCATTATAGATACTTCCCACGTCTACCGCCGCGACTTCTCCATCAACGATCACAGTCGTGATCCTGAGAAAACCCTTATCGCGAAGAAAGCAGGCTAATTGTTTAAAGCTCTCCCGGAAACGGCTATCTATGAAATAAGATTCCGAGCCAAACCTCCGGATATTCATCTCAACCATGACGTCAAAGTCTGAAAATACATCTATGCGCATCTGCAAATCACGGGCATAAAATTTATCGAGCTCCTTGTGAATCTTCTTCCACGACTTTCTGGAAAACAAGGAATAATAATTATCAATGTTGTAGCTTAAAAATTCGGAATAAAACGAATAACCTGGCTCATCGGCCCCTGATAAATTCGATGGTAAAAACGGGTTCGGAAGCAAATATCTTAAATTAAAAGATGCCTTTTTTTTCTTCATCCAGCGCAGCATCTGATCAAATGTGCGCTTGTCACGCGCGATCAAACGATTCTGTTCCAGCCAGGTTTTCCCCTGCCAAACCTCTCCGGGAAAATAGCCATAACAATTGCTTTCCGGTATCCAGCTCAAAGGGATCAGCCCGATAGGCTCGCCGCCCTCTTCTGCCACCACAAAAAAAAGATCGCGTTTAAAGTTGTTATGAAAACAAGCGCGAACTTCCCAAAGGTCCAGCAACCGGTCAGGAGGAATCATCCGCTCCCAAAGGCAACGGCAGGCCTCCAAGTTAGTTTCAGCATAGACATTTACCATGGTTTTATTATTTTTTCCTCCCGCTTTCACAATTGTTTAAGGTAACTTCTCTTTAATTAAATCATATAATGATTAGACCAAAAAAAACGTTTTTTTTTATTTTTTTATGAACCCCTAAAACAACTTCTCGTCGAGACATGAAAAATCAAAAGACTTCGTTACATAATCCTGTGCGCTGAAGCCGGCCACGTTAAAAATCCCCGCCATACTTTGTGGCGGATGATTTTTTCACGTGGCAGCCCCAGGCCGGGCCAGCCAGCCCGGCACTTCCTTCCTGTGCCTGCCGGCACAGGGCGGTAGCCGGATCATGCTTTCGCTTCAAAAGGATCAGGCTGCCAAAATAAACCGGGCTTGCTTCCTGCCGGCAGGCGCTCGTGCCGGTCCAAAGGGCTGGAACATTTAATTTAGAGAAATCAGTATAAACTGAACTGCTTCCTGTCAATCTATACCCTTCATAATCCAGCCAAAATCATAAACTTTAGCATGATCATTTATTCAATAGTCGCAAGTCCGGTTTTTTATTTATTTGTTTTTATGTCAAAAACATGGTATGCTTTCAGCACGCGACATCAATTGAAACCGCTTTCCTTTTCAAATTAAACAACTTTAATTTCTAAATAAGAGGGCCACAGTATGTATCAAACGATTACCAGGAACCGTTTCAGTACCTCTGTTCGTTTTATCGCCGCTTTCCTTATTATTACCTTCTGTTCAACAACCATTATGCCGCCCGGATATGCTCAAACAATCGGTTTGAGCTTACCGATTCCCGGAACCATGGTCAGCCAAAGTCCCGCGTTTGTTCCGGTGCTTTTAAAAGGCATGACAGTTTATCCTGATAACCCTCTGCAATTTGAATTTATCGTTGACAGCGGGAACGAACATCTTTCAAACGACGCGCTGAAAAAAGAATCTGACCGGCTTGTCAAATATTTCATGGCCTCAATGACCGTTCCTCAAAATGACCTGTGGGTCAATTTATCGCCGAATGAAAAAGACCGGATTATTCCGGACGAACTGGGCAAAACCGAACTCGGGCGTGATTTGCTGGCGCAGGATTATATTTTAAAACAGTTAACGGCGACGATGATGTATCCGGAAGAAGAACTGGGTAAAAAATTCTGGGATCGTGTGCGCAGGATTGCGAAGGACAAATACGGCATTACTGAAATTCCGACGGATACGTTTAACAAAGTCTGGATCCTGCCGGAACGCGCTGAGGTTTATGAATATGAAAATACCGTTTACATTACCGACGCGCATTTGAAGGTGATGCTCGATAGCGATTACGAAGCGATGCAGCAGAATGGCGCCCAAGAGCCCAAGAGCCCAGGTTCCCAAGTAAAAGATTTTACTTGGGCACATGGGAACGTGGGCACATGGGAACTTGATTCCGGTGAACTTTCGAAACAAGTTATTCGAGAAGTCATCCTTCCCCAAATCGAAAAAGAAGTCAATGAAGGAAAGAACTTCGCCACTCTCCGCCAGATCTATCATTCTCTCATCCTCGCCAAATGGTACAAGCAGACCGTCAAGAACAGTATTATGTCTCAGGTCTATATTGATAAAAACAAAACCGCCGGGATCGAATTAGGCGAACAGGGCATGAAAGAAAAAATCTACGACCGCTACATGCAGGCCTATCAAAAAGGCGTGTTCAACTACATCAAAGAAGACTATGACGAACTGAGCCAAGCGGTTATCCCGCGCCAGTATTTTTCGGGGGGGTTTAAGGATGAAGCGATGGTTGTGCAAAAAACAGGAGTTAGGACAAAAATAAAAAACATCATCGGTACAGGAATGATATTGATGGTTATGCTTACCGCGTCAGCGGGATTTTCAGGAGATGCAAAAACCACAGATCCCTTAATAGCACATCCAGAAAACGCACAGGTTCAATCTACAGCTGCTGGCGCTATTTACATATCAGTTTTGAGGAAATTTATGACTGAAGGTGAAATTATTAATCAAATTAGTTCCGAATTAGACTGGGATAATCCAGAAAAAAACGAATTGAGAGAGATGGAGAGATATCAACTAGCAAGATTAGATATTACAACTCAAAATAAATTGGTTGAGATTCTAATTAAAAGCTTAAGGAAACAAAACAATCCATATAATCTAAGTTTTTTTGAAAAACAACGAATTGCAGCTTTTTTAAAAAAGATGCCAGATTCGTCTCATCCTTTAGTAAAAATAGTTAAATATTTTCCAGATCAATATCTTGATGATGGCCACACCATTACCTGGTTTTATGAGGAAGGAAAAAAACCATATCAAAAATTTCCCATCATCGTAATTGCTCCAGAAGAAGTTCTTAATTTATGGCAAACATCAAACGAAGATACTAAAAATGCATTAATATTTCTGATTGTTACTCGTCCTAATGTTAGTGAAAAAACAGGCAAATTAAGTCACCATGTTTTGGTTGAATACTTAAACTCGCTTATTCAAGAAGATGGTGAGGGATCAAAGAAATCGAAAGAGATTTATATCCCTATGCAAGAGAAAATAAATTCAGAAATGCGCGGAATGGCAATACATAACTTTATAAGTATGGCCGCTGGTTTTGGACTTTTTCTTGGCATAGTAGTTGCAATAGGGGGAACGACGGTCTTTCTTGATTTTCTTTTTAGTTCTGGCGATCAAACGGGCGAATCCCGACCTTATTGGATAGACACAGAAGGAATCATGAGATATGACATGGAATTTGATCCTAACGGTGGTTCCGGTTTTTCGAGTTCAGATTCGGATGACCAAGCCATGTTAAGTTCTGCTACAAGGATCGTGTCCACTGGGCTTTCCGGTGCGCTGATACAGTCCGAGGCAGCCGCCGCTTCTCTAATGAACGAAAGGCCTATTCTCGCTGATCTCTGGGGAATCATCAAAGAGCATTCTGGGATGACAGGCGCTGTTGTTGTTGGAGGTGTTTTTCTGGCTAGGATATTATGGGCTCGTGCTAAAGCTAATAAAGGCCGCATTGAAGGTTATTACGCAGTGACTGAAATGGATATTGCCCGTCAAACACCTGTAGCAATAGGAGCATTTCATGAGCTCGCTGCTCAAGGGGATAATCGAGGACTAGAGTTATTTCTGCAAAAGGGATTTAATATAAACGCAAAAAATAAAGTCGGTGGAACAGCATTAAATTTAGCAATCAACCGGCGCAAATACAATACGGTAAAATTCTTGTTAGAACGAGGGGCCGATCCAAATATTATTTTCCCGGCTGCGAATATCATCAGTATTCAACAAGTTGTGGATAATATGTTCGCGGCAGAGGCAGTTGGAGGCCATAAGTCTGTGGCCGCAGATAAAAAGACCATCCAAATCCTGATCGAAAACGGAGTTAATCTTGAACTTGCTTTAAAACTTGCACGTGAAAATGGTAAAAAACGCGTCACGAAGTATATTGAGAAGCTTCAAGCTGACCAAGCAATGCTGAGTGATTCTGATGACGTCGGTGGTATCGACATGAACACGATTGATATTGAACGGCAAAAAAGCACCGAAGCCGGATCGGAGGCGCATACGATCCAATTCAACATGCAAGGCATGGAGCCGTTGCTGAACATGGATATTCAGGGATTTTCTCCCGTCATCATTGACATGATCCCAATCAACAGCGTCCTTCCCCTTTTAGGTTTGATGCCGACGGAGAAAGGGATTAAATACGGGCAGGAAGAAGCCGAGAATGAATTGCTTCTTTCCCGGCGGTGATGGTTACATTCACAGGGTCATTTAAAAATAAATGATTTACTAGAGAATGCCGGAAGAGCTTTTTGCTGAAGTATCAACTTCCTGGTGCTTCGGCTTCGTCCTTGAACTCAGGACTCGCTCAGCATAAATAAATCGATTATTGGCCACTTTAGCGACTTCAAACTATGCCCAATCCCCGCAAATTTTGCATTTATTCATGCTGAGCCTGCCGAAGCATTAAAGGCCATTTACCAGGAGGCAATTTCGAGAAGATTTGGCCATATCCGCCCTGAAAATCAGCAAACCGGGAGCGCGCCAGCTTTAACATCCGCGAGAACTCCGGTCCAAACTGCCAAAACCCATTTCCCTTCCGCCCTAACCTTTTGCAACATTTTAGTGGTAATCCCTCGGCCGCATTTTCGCGTCAAGAAAATGGACCTCGGGATGTTTTGGGAAGGCTTCTTCCCAAAACAAAAAATCCCCGACTGCGCGTGGCAATCAGGGATCTTTTTCATTCAGAGAATTCTTTCTCTACCGTTATTTTGGTAGCCCCAACCGGATTTCGCTGTCCTCGAGCCTTCGGCTCTCGTCCGCGGATTCTTTGCTTTTCTGAATCAAACTGTGGAAGCAATGCTTAGAACCGGACCGCTTTCAGCGGTTGCCGGTCCAAAGGGCTGGAACTTTTAATTTTAAAAGGGCATCCTTTTGGGATGCCCTTTTAAAATTAATAGAGGGGGCTGTCCGTAGCGAGCCCAGCCTCTCAGCGAGATGTATCTACCTCTATAGAAATATGTTTGAGCAGAGAATTGAGGTTTCAGGATTCCGAGAAAAACTGTATCGACTTGAATGATCAAGCAAGTCGAAACCAAATAAGAGACAAAAACGAGAGATTTTTGAGGTTACTAAAAGCGATTAATTTGTCCCAAAAGTTGTCCATTTCTGTCCACAATTTTCGGACAGACATTTTATAACTCATTGTCCTACTTTATTTTAGGAATGTCCATCGTTGTCCATAGGACATTGCTTACCCAACTAAATTGTCCCGAACTAAAATGGAATTAATAAACGCAACCGTATTAATATATTTTTGCTTAACTTCCTCAGAAAGCTGGTGCATTGGACCAAATACATTAGCAAAAACCGCATAATAATTATCAACCTTTACAGGCAAAGAAGTCTTAAAACTATTAATATGTGGTGTTACCCAGTCAAGAACCCACATTTTTTCAATCATATTGTCTTTTAAAGGAACGTTATAGTTGATAATTAATGGCTTCCCATCTAACGTTCTTGGTAAATTCTTCTCCTGGTACTTTTCCGCAACAACCTCATCAACAACAATTCCAGACCAGTTCGCCGCCTTCTCAAGTTCATACGCTCGAACAAAAGGCCTTCCAGCAAATAAATTTAAGTCAAAATTATAAAAAAGTTCGCCATGGGTAATCGCGCCTCGCATTGGGACACACTTACTTAAACATTTTGCAAATAATTCAGAAGTCAAAAGTAAAATTGCAGTTAAGTCATAATGAGAATCTTCTGCAGTAAATAGCAAAACACTATCTGCCAGAATAAAAACTTTAACTCTATTTTTCAATAAAACATCCCCATCTTGTACATGAACAACCAATTTAGAAATCTCATCCATAGAGTGCCTCAAAGACACTAATGACTCCCATGCTATAGCTGGATCACGCTTAGTTGCAGATTTCAGACCAAGCATATCAAAATACGCAACATATCGGTTTTGTTTAACCTCACCGCTCATATTTTACCCACATCAAAATCTTTAGTTAATCGTATTTGACCAGACGTCTTCATTTCCCAGCTCTTAGGGCTATCATTCAACATAGGATAAAGTGCTTTGCATCGCTTCTCCGCCTCAATAAATTGCGTATTTTCATCATTGAACTCCTTGCCAGCTGCCGGCAGAGATGTCTTGGCCAAATCCTCAATCAGGACATCTTCTATTTTTCGTTTCAATGTAGCCAACTCATTATCAAGACGCTTTTTGGTTTCAAGGGATAAAGTCATTTGAGCACTAATAAAAGCTCCACCTCTTGCCCTATTCCTCGAAATGAACTGTCCTGCTAAATCTTCTGATTCCTTAG
>JBFMEN010000038.1:0-16724 GCA_040753435.1 Candidatus Omnitrophota bacterium | reverse complement strand
TCTTTGCTATGCAGAGTGGGTTCATATGTAACCTCCTTTTAGTTAGTTTTACTTGCAGGTTTAACTAACTTAGGTTACTCCACTCTGCTTTTTTCTTCAAAAGTCAGCAGAGAATTTTACATTATCATCAGCTCTTTTCAACGGCAAGGTGATCACAAAAGTTGTCCCATCGCCTTCCCGGCTATCGACTTCGATTTTACCATGATGCATTTCAACAATGTTTCTGGTGACAGATAAACCCAGCCCGGTTCCTTTTAATTTCCTGGTAAAAAATGGTTCAAAGATCTTTTCTTTTTCCTGCTCAGCAATACCCGAACCGTTATCACTGATTTTGATCACAGCATTTTTATTAACACAATCAATCGACACCCTGATTTTTCCATTGATGGGCGAAACAGCATCCATCGCATTATTAAGAACATTCAAAAAAACCTGCCGCATTAAATCAGGATCAATATCAATCATATCTTGCGTCTCGCAAGAACACACCTCTTTGATTTCAAGATTATCTTCATGCCTTGACCGCTCTTTCAAATTATTAACAGCTTCGTGCACAATACTACACAGGGAAACATTCTGGTATTGCGGAGAATTCAATCTGGAATATGCGAGGAGATTGTTTATTATTCTTCCGGAATCAACTATTTTATTTTCGATCGCTTCCAGATTTTTCTCGATCGCCTCATCGTGGATTTTCCGTTTAATATTATGAACCGCGATTTGCATTGTTGAAAGCGGGTTTCTGAGCTCATGACTGACTGTTGAAGCCAGCGTTCCAAGATCGACCAGCCTTTTTGATTTCAGAGCTTCTTCCGTCTTTGCTTGAATCTGCTGTCTGTAATCAGCGGCTTCCTGCTGAATCTTTTCTTCTTCACTGATATCATTTCCATCAATCAAATATTC
Organism: Candidatus Omnitrophota bacterium; assembly: GCA_040753435.1. GTDB lineage: Bacteria > Omnitrophota > Gorgyraeia > Zapsychrales > JANLHA01 > JAKLFA01. Next base: position 15,821 of record JBFMEN010000038.1, on the reverse strand, counting down.
GAATATCGGATCGCCTTCAAGCTTTCTGAGGCTCCACGAAAAAATAACCCTGCTGTGATCCTTGCAAATACCTTCTGATTTTTGAAAGTAAAACTCTTCCGGCCTTCTAACCATATTTTGAATAAGATTTGAGTTGTCCTTTCCGTTGCTCTCCTTTTCAGGAATGATGGACGGGACAATTTTCCTGCCCAGAACTTCCTCACGCGGATACTTAAACAACTTTTCTGAAAAATTATTAAAAAAAGTAATCTCACCGGACGAATTTATTCCGATGATAATGCTGTTTATGCTCTCAACCAACGTGTTATATTTCTCCTCGGAATCCTGAACGGCGTCTTCAGCTTTTTTTCTTTCGGTAACATCATCAATCAACAGAAGAATCAGCTCTCCATCTTTATGCCTGATCTTCCTGGCATTTAACAACATCACTTTGTCACCTATTACGGGAAAGCAATGCCTGACTTCATAATTTTCAAAGCTTTTATTTTTGGGAATAATGCCTTCAAGAAGCTCATGCAGAGAATCAATATTCCACTGTCTGTTCCCGAGGTCATATAAATACCTTCCCACCGCTTCCTCCACCTTCACCCGAAATGTCCGGTAGAAGGACGGGTTTGCATAAACGATTTTCAGGCTCGCGTCAAGAACTAACAATGATTCCCTGAGCGTATTGACAATATCCTGCGCGTATAAACCCTGTTGACTAAGTTCATTCAAACCAACGTGATTATTTCGATGGACCCGGTTACTCCGGCCATCCCGGCTGGGCTTCTTCATTATTTTTGATGATCAAATATTGATAGAAAAACTTTTCTTATTGAAAAGACATCTTATAACTTATTTTAAAAGTTTAATCTGGAAAAAAAATGTTCTGCTTCTGCAATTTATTAGCGCAGTTCCACCCGGGAAACACCTTGAGAATTCTTGGAATGCCCACCCTGTTTTTATTTACTATCTTCAACCTCTTTATTAAAAAAAATTTGCCGATATCTAACGGCCGACTGCAATCTTTCACAAAAACGGTCTTTTTGAAAATTTCTATTCCACTTCTTAATTATGATCCATCCATTGAAACGAACTAAATCATTACGCCATAAACGGTACCACGTTCTCCACCCTTTCTTGATATCGGTCAGAAAGAAAGCGATCGCCGGAAATAGTAAAATATTCAATCCTATTTTAAAAAAATAACGGAACCGGTAAAAAGAAACCATGATTTTTCTCGCTGAAACCTGAGCTTCTTCCGTGCTTAAAGGAGGATCGGGTTCAAAAACAGGAAAGTTTCCGTCATAATATTCCCATCCAACATCTTTAAGCGGATATATCCTGTTCTGCCGCTGCAGTCTTTCTCTTAATTGAGTCCCGGGCAAAGGGATCGGGTTCAGGATCTGGATCGTATCAAGGTCCGCCTTTCGAATAAATCTTTTGTAACGCCTCACCCTCTCTTTAGCGGACATATTAAAAGCAGTCCCATCTTCCCCAGGATATGCAAAAATAAACATCCCGTGCACCAAAAACCCATGTTGCCGGAATATCTTCGTCAGAGAAAGCATGTCTTCAGGTTTCAGATGTTTGTTCATGGCTTTCAATTCCTCCTCGATGGGAGATTCAAATCCTATGGCAACGGAATTAATGCCTGCCTCACGCATTGAAGAAAGGAGCTCCTTGTCATTGGCTTTATCCAGTCTTATTTGAGCCGTGAAATCCAGCCTCAATCGGATGCTTCGCTGATAATCCCTCAATTGACGGCAAAGCTGAATAGTCTCATCACGCCGCTGTCCAAAAAGGTCATCAACAATAAAAAAATGCCGCGCGTCCCTGGTTTCAACCAGCAGTTTGATTTGCTCAAGAAAGCGATCAATATTCCCCGCGCGCGGTTTTCCCTTAACCGTGCAGAATTCACAATCCATTCCACATCCGCGAATACGCTCCACCGGATAAAGTTTTATTTTTGCATACCGCACCAGTGAAAAATCCGGCATGGGCAGATGGTCAAAATTCAAAAAAGGCTCCCGAGAAGGCGTATAAACGAGCTCGCCGTTTTTAAAAAAGGCAATCCCTTTGACCTGAGCGATATCACGTTTACCTTCAATCGCTTGCAAGAGCTCCTGGATTGCCTCCTCGCCTTCCCCAAACACAATATAATCAATGCCGTGGGTTAACGCCTCGAGAACATTCTCCCCGACAAAATGCTGTCCGCCGGCAATGGTGACAACACCGTTGTTCTTGTAAAAACCTGCCAGTTGATAAAGCCTGGGGATGGTACTGGTTAATCCTCCGTAAAGACCGACGACATCTGCCGGCCTTTGTCGTTGCAGGAACTCATGATCCGCGCCACCGCTCCTGCTCTTTGGACCATGAAGACGCAGATTATTTTCATCGATCATCTCCGCGTCCCACCCTGCCATCTTATTAACCGCGGTAATCACATAAACAGGGCCCAGCGCAGTTGTGCGCGACGCGATGTTGGAATAAATATTAAACGCCGGATAAACCGGGGCGATCATCCGGAATCTGTATCTTTTCTTACAAGATGGTTTCCTTTCCATGACTGGCTTCCTTTCAGCACTTGAAGCAATACATTCAACTCTACCCGCCATTAATTTTTTTCAAAAAACTGCTTTTATTTAATCTAAAAATATACGTAATTAAAATGTCTTCTTCCCTGAAAGTTTAGACTCTTTTCCGCATGATTAATTTTTATCGATTATTTATTTCTAACTGCTAAGGTTGGTAAAAAAGATATGGTGGGGTGCCGGGATACGTGGAGCCCGACGAGAACAACCTCTTTTATATCAATGATTTATGAAAAATAGCGTCCGGGAATGACTGTTTGAAGCTGTCCAGATGTTTTGATTTGTTTCGGTTTAGTTAGGGGTGTTTTGATTTGAAATGGGCTCCATTTGGGCACCAAATTCAATTTTTAATTTCCTGATCCACAACATAACGCTTAATAAACTTTTGTATTGTATTAATGACTTCTTCTTTGGCGATAGTAGGGCTTGCGGCAACCCAAACCGCAAAGTTGTACAGCTCTTGAACGTCAACCTTTAACCATTTTTTATTCATGGCTAAAAATACAAAAAGAGTCGTCATAGCTAGGCGTTTATTGCCATTTTGAAAAGGATGGTTCTTATTCATCAAATAAAATATGACGCTTGCCTTTGCATACAAACTCTTATATAGATCCTTTTTATCAAAAGTTTGAAAAGGCACACTGATGCAACTTTCCAGACGATTAGGATACCTGGTAAAAAAATCGGGAATGGGTTCATTAAAAGATAATGTTTCTTGTGCTAAAGAAAAAGCGATATATTCAACTTCTTTTAAAGTTAATCTAAATATCTTATTACTCATTCTTCACCCAATTTTTTTAAAACTTCTCCATATTCTTCTACCGTTTTTTTAACAGCTTTTTCAATTTCTCTTTTCTTTTCTTCACTCAGGTTTTCTTCCACAATTTCTTCAACATCTTTCAAAGAGATTAAATAATTTTTACCAACTCTCATGGCAGGAATCTTCCCTGCTTTAACTTTTTTGTAAACCGCTCCTCTTGTTATGCCCATCTTTTGAGCAAGTTGAGGAATGGTAAAATATTTTTCCATTGGATACTCCTAATTTCTACTTCCGTTTATCAATTTTACTTTCCATTCTTAAATTACATATTAGTATACTTTTCGATTATTATGATAATTGGTATACTTATGTTTACTTTAATTCAAAAGTAACATAAAAGTACACTAAAGTCAATACGCCGCTATTTATAGGGAAGAACAAATGCATCTCCACTGATCACAATGGGCGCTGATTGGGCACCGAAAGGAATTTTGTCGTTGTAAGTAATTGAACAAGAATGGGTTATGGAAAAAAGTGGAGGTGCCGGGAATCGAACCCGGGTCCTCGTATTGTCCAATATAAGCCTCTACGCGCGTAGTTCATTTTTTTAATCTCACCTGCTGCTCGTCAATGAACAAACTTTCAGCAGGCCAGCCCCTTAAGATTTCACTGAACGCATCGAAGCAACGCGTCCAGCTATCCCGCTAGTGTCCTTTGATCAAGCCGCGGGCCTTCCCGATCAAAGGGCTTAGTTTAATATTTTAAACTAAGACTGCATCGCTGAGGATGGCCTCAGCTTCGGCTACTGGATTGTAGTTGCCGTTTGTGTTGTGCTGGATGATTAAGGAGGCCAACCAGCATCCTCCGCGCGCCACTCATATCAACTCAATACAAGTCGAAACCGATCACCCCCTGCATTGCGCATGTGCTCATGAACCATGAGCACAAGAAAAAAAACGAAAGAACAAAAAACGTGCCCCAACTTCATTTCTTAATGATTCTAACCGATCAAGCCCGTCTGGATTCAAAATATTTCCAGCCACGGCTTTTTCATGTGCTCTTGTCACATGTTATCTTCGCTGTTTAATCGCCCGCTTCAAGCCCTTCTCCACCGCGCGTTTTTTAATATCTTCCCGCTTATCGTACATTTTCTTCCCGCGCGCCACCGCAACTTCGACCTTTACCAAGCCCCTGTCATTAAAATATAATTTTGTCGGAACTAACGCCAATCCCTTCTCCCGCACCGAAGACTCCATCTTGTTCATTTCTCGTGAATGAACCAGGAGTTTTCTCTTCCGATCGGAGACTTCGTTCAAATAACTGGCTTCTTTATAAGCAAGAATGTGCAGGTCATATAAAAAAAGTTCGCCTTCATCAATATGCGCGTAAGAATTTTTAAAATTCACCAGACCTGCCCGGATAGACTTGACTTCGCCGCCTGTTAAAGCAATGCCGCATTCCCATTTCTCCTCAAGAAAATAATTATGATAGGCCTTTTTATTCGTCGCAATGAGCTTTTGCATTGGGCGATTATAACACAAATCCCCGGAATTTACCAAAAAGCAGTTACAATCACGGACGGAAGTATTTTTATCTATTGATTTTCTGTCTTTTCAAGATAGAATATTTTTTACAACAATATATTAATAAAAGCATGCTAACGATTGTCATTTTCTTACCAATTCTATTTGTCCTGTCAAATATTAATGAGGTTAGGTTTCAACCAAAGGAGGTCTTATGATCAAAAAAATAACGTTCACCCTTTTAGCGATTTTCATGTTTTCATCCATGAGTTTCGCGCACATGCCCCAGTTTGTCGCCGTTAATTATAATTCCCTTACATCCATATTGACCGCCGAAATCGGACATACAACAACCAACCCCAACGTGCATTTTGTTTATAAAATTGACGTCATTGTCAACGGCCGCAAGGTTGTATCTGACGACACGATTGGCGGCCAGCCAAACGGCAACGGGCGCACATACACAACCCGTTTAAACGCCAAAGCCGGCGATGTCATTGAAGTCATTGCGTATTGCAACCGTAAAGGGCAGAAGAACGCGACCATAGCTGTTGCCCAGGGTGCCGGAAAAGCAACGACTGCGGTCATGGAAGACAAGACCAGGATGGATGCCATCGAAAAGAAAATGACTGAATCTTCATCAGCAACTCAAAAAAGCCAGACTCAAAAAAAGAAAAAAATGTGGTAAGGTTCATTCAGTCCTGACCGCGGCAACTGTTCAGGTCGTTAAAACTGAACATATTGACATTCTTTGAAGCCTCGGCTAAGATAAAACCTCGTTTTTCCACCTCTTTTAAAATTCGCGCCGGGATGGTGAAATTGGTAGACGCGCACGTTTCAGGGGCGTGTGGGCTTCGCCCATGTGGGTTCGACTCCCACTCCCGGCATTTTTTACAAGAGCACATGAGCTCATGAGCACAAGCTTAAATCTTTCCTATGTTCTTGTGCTCTTTGCTCTTGTTCCTTTTCCTTGTGTCCTTGTGCTCTTGTGCTCTTTTTTGGGATCAAATTATGAAAAAGAAACTCATTATTATCGGCGCAGGTCCGGGTGGATATACCGCGGCTTTTCACGCGGCTGACCATGGCCTGGACGTAACTCTCATCGACCAGGACGCGAGGATGGGCGGCGTCTGTTTGAACCGCGGCTGCATCCCTTCAAAAACGTTTCTTCATATCGCCAGGATCATTTCAGAAACGAAAACCGTCAAAGAAATCGGAGTTGCCTTTGGCGAACCCCTCATCGATATTAAACGAATTCAAGATTATAAAAATAATGTCGTTTCAAAACTGACCCACGGGCTGTCCATGCTGGCAAAACAACGCGGAGTTACCTGGATACAGGGACGAGCCTCGTTTTTGTCAAGCGACCTTTTAGCGGTTTTCAAAACCGGCGGGGGCCATGAAGAAATCCCGTTTGAAACTGCCGTCCTGGCTACGGGTTCCATGCCAGTCGGACTTCCTTTTGCGCCGGCTTCGGATAAAATCTGGTCCTCAACTGATGCACTTGATCTGCCGATGCTCCCCGAGAGACTTCTCATTATCGGCGGGGGATATATCGGCATGGAGCTTGCCACTGTTTACGGAGCCCTGGGAAGCCGGATTACGATCGTCGAAATGACCCCTGCCCTTCTTCCCGGAGTCGATCATGATCTTTCAATGATTTTGCTGAAACATGCCAGGACTTTGTTCAGTTCAATCAAACTCAGCACCCGGGTCATTGCCATCAATGAAAATAACGCCGGACTTCAAGTCACATTTGAATCAAAAGATGGCGGGCGCGCCGACGAAACCTTTGACCGCGTCCTGGTTGCGGCCGGCCGCAAGAATATTTTTGACGGCCTCGGGCTTGTCAATACCAGTGTAAAACTAACAGGTGACGGGAAATTTATTGCGGTCGATCAAAAACGAATGACAACGGATAAAAAAATTTACGCCATCGGCGATATCACCAGCGGTCCGATGCTGGCCCATAAAGCATCGGCGGAAGCCAAGGTCGCGGTCGATGCCATCCTCGGAAAAGAAACGTCGTTCCAGCCCAAAGCAATTCCCGGAGTCGTCTTCACCGATCCCGAAATCGCATGGTGCGGATTAACAGAGACCGACGTAAAAGAAAAGAATATCCCTGCTATCATTTCCAAATTCCCATGGGCGGCATCAGGGCGCGCCTTAACCATCGAGAGGCCTGAAGGAATCACGAAAATCATCGCTGATCCGGATTCACATAAAGTCCTCGGGGTAGGAATCGCGGGAGCCGGCGCCGGAGAATTGATCGCGGAAGCCGTCACTGCAGTGGAAAAAGAATTGCGGGCGGAAGATCTGGCTTCATCCATTCATCCTCATCCGACCTTATCTGAAACGATCATGGAAGCCGCGGAAGGCATCTTCGGGCAGTCGACCCACATCTACCGTAAAAAATAAAGTCTATCCGTTTGAGTCATCTCTTCCTTCTATGCCCGTGGCTCTCCAGCTTTTTTTCTTCTAAAAAATAACCTGCGAAAAACCCAAAGCGAAACAACGATAAAAATAATGATCTTGAAAAATCGGGTCCATCTCACTGCAGCGCGTCCCCATGGAATATGCCTCACGGTTATCCATGGTTTGTCTCCTTCGACGACAAGCATCTTCGAAATCCGGACGGCCTCACCGCGCCGCGGCAAATCCACTTTAATCGGAAGCAGCCCTTTGGTTTTTTGCCCCCATTCCCTGTCCCTGAATTCCCCCTTGGAGATCATCTGGTTGTCCATCACCTGGTTTTGTGAAGATTGCTGGACTTCGGCCAGAAACGAACTCCCGTCCCTCATCCTCGCCGGACTGCGAGATTCAAGGATTTCGCCGTCGCTTCTCATATTAAAATAAATATAGTGATCCGGAAGATAAATCCGCCAATCCAGTTCGTTGACCGGCAGATCAATCTCGGGCAAAGACAATTTCAAACTCCCCGAACCTTTGATCTCTTTGGTTTCGTCAAGATAGACGATCTCTACAGGAAACTGGGTTGCATCTCCCCCGCCCCGGTCGGATTTTTTCAAGGAAATAAGGATATTCCCCGAATTATCTTTGGCCGGTTTGACTGGTTCATTATTGACAAAACTGCTCCAGACCGTCGCTGTCTCGGGGAGTTTTATTCTCAAATACTGCTTTACGTTATTCCGCACGTTAAACACTAACTTTGTCAAAGCCTTGCCGTCGACGGTTAAAAGGGTTTCAGGATAGGCGGCGTCAATAGCGGCGACCAGAACAGGGATCTCCTCATGCCTTGTCATTTCGATATCTATGGCGAAGGGGTGATTTAAATATTTAAACGCCAGTAAAACCGGACTGCCCGCCTGTCGCCAGATAATTTCCGGAAGCTGCTTCGTATCGATCTGGGTTACTTTCTCGGAACGCCCGACCTTGATTTCCAGGTTTGTGCTGGCGGCGATCCCGTAAAAACCATTTTCCCTCTCTACATTCAGGGGACGAACCCATGGCATTCCCACGACGCTGATACCCTCATCCATATTGCGTTCAAAATCTATATCGATGACATGTTTTCCTTTTGTCCCGAAATTCAAAAACACATCCAGATATTGGGTATTATCCTGTTTGCTCACTTTCCAGTCGCGCATTTCATTACTGTTCACCCCGAGTACGGAGACATCTTCCGGCAAAGCGATGCGGAACGTCGAGACCTCGGCTTGCAAAATGGAATATTGAATTTGTGAATGCGCCTGAACAACCCCTCCTCCAATAGAGACGAAGGTGGATGTTTCCGCATAAATTTTCGGTTCAAGCTCGGCTTTTTCAATGGTCGTTTTGGGCAGAGCTTTGGTCCAGCGGACTTCAGCGGAGTTTGTGTTGGGCATGACAGCCCAGGCCGCAGTTTTTCCGTCTTTGGAGGATGTCTCTACCTTTATGGCCGGTTCGATAAACACCTGAACATCCTCTTCAGGTAAAACAAACTCAAATTGGGAAATCGGCGCGGGCATGATATCGGCGTGAAAACTGCCGGGGCCGCCCTCACGCTCCCGTTTCGCTTTTAAAAGATATTCAATATTAAGGGTATAGCGGCCGGGCTTGTCGATCACCAAATAATATTTTCCTTTACGGCTCATGACAAAAGACTTCCCCCGATTGACCTGAACGTCTATCAAACCGACCTGATCGCTGACCAGGGGTATTTCCGCCCGTTTCAAATCCGGATGATCAAAAACTTCAAGGATGACTTCGCCGTTAATCATAACGACATTCTCTTCCAGTGTCCCGGAATAAGAAACATTATAAACAATAAAATTAGAACCTTGCGGCTCTTCGGGCAGGCAGCGGCGAAACTGTTGTTCCGAACCCCGACTTAAAGGAAAAGGGGCTTGAGCCTCTTGATTTGATTGAGGCTTACCCTGATTTGAAAGAATATCCTGTCCCTCCATCTCCGGGGAGTTTAACTCCAAATAATACGGCTGGTACTGGACATTCTGGTTGTCTGTCTGCTTCACATCCAGTTTACGCTGGATCTTTTCCTTTAATGAAGCGTGACCTGACCCGGGGACAACAAACAAAGCAACGACGATAACAGCTACGCTTTTCCAAAGAGGACGGTTCATGTTCTTCTCCTGTAATTAATGTCCTGCATTATCCAAAGGCGCGAAGTTTCGCGCCTGGTTTCCCGTCTTCAAACCAAGCCTTTGAACAGTTCCGGCATTCAGCTCGAGCACATACCGGGCCGGGATCGAAGGGCCGTAGGAAGGGCACGGATCATTTTGACATGGTGGAACATTTTCTTCGATATATGCCACTTTCATGTCTTTATCCAGCCACATCAGATCAAGCGGGATGAAAGTGTTTTTCATCCAGAAAAAATAACGATCATCGCGGTCAAAAACAAAGAGCATCCCGGCGTCTTCAGCCAGGGTTTCGCGAAACATCAGGCCCATGGCCTGTTCCTCCGGATCGTCTGCGATTTCGACGGAGAAACAACTGTCCTGAAAACACACCTGGCGGATTTGTTGAGATTGAGCGCATGAGCTCATAAGCCCAAGAATACAAAAACACATAAAGGGGCGGGAACATATTTTTAAAAAAATTTTAGCGCGGGAACTCTTGTCCGTTTGTCGTCTTTTAAAATACAATCCAGACTCCCTGTGTTCCTGTGCTCATGCGCGCATGAGCGCTTAATAAAGGTCCTTCTCCTGCCCGGTCAAATTCAGGTAACTTTCAAAATCCAGCTTACCGGTCACGGCCTGCTTAACCACGCCGATACGTTCCTGTATATAAGGATGGGTTCGAAAATACGCGAGGGTGGACGGCGCGCGTTTCCGCTGTTCTTCCTGTAAATATTCCAGAACTTTGACAATGGCCATTGGATCGTAGCCGGCCCGCTTCAGATAACGGACAGATAATTTATCGGCCTGGAACTCATCCTGCCTGGAATAAGCAAGAAAAACATTCTGAAAGGCGATAGCCGTTCCCTGGGCAAGCGCAATCTGGTCCGTAGCAATAGCAAGAACTTGAAGAAGGGAATAACCGTGGGCGGCCTGAAGACGTTTCATGGAATGACGGGCCGTGATATGTCCGACTTCATGGGCAATGACGGCAGCAAGCTCGTCATCGCTTTTCAGCTTGTCCATCAGCCCTTTGAACATATACACATAACCGCCGGGAAGGCTTACCGCATTGATCTCTTCCTCATTGATAATCTTAACGGTGTAAACCAACTCCTTCCGGTCGCAAACCGCGGCTATTTTGTCTAAAATCATATTAAGCCGCTCATTGGCCGCATAATCAACGTCAAACTCAAAATTTCTTTCCATTTGATCAGCGACGGAAGCACCGATACGCTCTTCCTTCTCCGTATCGTAAATCAGGGTTTCTTCCTGCCCAGTGGCGAGGTTGAATTCGGAGTAGGTACAAGAAGCGGGCACAAGAGCACATGTGCACAGGAACACAAGAAAACAGAAAAAACGAGCACACGTGCACAGGAACACATGAGCCGTTTTTAAAAAAATTGCTCCCGCCCGTATTTTCTTGTACTCATGTGCTCTTGTGTTCATGTGCTCTTGTGCTCCCGAGAGATTGTACTCTTTAAAACTCCACCCCGAATTTCTTTAGCATCATCCTTATTTTCACCATCGGCAAGCCGATTACGTTGGTGTAACAACCTTCGATCCGGTGGATAAAAGTTCCTCCTCTGCCTTCAATATCGAAACCGCCGGCCTTATCAAGAGGAGACATATGGTCGTGATAACGGTCCATTTCCTTACGCGTCAGGGGATACATAAAGACTTTGGTTCTTTCGTAATCAACCAGGGTCTTTCCGCTTTCTGCATCAATAATAGCGACTCCGGTATAGACCCAATGAGGTTTGGTAAACATCTCTCTCAGGATTCTGCACGCATCTGCCAGGCTTTTGGGCTTCCCGATCAGCGTTTTCCCTCCGCCATAGACAACCGTGTCAGCGCCGATAACCAGGCCTTTTTTAACCTTCCCCGCGACATCACGCGCTTTGAGCAGGGCATTTTCCCTCACAAGGGCCTGACATGTCGTTTCGATCTTCTGAATTTCCTGCGACCCGCTTGGTTTGACGACAAATTTCAAGCCTGCCATCTTTAACAATTTTCTGCGTTGAGGCGATGCTGAAGCTAAAATAATCCTGGTCATATTAAAATTCCCATGTCACCTGCCCTTAGGCGCCGAGCGACTCTGTGATTTTGTATCCTTTATGAATTTAAAAAATCGTTCGCCGTGAAGATCGATTCGAGCTTTGTTCCCCTTTTAGCCACTGCCGCACCGGCGCCTTCACCCCGGTCCACAATGCACAAACATTTCGCCACCTTCACGCCCATTTTTTCAAGCACAGCGAGCGAGTGGATAAAGGCTTTACCCGTCGTGGCCACATCATCAATGACAATAACGCCCGCGCCCTCTTTCAATTCAGGGCCCTCAATCATCTGCCCCCTTCCGTGACCCTTGGGTTCCTTCCGGATAATAAACATTTTGACAGGATGGCCACGTTCAACCGAAACTGCGCCGATCGCTCCAATCATCGGATCGGCTCCCAAAGTAGGACCGCCAATCGCTTCAAACGAATCCCCTTTAACCATATCAAGAAAAATTTTAGCGGTATAAAGAGCGCCCTCGCCTGTTAATGTCACCAGTCGGCAATCAAGATAGTAATTACTCTTTTTCCCGGAAGACAGGATAAAATCGCCCTTAAAGAAAGCCCCCTTTTTAATAAGCTCAAAAAGTTTCTTTTTGTCCTCACTCCAGTTCTGCATATTATTCTCTCCTTTAAAAATCCCAATCGACAAAGCCCCGTGTCAATGACTGATTTTTCAGTAACCCGGCGGCCCTGCGCGACCTATTTTATCTGTGGAAGCGGCATCTTCCGTTTGTTAAGTTCCATCACCAAAAACGTGCGGAAATAAAGAAGATCTTTATAACTTGCGAAATCATTGGGGGTAAAACCTGCCTTTTCAAAAAACGTTCCCACCGCTTCAACCTCAATCTCCGCATCAATATAAACCTGGATCAATTTTTCGTCTGTCATTGCTTCAATGGCGGAAGGATTCAACGGTTTTATTGAAAAAGGAAAAGCCGCGACTGCCAGATTTTGGAATAAAACAATAGTAACAACTCCTGTCACAATCTTGTTAAATAGCCGCGAATTTTTCATCACACCCTCCTTGATTTTTATGGTAACCATTTTACTAAAAAGGATGCGGGAAATCTAATGGAATATAGTTATTCTAAATCCCCCTGGCCCCGATTCTGGACAAGACATTCATTTTAAACTACAATAGCCTCAATGTTTCACTCCTGCGTCCGGCCCCTGTTTCACGGACTTATTGATCTGGTTTATCCCCGCTTCTGTCCACTCTGCTTTTCCCCTCTAGCAACTTCAGAGTCAACGGAAATTCTCTGCCCTAAATGCCTTCAAACGCGAATTCGTCACAACCATCACCCATTTTGCATAAAATGTTCCCGCCCACTCTCCGATGCCGGAAAAAATTTCTGCAAACAATGCCGCAGGCATCCCGGACACTTTAACCGCTCATGGTCCGCTCTTATTTATAACGATTCCTTGCGTTATCTTCTCCATATGTTTAAATATGGCGGCCACCTTGAGTTGCGGCACCTCTTCACGCAGTCCCTCATCCATTTTGTCGAGCAGCACAACCTTCCCATCTACGACTGCGACCTCATTGTCCCCGTGCCGCTTCATCCGGCCAGATACAGAGAGCGAAGTTTTAACCAAAGCCAGCTTATTGCCATTGCGCTTTCCAAACATTTCCAAATTCCCTGCGACCCTTTCGCGGTCACCCGTGTCCGTTATACCCCCAATCAGGCCCGGGTAAATTCAAAACAACGCTGGACAAACATGCAGGAGACTTTTAAAATAGGGACGATTAATATTGATATTAATAGAAATATTTTAATCGTTGATGATCTTTTGACAACCGGGGCTACTCTATCAGAGATTTCCCTCGTTTTTAAAAATGCGGGCGCCCAGAAAGTTTACGGACTCACCGCGGCCATCGCGGTCTAAACAACGAATAGCGAAAGAACAAAAAGCGAATGGCGGAAAAAAGCATTAATGAACAAAAGGGCTTGTTTTTTTGCCCTTCCCTTTTCGCTTTTCTCTTTTCGTTCTTTTTTTAAAAACATGAGAATTTTAAGAAATTATATCCTTAAAGAATGCGTCCTCCCATTCATCCTCTCGTTGGTCGTTCTGTCGTGTGTTTTCCTTCTTGGTTATACAGTAAAACTTGCGCACCTCGTCATCAACAAAGGCGTTCCGGTGATTGTTATCGGCAAAATATTCCTTCTGCTTTTCCCTTTATTATTGACATATACCATCCCCTTCGCCTGCATCATCGGGGTCATTATGGCCTTCAGCAGATTATCCGCCGACAATGAAATCATCGCGATCCGGGCCAGCGGGATACGGCTGAAAAGTTTAATCACGCCCCTCCTCACCATCGGTATCCTGCTAAGTCTTTTCACTTTTTACTTAAATGATCGCGTCATCCCAAAAGCCCACTATGAACAAAAAAAGCTGCAGCAGAATCTCGGTCTTGAAAATCCTGAAGCACTGCTTGAACCGGGCGTGTTCATTACCGAGTTCAAAGGACAGACACTTTTTATGCATCGGGTCGAAGGCAACCGTTTTTTCAACATCACCATCTGGCAACCCCAGGTGGACGGCGGCCAGACGCGGACGATCGTTGCCAAACACGGAGAATTTACAAAATCTCCAGACAACAAAAAACTGATCCTCAAGTTAAAGGACGGGACTTCAGATGAGACTGACATGGAGAATCCTAATAACTTTTATAAATTGAATTTCAAGACACTCTTTATAACGCTCGACCTCTCCGCTCTGTCAAAAGAAGTCGTCAAAAAACCGAAAAGCATGACCATCCAGGAACTAGTCGATGAGATTCACCGCCTTGAGCCATTATTGAGAACAGATGATATTTACCCTCTTGAAACTGAATTATACCGGCGGATCACATGGTCTTTCTCTCCTTTTATTTTTATTCTCCTGGGATTCCCGTTAGGTATCATTACCAATCGCCGTGAAAAATCCGCCCATGTGATTATTGCCATCTTTTGCGCCGCTGTCTATTACCTGTTATCGTTAGGCGCGCAGGGGCTGAGTATTGAAGGAAAATTCAGCGCCGGAACAATCATGTGGGTTCCGACTGTTGTCGGATTAACTATTGCAGTCTTTCTGAATAGGAAAATATGCGCATCATAGACCGCTATTTAACAAAATCTATTATTTTTAATTTTCTCGGCACCCTGCTGGTTTTCTCGCTGCTTTTTGTTTTAATTGATTCCGCCTCCAACCTGGATGAATATATCGATCGAAAAGTTTCGCCCGATATTATCGTGGAATATTACATGTGGTTCCTGCCAGTAGTCATACAACAGACCATCGCGATCGCATATCTGATCGGTTGTCTTTTGACTTACGCGAATCTCAACACGCACAATGAACTTATCGCATTAAGAGCGGGGGGCCTTAACTTCTGGAAACTGGCGCGTCCAGCCCTGGTCTTCGGCCTCGTAATCGCGGCGTTCATGTTTTATTTAAATGAGATCTACATCCCCCAGGCTGAAAGCCGGGCCCGGATGATCAAGCAAGAAAACTTTTCTCTCGAAGTGGACCGAAAAAAGAATAAATCCATCATCAACAACCTTACTTTTTACGGCATGCACAACCGCCTTTACTTCATCGATTCTTTCGATCCGAACAAAGCAGTGCTCCGCGGTATTACTATCGTTGGATTCGATGCGAACCAGGATGTCAGGGAAAAAATTGTGGCTCTGGAAGGCGTCTGGACCGGCATCGCATGGAAATTCAAACAATGCAACATTACGCCCTTTCAGAATATTGAAGAGGGACCGACCAAAATCAAGGTCTATGATGAAAAGCTGATGGACATTAAGGAAACGCCGGAAGATTTCGCACGGCAGCGCCAGAATGTCAAATACATGAATTTGAAACAGTTGAACGATTACATCCAGAAATTTTCCAAGAGCGGGACTTTACGTGCAGTTGAAAATCTTTATGTCGATCTTCACGCCAAAATCGCGTATCCGTTTACCCCCATTATTATTCTGCTGGTGGGCCTTCCGATTGTTATGATGAGCGGGCATCGCCGCGCTCAAACCTTTGCGGCCCTGGGAATTGCAATTATGATTGGTTTCTTGTTTTATGTAGTTAATGCGGTTGGGTTGGCTCTGGGGAAAGGAGGAGTTCTTCCTCCTTATGTGGCGGCGTGGGTTGCGCAGGCATTCTTTGGCCTGGCCGCCCTATATATAATCAGAACAAAACTTTAACGAAGGTTGAAAATCGAGTAGGAGGCGGGATTGCTCCCGCCGTCCTCTCACACCACCGTACGTACGGTTCCGTATACGGCGGTTCATAAAGTTTCTACGGTTTGTGCCGATAATCCAGAAGCCGCACAAGTTCGTTGT
>JBFMEN010000037.1:38377-48874 GCA_040753435.1 Candidatus Omnitrophota bacterium | reverse complement strand
GGGTCTCTTTTGTGCATTTAAGCGCTAATAATAAAGATGATATAAAAAAACTTAAATTATCCAGGGATCAATTTAAAGAATTTTATTTTCAAATTTGGCCGCAGATATTAAAAAAGAGTCTGGATTTCAATATTCCGGTCAGTGTTGATCCCTGCCTGCCTTCGCTGATTCAGGCGCCAATTAATCTTCAGATTAGCAAATTAAGCGGCGCCTCATTGGAATTTGATGAGGAGATTAATGATTTTGTGAAGGGGCTATATGGAAAAAAATTTTATAATCAAAATACATGTTATGGTGTTCTCGATCATGTAACCATTGATTGGGAGGGAAATGTTTTCCCATGTTGCGCTATGCCGCGTTCCCGGGAGGCAGCAATAGGGAATTTGCACGAAGCGAGTTTTGAGAATATTTGGAAGAGTGATAAATATGCTGAATATCGGAAAAGTATCTTAAAGGGAGCATGTCAGTTCAAAGAGCAGTGCAGCCGCGCATTCAGAAGAACAGTTGAATATAACCGTTATTTCAAAAGGTTTGATGGAGCAGAAGATATATTAATGAATGGATCTTCAAGCCTCTGCCAAAACAGCGAACATATCAGCCGATATAAGGCCGAAAAGATGTTTTATTATGCCTTCTCAAAATCGGAGGTTTATCGGAGGAAATTCGAAAAATGTTTAGATGGTAATGGCAAGTTTAATTTTTCAGCATTGCCATTCATCACACGAGATGAGCTTAAGAATTTTTTCCCCGATAAAGCAGTGGTCCCTAATTACTTTGAAGAGGGCTTTGGTGTCTTCAAGACCTCTTCTTGCGGGTCTGCAGCGTTTCTTTACGCCAGACCGTTAAAATCTAATATCGTAGATAGAATGGCGGCATCATTTACTTATACGGGACAGTGGAAACCCGGACAGGCATGGCTGAAGCTGACTTCGCTAAACTGCTTGGATGCGCAATATCCACTTAAGAAAGTTTCTTTTGAAAAAGAAGAGCAGAAAATCCTGGCGCAACCAATTGTGATTCCTTCAAGTGATAATTTTCTTAGTGAGCCCAGATCAAAAATTAAGGGGATTTTTGATCTAATCAGATCTTCTGACGCCCGTTTGATCCATGCAAATCCAAGTCATTTCAAACTGCTTCTTTATCGTTTTAAAAAAGAAAAGTTGAGGCTTGAAGGGCTTTATGCGATCCATTCAACCTATGAAGTTCTTCTGCCTTCAACAGAAAGGCTGATTCATAAATATTTATCCTGTGAAGTTTTTAATCAATATGGCTGTTCCGAAGTCGGACCTGTTTCATTTCGTTGCCGCCATGGACGCAATCACATTTTCAATGATACGGTCCATGTTGATGTTGTTCCCGACAGGGAATTGGGCCGGACAGATGTGGGGCGGGTCATAGTGACTCATTTGCACAATCACGTCATGCCATTTGTTAAATATTTTAATGGCGATTTTGCGTATGTTTTAAAAGATAGAAAATGTGACTGTGGTTTGGAAGGTCCGGTGATGGGCGATATTGTTGGAAGGGCAGATCAAATAATTAATTATAAGGGCAGGGCTGTTTTTCCATTGGAGGTTGACCATATTTTCTGCGGGATGAGTAATATATTAATGTATCAGGTGATTTTTGAAGATGGAGAGTTTCTTGTTAAAGTGGTGCCTGAGGATGGCTCCGGATCTATTGCCGGGAAGAAATTAATTAGTGAATTTAAAAAATTTTTTGAAGACAAAGATCTTCAGACTTGCGTCGAAAAGGCTGAATTTATATTACCAAAACGAAAAGGCAAATACGCCAGCGTTATTGTTAAGTGAAATCATTGCCGTCCAAGGCAGATGAAATGAAGAAAAACGCATCTCAAACAAAGAATGAAATTCCTTTTGTCTCTGTTATTATCCCTGCCTTTAATGGAAAAGACAGGCTTTTGCTGTTACTTAAAAGTTTGGAGAATCAATCTGCCAGCAGCTTCGAAGTAGTTGTTGTCGACGATGGGAGCACGGATGGGACACGCGATGCCGTTATGGGGTTGAAAAAAACATACCCGGTCGCTCTGAGCTATTATTATCTTGATAACACCGGTATTTTTGGGGCAGGGATCGCGCGCAATCACGGTGCCAAACAGGCTAAAGGTAATATTCTTTTATTCCTTGATCAGGATTGTGTCTGTGAACAAAACCTGATCAGAAACCACATCGCTTTTCATAAAACCAGGGATATCATTCTTGGATATTTTGCCGGATATGGAAACGAAGAAGAATGTTACGACTTTGCAAAATTGAATGACTGTGTGCAACAAGGCAGAGCGGTTCCTGTCATCAAAGAGTTCAGGGATCATCTATTTGATGGCGGGGGTCAGGACGACGCCTGGAAATGTTTTGTTTCCGCCCATTTCTCTATAAAGAAAAAGATATTCCGAAGATTTTGTTTCGATGAATCATTTGTTGAGTGGGGGTGTGAGGATATTGATTTGGGGTACAGACTTTTTCAAGCAGGGCAGCCGATATATTTTGAAAAAGAATGCGTTGTTTATAATTCATCTGAAGAGCCGATGCTTTCAAAAAAGAAATTTCAAAGTTTGTCAAAATCATTGCTGCGTTTGTACTCAAAGAATCTGACGCCTGAAATAAAGTTGTATTGTTTAGAAAGGTTCTATAACAGTCCTTTAAAATATCGTGATTCTCTTCAATTAATTGTCAGAGACAAAGATTTTGAAATTAGAAGATCGGATACAAAGATCGTAATTGGAAAAGACCTTCATGCCCAGGTAGCCTGCGGCGCTGATTTTTCTGATGTGACGAGCACGATTGAAAGTATAATTCCCTTGATTAAACATATCGATTTTGGCGTCAGCGTTATCAAGACACTTGGCGCATCATCGCTTTCTGATTTCAGGAATGCTTTTCATCGTTTGATCAGGGCTCTCCGTGATAACAAAATAAGTATTAATCTAGATGCCATCAGAAAACAAAGTTTTTTGATGGGGGTCAGACTTGTTGGTCCTGCACTGCTTTCGCTTGATTTTTATGATAAGTGTAATGAAGAATGCCTTTTTTGTTTTATTCACAGCCCCATCAGACCTGAAAAGAGACGCCCTCCTTTGACTCTTGACGCCGTTAAGGAAATCCTTGATCAGTCTTATGAAATTGGCGTTCAGCAAATTCGTTTTTCATCCGATGGTGAACCTCTTTTTTCACCCAACGCCCTGAATATCTTAGAGGATATTGTGAATAAGGGTTTTAATATTCAATTATTAACAAATGGAACTCTGCTTAGAGAGAAGCACGTCTCTCTTTTAAATAAAATTCCTTACGTTGATGTCCTTATAAATTTCTCGGCCGCAACAAAACCCACGTATCAGAAAGTTCATGGCGGCCATCATGAAAATTTCGACTCTGTTTTAAATTCTTTCGCCCTGCTTGCCGAACTTAAAAAGGCGAGAAAAAAAGGCGATGTCCATATCGCGACGACCTTTATTATTACAAAATTAAATTATCGCGAAATTGCCGATTATATTCCTTTCGTAAAAAGTTTGGGCGTGGATTACGTTTATTTTAAACTGGCAATTTTATATGAGGAGGCAGAGGACTTATTGATAAGTGACAGCGAGATTTCAAAGTTCAAGTTAGTGGTATTGAGAGCGATGGATAGAGCTGCAAAACTTTCTTTTTCAACTAATTTGGATGAAATACTTGGAAATATTCATGACAGCGGATTTCGAAAAAAGAATGATATAAAAAAACACAGTTTAAATATGCCCAGCAAAAACTGTTATAACGGCTGGTTTTTCGCAAGGGTTAACCCGAATGGAAATTATTATATCTGTGGAAAAGTGACTGTTCCTTTGGGGAACGTTACCAAAGATTCGTTTAAAGGAGTTTTCTTTTCTGAAAAAATGAAAGATACTTTAACAGAAGGGATAAACGGGATTTCCTTAACGAAGAAGATCTGGAGCAAATGCAATTACTGTTATCATTTAAAGGTCATCAAAATGGCAAAGGAATGGCTCGATAAACATGAAGCTCCTCATACATGCTATTAACGGGATCGGGCTCGGTCATTTAATCCGTACGAGCAGGATAGCGGAATCTTTTGAAAAATTAAGAGATGACAGTGAAATCGTTTTTGTGACGAATTCACGATACAGTCAGATCCTTGAAAAGGACCATAAAACCTATGCGCTCAGAAAAGATACCCGGGATGTCATTGAAGGGAAGTGCACGTACGACGAATATTTAAAATTTAACACGAGGGCGATCAGTAAAATTATTTTTCATGAAAGACCCGACGCGGTTCTTTTTGACTGTGAGTTAAACCGCGAACTGGTTGTGTTGTGCCGAAGGAATTCGATAAAATGCATATTCGTATTAAGAGTGCCTGCGCCTGAACGGTTCTCTGAAATTAAAAGTGATTTAGCACTTTTTGACGGGGTTGTTGTTCCTCATCATGAAGATGAAATGCCTTCGGAACAACGAAATTTTTTGCGCAAGCTTGGCGCTGTTTTTGCAGGGCCCATTGTAGATACTTTTACCTGTTCCGCAAACACGGAGCGCAAGAATATTTTGATCACATTTGGATCAGGCGCAAATATTCCTGATAACCTGCCACTCTTTTCCGCTGTCGATTCTTTCTTGAATTTTTTAAGAGAGAGCAATTCTTCGATTGATGGCCAGCGCATCAATTTGGATATTGTGACCGGTCCCTTCTATGATGGAGGCTGTGACCTGGGTGGCTTTGCCGTACGGACGACTTCGGATAGTTTGGCCAAGGATATGTGTCAGGCAAAAATTGTGATCTCCGGAGCAGGATATAACACCATTAACGAAATTATTAGTACAAAAACTCCTGCCGTTGTTGTTCCTTTAAGACGAAAATGGGACGACCAGTTTCGACGAGCTGAATTTTATGATCGGTTGGGATGCCTTAAAATCTGCAGCAAAGAAATTTTAGAAGATATCAGAAACGTTTTAGATAACTGGCAAGGTTTTCATGATAGATTCCCTTTGATTCATAATGGGAACAGGAAAGCGGCGGAAGCTGTTATTGCTGTATGTAACAGCAAGACAAATTTAAACTCTTTAAGCAAGAACAAATGAGCAAACAAATATCATTCGCACTGATATATCCTTTTTATTTCTCTCCTTCAGAGCAGTCCCGGGATATTCCTCTCGGAGTCTGCCAGATCAAATCAAAGTTGCGTCAAATGGGCTATGCCTCACGAGTTTTTGATCTTAACTCCATCGAAGAAGCCGTTAAACATTACTTTTTGTCGAATATTTCTTCGATAAAATCATTCATTCTGGATGAAAACGGGATTGAAAAAGACCTGTTGAAAATGGCGGATCATCTTGGTCTTTTTGATTATGACGTCATTTGTTTTTCGGTTTACTCTTTTGAACAGCTCTTAATTTCTCTGGCGTTGTCCAAGGCGATAAAGAAGAGGGCGACGGATAAAAAAACTGTCTTCGGAGGAAGTTTTTGTGAACAGGAGACTGGGCTCTTGGCAGACTTTCCGTTCGTCGATTTTATCATCAGGGGTATCGGTGAGGTTGGGATTGAGTCGTTGATTAAGATTTTAAATGATTGTGGCACTGGTCCGGAGTACAAAAATATTATCTACAGAACCAGTGACTTTTCGATTATCAAAGCCCCTCTTGAAAATGAAATCGATCAAATGAGTTTGCCCGACTTCACTGATTTAGACTTGAATAATTACAAGGATGGGGAAGGCCGGCTGGAGATCCCTTACTGCGTGGGAACAGGTTGCACAAACAGATGTTATTACTGTTCTTCTCATCGTTACAGTGTCCCTGCGTATAAAAATCCAAAAAAAGTCGGAGAAGATATAAAGTACCTGAGAGACCGTTATCATGCAGATCATTTCTTTCTCATTTGCAATTTTTTTAATATTTCCGAGGAATATATGCAAGGAATCGCCGGGGAACTGACGGGTCTGGGAGTGACCTGGGCAACGTGCATAACATATAAAAATATATCGGTTAAGACTTTGGATCTTATGAAAAAGTCCGGATGTATTAAGTTGTTAATCGGTGTTGAAACAGGAAGCCAAAGACTGCTTAACGCGATGAATAAGAAAATCGACTTAAAATCTATACGTGTTCTTGAAGATATGAAGAAACTGGGAATAGGAAACCGGATAAATATTATCCTTGATCTCCCCGGTGAAACGAGAGAGGACGTCCTGGAGACTGTTTCTTTACTTAACAAGCATGAGAAGTTTATCGACGAAGCGCGTTTCATACTATTTGAACTGAATAAAGGAACTTATATTTTTGAACATCCGAATGAGTTTGGCATACGAACGATTAAAGATGAAAATGATTTTTTTTCGAAGTATGTTTATAACCATCTTTATGTTTTTTCTTCCAATAGAAGGATGAAAGCTTCGGGCTTCGAGAATTATCCTTTCTATGATCTCATCAAGCCTTTTTTACAAAAATCCCCACAAACGAAAAAAGAGAATTCGGCAAGAAGCAGAAGAAAAATCCTTTTTTACTATCATCATTTTGGGGGATATGGCCACGGTATGAGGATTTTTTCAATCTGCAAAGCCCTTGAAAAGATAGGCAAGTTTAAAATACTTGTGGTGAACAGCGGAGTTCCCCAGCCTGAGCTTGGGATTGATCGTTATGCTAAAGTATATAATTTGCCGGCATTGACTGCGGCAGATGAGTTATTCAAGGGATTGAGCGCTAATGAAGACATTGAAAAGGCCATGTCGAAGAGAAAAGCGCTCCTTAAAACAATCGCTGAAAAGTTCGCCCCGGATGTCGCGGTAATCGAGCATTTTCCATTTGGGAGAATGAGCCTTAAAGATGAAATTGTCGGATTTATTCAAAGGCTGAAGGACAAGAAATGTTCCGTTTATAGTTCCGTCAGAGATTTAATTTTATCAACTGGCCGGAAGGAATATTTTGATCTTTTTAATGCGATTTTGATTCATGATGATCACGAACTGGGATCTTGTGATAATCAGCCCCCAAACAGTTTGTTTACCGGACGGGTCCATCCGTATGATGACATTATTTTAAAGCAAACAGGCACAGTAAAGACTCGCGCCGGAAATTCAAAAAAAGTGATCGTGGTTTCCATTGGCGGCGGGCTTGATGGACATGAATTATTGGAAAAAATAGTTAACATCAGAGCGCGAATATCTCAGAAAATTCCTTCTTTCATGATGGTTTTTACCGGTCATGCATTTCCCGATGATCATTTTATAAAACTGCAGAAGAGGCTCGATGAAGATAGTCAGATCGCCAGATTTGATCCTGACATAATGAAGCATGTCGCGGAGGCAGATTTATTTATAAGCATGGGGGGATATAACTCCATCAATTCGCAGCTGCTTACCAAAGCCCCGTCAATGATTTTTCCACGATTGAGCGATAAGGAGCAATGGGAACGAGCGAAGCGTTACGGTTTTAAATGTTATGACTACCAGACCATGTCTGAACAAGATTTATCAAGGGAAATTTGTTCAATCCTTTCGTCGCCGGTTGAAGCCAAAAAGAAGGCTCAGATGAATGGCGCTCAATTAACGGCCCGGTTTTTTGAAAGAGCGATGATGCTTAAAGAGGCGAAAATAAGAATTACCACGAAATGTAATTTGGCTTGCTCCATGTGCAGTTGGAAAGACCGAAATGAACAATTGGATGAGAAAAAGGTTTATTCGCTGCTTGATGATCTTGCGATGCTTTCTGTCAAGACTGTTAACTTTACCGGTGGGGAACCTGCTGTTTATCCGGGTCTTGAAAGGCTTGTTCAGTACGCCAAGAATAAAGGTTTCCGGGTTTCACTGTCTACAAACGGATTTGATCAAAGCGTTCTTATAAAGATATTGAAATTTTTAGATGCCGTTGATATTTCCATGGATTCTCACCTTGAAACGCTCAATGACGTTATCAGAGGCAGGAAAGGAGCTTTTGCTGCTGCGATGAAATCGATTCATCTTTGCGCAGACAACGGCATCAAGCCGCACATCAATGTCACCGTTCGCCCGGACAATTACAGGGGAATTCATAAAATTTTTTCTAATCTCTCTGATAGAATTTCCTCCATCTCGTTCACCCTTGTCGATACAACAGTTAACCGAATGGAAGAGTTGCAGTTTTCAAGAAAAGAACTGGAAGCATATTATGGCCGTGAAGTCCCTGCTATTCTCAGGGATTCAATTAAATTTGATGTATTCATCCGTATAGTCCCTTTTTTTCCTAATTTTTTTCAAATGGACAGCAGAAAAATATTGGCAGATTTTCTTGGCCATAAGAAAGAGTATCTGAGCCGTTTGTCTGAAATCTTTACTTTAAATGCTAGCGACTGTGTGAGGGCAAAAGAACAGGTGCGTATCAACGCCAATGGAGATGCAAGTTCCTGCTGTTACCTGGATGACAGACGAACTGCTTTTGGGAATATCAACAGTATGTCTCTAAAAGATATTCTCATAGGCGACAACTACTTCAACCATACCATGAACGCGAAAGAAGGCGTGGGTGTTTGCTCAATTTGCCGACAGGGTTATACAAGATACAAAAGTTTATGATCATCAAAAGCATAAATTGGATGATAACAGACGCATGCAATCTTAAGTGCAGGCATTGTGATATATGGCGGCTTCCTGCTCAAATGGCAGACGATAAGATTGTTAAAAAGCTGCTTGATGATCCTGTGGTAGAAAAGAGCTACAACCAATATGGAAAAGAATTTGATATTTCAATCGGTGGCGGAGAGCCCTTTCTACACCCCGGGCTGCAGGAAATAGTTGCTCAAATTGATCAAAAGTATCCAGGATCACTCAAGTCGATTTCGACAAATGGAGTACTGACAAAAAATATATTTCGGCTGCTCAAGAATAATCCTGCATTAAAATTCAAGTTAAACATAAGCGTTGATGGCCTCGGAGAAACGCATGACAGAATCAGAGGTGTAAACGGGACATTTGATCAGACAGTAAAAACAATACGTATGATAAAACATGCTTTTCCTGATCAAAGAGTAGAAATGAAAATGGCAATTATGCGTGATAATTTTTCCGAAATCCAGGATGTCTATAACATTTCACAGAAGTTGGGCTGCTCTTTTTCGTGTAAACCAGTTGATCAGATGGAATACTATACGAATCGCAATTCTGTTTTATCGACGTCATTTGAAGAAAATGAGATCCATTCTATTAGAAACCAGTTATTCTCTGTTGCTGATGAAATGCGGCATAATTATGAGTATAAAAAAGCACGCTTTACAAAGGATATTCCTTTTCATCTTGCCGGGAAAAGGAGGCATGCGTCGTGCTCTGTGTTGCGGGATCATATCACCGTTATGGTTAATGGCGATGTTTTCTTTTGTATCAAAGAGAGAAAGGCTGGAAATATTATCCGGCAGGCTTTATCTGAGATGGAGACAAAGCCGAAGGATTTTGAATGTAAATCGTGCATGCTGATGTGCGGATCTTTTAAAGATTATGATGAAGCTCCTTATACAGAGGTTGTGGCTAATGTGGAGGCTACGCTTGAGTGTAATCTTTCATGTGATATGTGTACCCAAAAAGAACTGAAAAAAGAGGCCCGATCATTGAGCTATGGCAATTTTTGCAACCTGGTTAGGGATTATGGCATCGATCATGTTTCTTTTGTCGGAGGGGAGTCGTTCTTGAATACGGAAATATTTCGCATGATGGGTTTGTTGGATTCCAGGGGAATAAGCTATGAAATAACAACAAACGGCACCTTGTTTAGTGATGAAAATAAAGAAAAGCTCAAGAAATGTATCGGACTTAAAAAGATAAATTTTTCTCTGGATGGATTGGAAGAATATCATGATCGTGAGCGGGGCAAGGGAGTTTTTAAAGAAGCGATGAAGTCATTGATATTTTCCAGGCAATTTTTTACGGTTGCTGTTGTTTCAATTATAAAGTCAGATAATTTATTGAGCCTGATTGAATTGTGTAAATATTTGAAGACGCACGGTGTGATACCGCAAAAATTTATTTATGCGATGAATATTTCAGACGCTGATAAACAAGGCAGCCTGGGAAAAATTCCTGATCTGAAAATCCAGGGTCCGGAATGCAGGGATCAGGTAAAAAAGTTGAGCGATTTGCAAAGATTTTTTGTTGAGTTGGAGGGGATTTCGTCAAAAAATTTTTTTGAGCCGGAAATCATGCGAACGGACACAAATAAGTTTTTAAGCAATGAATTAACGGGGGCGTGCAGACAGTTAGATCAAATGCGGCTTGATCCTGACGGCAATCGAATCATCTGCGAATTTATTAGAAACAAGCATGCAGAAAAGATCGCGAATGATATAGACAGGCTGAAATTGCCGATTTGTCACAAGTGTTGCAAGCTTGGTTCTTAAAGAGTTTTTTTGAATGAATTTTCTTATAAAATAGAATCGTTAAAAGAGTTTCCGGAAGAGACAAAATTGTCAGAAAATATGGGATCACTTCGAAAAATTATGACGCTCATGTCCTATTTTTATACAATCGGA
>JBFMEN010000037.1:0-38277 GCA_040753435.1 Candidatus Omnitrophota bacterium | reverse complement strand
TTTTATAGAGATTATCCTAATGCTGGAGAACGGGTTTCTTATTATTTATCCCCATTTTTAGAAGATGATAATGAAAAAATGAGACTATTTGCTCAACATCTAACTAATATGTCCGAAAGATTTCCATCAGAATTTTTAAGGAAAAGTATGATGTACCAAAGCCCGATTTCAGGAAGCGATTATTATGTGTTTATCCGATTCAGCGTAGCAGAAAGTACACATGGAATATATTTAGCAATTAGAAAAGGGGAGAATGGGGAGAATGGAATTGATCGTGGTGAATTGAAAAATCAATTGTTCCGTGTTGGGGTAGATACTCAAGGAAACGACTTGAGAATCGTTATGATGCAGGGAATTTTTAACGAAACCGAGGATCAAAGGCGAAGGTATAAAAAGGATATGGAGGAATTTGAAGAACAGGTAGGTATTCATCCAGTGAAGGCATTAATGTATTTTGTCCTGGAGTTAGCGGAAAAGGGATATATCGGCAGGCAGATCCAAGTCAAGGGAGCAGAACAAAAATCTTTTCGAAGAATATTAGGGATTAGGCCGGAATATTTGTCATGTTCAACTGAGGATCCTCCAGCAATTAACTACGTTGCTAATTACAAAAGTTTAGGATTGCGTAAGAAATCTGATTACACTTATTGGGAAACCGTTGAAAGATTAGTATCTCTTCGTTCCTCCAGGTTAAATTCTGAATTAACCAGTGCTTCGCAGAGAAGCCCGAACCAAAGATTACCGGAAGCAATTAAAAAAATTCAGCAGGCTTTTGCGCAGTTAGTTCCTGCAGATATTAAGCAACAAGGTTAATTTCTTTTTAGTATTTTTTGAATTATTTTATTTCATTGCCGTCTAAGCCAAGTTGTTGCAAGTTTGGTTTTTAAAGAGTTTTTTGAATGAATTTTCTTATAAAATAGAATCGTTAAAAGAGTTTCCGGAAGAGACAAAATTGTCAGAAAATATGGGATCACTTCGAAAAATTATGACGCTCATGTCCTATTTTTATACAATCGGAGCTAAAGAGCGGATGGCGAGTTTACATGATAGGATATCGGCACATTGGAAGATACCTTTAAAGGTGTTTGTTTGGTTAATCATAAATAAAGTCAATACTCAGAACGAAAAAGCTTTAGAAAATTTTATTACTGCATTTGTAGATTTTTATAGAGATTATCCTAATGCTGGAGAACGGGTTTCTTATTATTTATCCCCATTTTTAGAAGATGATAATGAAAAAATGAGACTATTTGCTCAACATCTAACTAATATGTCCGAAAGATTTCCATTGGAATTTTTAGAGAATATCATGATGTACCAAAGCCCGATTTCAGGAAGCGATTATTATGTGTTTATCCGATTCGGTTCAGTAGAAAGTACACATGGAATATATTTAGCAATTAGAAAAGGGGAGAATGGGGAGAATGGATTTGAGTATGAATTGAAGAATCAATTGTTTCGTGTTGGGGTAGATACTCAAGGAAACGACTTGAGAATCGTTATGATGCAGGGAATTCTTAATGAAACCGAGGATCAAAGGCAAAGATATAGAAAGGACATGGAGGAATTTAAAGAACAGGTAGGTATTCATCCAGTGAAGGCACTAATGTATTTTGTCCTGGAGTTAGCGGAAAAGGGATATATCGGCAGGCAGATCCAAGTCAAGGGAGCAGAACAAAAATCTTTTCGAAGAATATTAGGGATTAGGCCGGAATATTTGCCATGTTTAACCTGGGATTTTTCTACTACTAAACAGGTTCCTCCAGCAATTAACTACATTGCTAATTACAAAAGTTTAGGATTGCGTAAGAAATCTGATTACACTTATTGGGAAACCGTTGAAAGATTAGTATCTCTTCGTTCCTCCAGGTTAAATTCTGAATTAACCAGTGCTTCGCAGAGAAGCCCGAACCAAAGATTACCGGAAGCAATTAAAAAAATTCAGCAGGCTTTTGCGCAGTTAGTTCCTGCAGATATTAAGCAACAAGGTTAACTTCGGGACAACCGGGTTTAAGTCTGGTAATCGTATTTGAAGCAGGGGAATAATGATCGTTACAAAGGATAACTATAAGGAAGTTTTAAAATGCCTGGATTCTGTCAGCGATGAGAATTCCAATGATGTTGTTCTCGACTTCTGTTCAATACATCGCAATAGTATCGAGTTTGTGAGTTTGATTCCAAAAGTATATAAATTTAAAAACAGCAGGCACTCCGGAAGAATTAAACTCGAAAATTTTGATTCAAGGTACCTTCAAACACGCGATTTAGAACTTCCCCGGCATCTAAGGATAGAGCCGACAACGCGCTGCAATCTAAAATGCCCTTATTGTTCACGCAATTTCTTGAAGATAGCTCCGCGTGAGGATTTGTCATTTTTAGATTTTAAAAAGATAATTGATAATTATAAGACGTCTCCCGATATCAGCTTGTGGGGTATGGGGGAGCCGCTGCTTAATAGTGATATTTTTAAAATGGTAGCGCATGCAAAAGAAAGGGGGTGCAGAAAATGTGACATATCAACAAACAGTTATTTTATTTCGAAAGAAAATATCCTTTTGTTTTTTACAAGCAGACTGGACGAGTTGATTTTAGCAATTGATGGGGCGAGTGAGGAGACTTATCTCAGGCATCGAAAAGGTGGTGATTTTAATAAAGTTATCAAGAATGTATATCAATTATGTAAGTTTAAAAGGGAAAGGGGTTTCAGGAGGCCGAACATAGTTATCCAATTTATCGTTACGGCCTACAATGAGCAAGAAATCCCCAGGATGAGGGTGTTATCAAAAAAGTTGGGAGTTGATAAACTGGTTTTAAAAAACATTTCCGTAGATGGAGAGCGGACTCATTTTATCCCGAATAATATTCAATATAACAGGTATGGAAGTGAAGTACAAAGATCAGAATGGTGTCCTGCTTTGTGGGATAGCGCTGCCATATCAAGTGAAGGAGATGTTACGTTATGTTGTAAGATGTTTCCCATTGCAGATAAAGTAAATTTCGGAAATGTTTTTAAGACGGATTTGAATTCTATCTGGAATGGCAAAGAGTATCAATATTGCCGCAAATTAATGCTTGAAGGAAAGAAGGATCAGATGGAGCATTGCGATATTACATGCCCGGCCGGACAAAAAGTTGTATCTGGCGAGTTTGTATAATGCTCCCGCAGATGGTTAAGGTCGATTCTATTGGAAGATTATGAAACAAAAGTGTATTTCTAAAATTTCCGGGTTTACTCTCTTAGAGTTGGTGATCGTTGTTGTTATTATTGGGGTTTTGTCGATATTGGCACTTCCCAGGATGGTAAATTCTATCAAATGCGCTAAAGCTATGGAAATGGTGCCGTTTATTGCTCAATTGCGCCGGGCGATGGAGGTGTGCGCATTACAGAATGGGGGAAACTATTCCAATTGTTTTGCGGGAAATATTGGAACATTGAATCTTAATGATTACGGAGGGTATTGTGCTGTGGGAAGCACGTATATTCCTGAAGAGATTTATGATGGTGAAATTGATGACACCGGTTTAGCAAATGTGATCGCCGGTCTTGTAGAGGATGATGGCGATGGGGATTGTGATGTTTCTGATATGCTGCGTATTTTGGAAACTTCTGTTTATTTTTTAAGTTTTTATGATGGCGAACACGAAAAAATATGGACAAGCAACCCGGAATTAAAAGGGTGTTTTAAATTTCAGGAAACAGTCATTTCGTTAAAAATTCGTATAGAAAAACCGCCGACTTTGCGATACTGATTATAGGAGGACGTATTCAAGGTTTAATTATTGTCCGTTCGAGTTTGAAAAGCGAGCCGTCCTAACCAAACAAATTGTACAATGAAGTGGGGAAGTCCATTGAAAGCATATAACCTGGATAACATTTTTTTAAGCAAAAAGGCAATGATGAATGTGGTATTGCTTTTAAATCGGTATAGAGTAAATAAGGATGTTAATTTCAGGAATAAATTTGAAGATGAATTAGCGAAATATTTAAACGTTAAACATGTTTTTGCCTGCACTAATGGAACAAACGGGCTGCATATTGCGATGTTGGCCTTGGAGGTAAAAACAGGTGATGAAATCATCACGCATCCCTTATATAACATTGCAACAATTTCATCAATATTAAAATGTGGCGCGAGGCCGGTTTTAGCAAAAATTAAAGAAGATGGGGCTATGGATGTTGATGATGTTGAAAAAAAAATAAATTCAAATACCAGGGGAATTATTGCGGCCCATATCAGAGGATCTAACGAGAACCTTGCAGCGCTTCAGAAGTTGAAGAAAAAACACGGGTTATTTATTGTCGAAGACGCGTGCCAGGCGCTTGGGTCTGAAATCAGAATTAGAAATGAGTGGAAAAAGATCGGCACGATTGGCGATATCGGAGTTTTTTCTTTCGCATTGCAAAAACTCATCACGACGATAGAGGGCGGTTTAATTGTAACGAATAATAATAAGCTGGCCTTTCGGATCAATGCTTTCGTCGGGCAGGGGAATTATGAAAGTGAAAATTTTATTTTGGGTTTTAACTCCAGAATGGATCATTTGCATGCCGCTATCGGGTTAGGCAATTTAGAGTCAATAAATTTTTTGATTTCAGAACGGAAAAAAAGATGGCTCAAGTATTATGATTCTTTGAAAGATTATACCTGGTTAAGAATTTTAAAACCAGATGAGGATCAGGTGACAAATTATATGTCGCTCATTATGTCTGTTGCCTGCGAGAAAATCCGGCCCCGGCTTACGAAGTTGTTACTGTCTAAAGGACATGTTGTCGGGTTTTACACGAAAGGGGACGAACTGGATAGAAAGTTCGTTAACCGCAGCGTTGACCATGAGCTGAAAGAGTGTGTGCTGAATTTTGAAAAAGACAAAATTGAATTGCCGACGCATCACGAAGTAAGTGAAAGCGATATTAATAATATAATTAAGTGTTTCAAGTGCGTTAATGACAATTTGTAAGAAAGATTTCTCAAAGAGCTCTATATCAAACGTTATTAAACGATCCCAGAAGCCGGCA
This sequence comes from Candidatus Omnitrophota bacterium, assembly GCA_040753435.1. GTDB lineage: Bacteria > Omnitrophota > Gorgyraeia > Zapsychrales > JANLHA01 > JAKLFA01. The sequence goes on along the minus strand of JBFMEN010000037.1, from coordinate 33,260 downwards.
AAGGTTTGAAAGAGTTTTCGGATCTACCAGACAGATCAGGTCAAAAATCAATGATGAATTTAATGATAGAGCTTACCAACCGGTGCACCCTTAGATGCCCTACCTGTTTTTCGCATCAAGATAATCGGAAAAAGTTTAATATGTCTTTTCAGGGATTCAAAAAAATTATTGATGAGAATCGGGATTTGATTAATTCGTTAAGTTTGTATAATTATGGCGAGCCATTATTGAACGAGAATTTGCCTGATATGATCGCTTATGCGAAGCAAATGGGGATTTGTTATGTCAAGATTGCGACCAATGGAATGGATTTAACTGTATCTAAATCAAAAGAAATTATAGAATCGGGATTGGATTATTTAAGTATTTCACTGGATGGGGCCACAAAAGAAACGTACGAGAAATTTAGAATAGGCGGTCGATTTGAAACAGTCGTTTCCCATACCCTCAATCTGGTAAAGCTGAGAGATGCCTTTAAAAGCAGTTTAAAGATTGAAATTCAGTTTATCATTATGCGCCATAATGAGCATGAGATACAGGAGATCGAGAAGCTGGCACGAGCCTTGAAGGTGGATTACCTGAGGTTAAAAACAGTACTGATCAAAAAAGACAAGTGGAAAGAGCTTCTCCCTTCCGATCAATACAGCCGGTATCCCGCGAAGGAAGAGAGCCGTCGATGTTCAAAGCCTTTAAACGAACTGGTCATCAACTGTGACGGCACGGTCATTCCTTGCTGTTATATTGTCGGGGATGATATAGGGAAATTCGGCATGGGAAATGTTTTTAACCAGCCCTTGAAAGAGATTTTAAGATCTGAAGAGTATCGATCATTTATTGAAACCTGCGGGACTGACAAGACCCGGATTTCCTGTTGTAAAAACTGTGAGGAAGGAGCCCTCTCTCTGGATCACCGTTTTATTAAAATTGCGGCAGAGAACGGATCGTGCTGATGGATCAGAACAATCAAATTCTGAATATGAATATCGCCGTGACCAACAGATGCAATCTGCGCTGCCGGCAGTGCAGCATCTGGAGGGAAGATCCCAAAGAAGATCTTTCGCTGGAAAATATTGAGAGCATCATCGGTTCGGCCGCGTTGAGCAATGATGCGGACATCGCGCTAACCGGCGGCGAACCTTTTCTTCACAGGGATTTTATGAACATTGTCGACGGGATTTCGAAAAAACGGCCGGGCAGGTTAAAAGTCATTTCCACCAACGGGACGCTCAAAGATGCCATGCTGGATTTGCTTGGAAAGCACGGCGCAGCTTTGGCCGGATGCTCTTTTCATATCAGTTTTGACGGAGTGACCAAACATGATGAGCAGAGAGGCTCTTCCGGAAAAATGATTCTCAATAATATAATGGCGATTCAAAGGGATTTTCCGGATACCCGTATTAAACTAAAATTCACAATCACAAAGATCAATTATGAGGATATTCTTCCGACTTATGAGTACGCTAAGCGGAACAGCCTGGGATTTAAAATCAAGCTGGTTGAAGATGCTGTGAATTATACGAACAGGGTTTCTTTCCGGGAACCCATGGATGATTTTATTTTAAAGGAGAAGAAAGTGATCGCCCGGGATCTGTTGTCTGTTTATCATGATCTGAAAAAAACGAATCAGAAAGATGCCGCATTCATAAATGAAACAATTAAAATTCTTCTTGGGAAAAAGAGTTTTTCTCTTTGCCGTACGCCTTTTGACCGGATATTTGTTATGCCGGACGGGAAAGTATATTCATGCATTCACTTCAACAGCATCGGCAATATCAATGACAAGCGTTTGGATGAAATCTGGCGCTCGGATGAGGCCGGGCTGATCAGGTCCGTCATCAGAAAAGAAGGATGCGGCAGGTGTGTGGCGTTTCACGGGTTTAGTTTGCCCCAGGCGTGAATTTTTCAGGATATGTTTTGATGAACGATCGACCTTCGCCGGAACAGTCTTTGTCATCGGTATCAAATAAAGACTTTTTTAAAATCTTTAATCTTATGAGAATCATTCACATTTCCACTAATAAAAAGCATCCATGTTTCCGCGGAACAATTTCGCTGCAATCCAAAAGGCATGATATCTTGTTTGTCGTTCTGGATCCCTGTGATCAGCCCAGGTACAACATTACATCGATTTATTTCAGAAAAAACCTGATGTTCGCCCATTTGGGCGTCCGGAAAGATTTTGATTTCACTCCTGATCCAAAGCTCGAGGCCGCCTTTCTGAAAATTTTCAGGGAATTCCACCCCGATGTCATTCATCTGCAGCTTTTTGATGGCGTCAACGTTCTTTCTATTTTGCGGGCCGCTTCTCAAACTCCGGCCAGGAAGATTATCACTCTACATATCCATTCCTTATTCTGTTTATCCGGGGCCTGTTTTGACAGGGGCAGGGTCTGCCGCCTCAATTCAATCGAAGAGTGTTCCTGCGAAAATTGCCGGTCTGCGGCGAAGCGCGAGAAGCTTTCTTTATTGAAATATAATCAGATCCGTCTGGAGAGGGGAAAGGAAATTATCTCACTGACGGACACCCTTGTTTGTTGCTCTTACTGGCAGAAAGAGACGATACGGCGCCTTTTGGGCGAGGAGAGCAAGACAACCTTGCTCTATTACGGGGTAAGAAGATTTCCCAAAAACAAGACGAAGGCAACAGTAACGAAGAAAGAAATCGCGGCCGCGGGGATGGATTGGGATCATTTTCTGGCCATTGCTGAGGGGAAGGGATGGGGGACAAGAATGAACGGGATCTCGTTCAGGTTCAGGAAGAATCCCGATTCAGAGATGAAAAAAGTCAGGAAGGCTTTTGGCGACGATTTTAAAAAATTGCAAATGATCGTAAAGAAGCCCACAGGAAAGATTTCAAAAAAAAATTCTTTGCCTTCGTTCGGCTATCTCGGAAGTCTTTGGGAGTTAAAAGGCGTAGATGTTTTGCTCGACGCCCTTCAAAGGCTCGGCCGGCTTGAATTCCGGGTTCTGATGGGGATATCGTTAATGTCTGACCATGACGCAAGCAAGGGTTTATTGAAGCGGATGAATCAGCATCGATCAATAAAAATTCTCCTTAATCTTAAAAGAGAAGAGATGTACGAGAAGTTCTTCAGCCAGATCGATTATCTGATTATTCCCTCAGTCTGGGAGGAAACAGGACCCCTGACTCTCTTTGAATCTTTTTTTCATAAAGTCCCGGTGATTATTTCTGATCGTCCAGGCATGGTTGAAAAAACGAGACCGGGAGTGAATTCGTTTGTTTTTGATAATGCCGATAGTTTGGCGGCGATCATGAGAGATATTATCGAGGGGCGTGTTACGACGGGCGCAAGGACCAGAGCCAATTTTCCGGTTACGGCTTTAACAGAATACAACGCCATGATTGAAAATATCTATTCAGGGAAGACTATTATCGAATGAAAAAGGATCAGGAACAATTCAGGCGGCAGAAACAAAGGGCGTTTCTTCATGTCTGGCCTGCCCGGGCTTTCGATTCGGGCGCGGCTGAAGTTGAAGTCCCTGATAAAGATGAGTCCTTATTCGTGAAGTTGTCTTTTGGCTCCGGCGGGAGATCCTGCCGTCTTTCCAGGGACGCCGATGGACTCTTAATCGAAAATGTCCCGATGCTTCCGTCTTATCGTTATGACCATAAACTTTTAAAAATTTTCGACCAGATCTTCAGGACATATCGGCCGCCGTTGATTCATATCCATGCGTTTTCCGGCATGAACATATTGCCTGTTCTGAATGTGGCATCGAGTTTTCATGCAAAAAAAATTGTCACCCTTCATGATAATTCATTTTATTGCGTTAAAAACGGCAAACCGGTCAGGCAAAAGTGCGGCGTCAACTCTCTCCTTGATTGTGGCTGCTCCTTCTGCCGCCAGCAGGCAAAAAGCAATAACCTGAATCTGCGTGATTTCAACCAACTGCGGACCGCGCTCTGTGAGAGAATAATCTTGCAGACAGACAAAGTCATTTGCTCTTCGGAAGATCAGCGCTGCCGGCTGCTGGAATGGTTCGGAGGGAGAGACAAGTTTGTGGTTTTACCTTCGGGGGCTCATGAATCTGCGAAGAAAATCTCACAAATTTATGATAAAGCCCTCGCATCCCGTTCAGGAGGACTTTTTTTGCGTCTGGGAAGGATATGCAATAATCAATGCGTGTATTGTGTGACCGGTTTAAATTATACGAATGAGTCGTTTGATTTTGATTATATTAGAAATGTTTTGAAAAAGAACCGGAACAGGTATGATTCTTTAGTTTTAACCGGCGGCGAACCGACAATCCGCAAAGATTTTTTGCAGATTCTGGATTTCGCTTATAAATCCGGGTACGCCATGTTATTGCAGACGAACGCGAGATTGCTCGCCCTTGAAAAGTTTTGCGAGAAAGTTTCGCAATATAATCTGAAATTTTCGATTAACATTAACGGGCCCACGGCGAAGATTCATGACGCGGTGAGCCGTGTTCCCGGGAGTTTCCGCCAGACTGTTCAGGGGATCAAAAATTTGCAAAAACATGATGCCCGTATCCTGGTCAAGATCCTTTTAACAAAGGACAATCATCGTCATCTGCTCCGGACCGCAAAGTTTGTCGCTAAGCTCGGGGTTAAAAAAATATGCATTGTTTTTTTGACTCCGTTCGGCTCTGCCCGGGACAATTTTCAGCAGGTTGTCCCGAGCTACAGTGAAGTGTCTGTTCCTTTGAAGCAGACCCTGGAGTGGTTAAAGAAAACTCCGCAGATCCGAGCCTCCATTGAAGGATTTCCCCATTGTTGTCTTGATCAGGAATTTCATCCGTTGATCACGGAGACCCGGATGGGATTTAAATCCCTGAACGGACTTATTCCCGAAAATGGCCGCTTGATCTACAATTGCAAGACGGAACGTGTCTTCAATCAAAAACAGAAATTTCCGGATTGCGGCGACTGTCTTTACGATAAACAATGTGAAGGGGTCTATCGGGAATATCTACATCATGCGGGGCGCGATGAGTTTAAACCGGTATTAAAAGATAAATATCCATGACCAAACGCATTGATTTAAAAACCGGTTTTTTATGCAATAACAACTGCCGTTTTTGTGTCCAGGGGCATAAAAAAAGGTTTGGCAATAAAGGGACAGAAGAACTTAAGGAGTATTTGTCCCGGGCCGCTGGAGAAGGATATAAAGCTGTTGTTTTTACGGGAGGGGAGCCGACGATTCGTCAAGACATTGTTGATCTTGTGAAATATGCCAGGAGCTGCGGCTTTCAATTTATCCAGATTCAGAGTAACGGCCGCAAATTTGCCGGGCTTGATTTTTGCAAAGCCCTCATCGCCGCGGGCGCCAATGAATTCGCCCCGGCCATTCATGGGCCCAATGCGGCAATCCATGACTTTTTGACCCAGTCCAAAGGTTCATTTTATGAGACAGCGAAGGGCATCAAAAACCTTAAGGGATTAGGACAGAAAGTGATGACCAACACCGTTATTACGAGAGCTAATTACCGGCATCTTCCTCAAATCGCGCGATTGCTTGTGCGGTTAAAGGTCGATCAGTTTCAGCTCGCGTTTGTTCATGCGATTGGGAGCGCCGGGGATAATTTCGATGATGTCGTTCCGAGAAAACTGCTGGTTGTCCCGCATGTGAAGCAAGCGCTTGATGCAGGTATTAAGGCTGGTATTAATGTCATGACAGAAGCGATTCCCTACTGTTTCATGACGGGATATGAGGATTATGTCGCGGAGGAACGGATCCCTGAAACCAAAATACTGGACCTCGACAGTGTTGTGGAAAATTTTACTGCAACACGGAGAGACGAATGCAAGGTTAAGGATGAAAAATGCCGGGGGTGCAAATATTTTGAGCGGTGTGAGGGCCCCTGGAAAGAATACCCGGAACATTTCGGATGGGCGGAGTTTACTCCGGTTATTATCCAACAAGCAAAGTTACTCAAGCTTGTACGGGGATGCCATTTTGGCTCTTCATACGATGATTGGAAAGCTGCGAGATCCTTTATTGCACGCGCCATCAATCGTGATGGGACAATTCTTGATATCGGATGCGCCAACGGTTTTCTTTTGAAATGCTTGATGCACTGGTCGAGGTTTAGATTGATACCTTATGGTTTTGACAGGAGAGCAAGAAAAGTCCGGGACGCGAAATTGTTGTTCCCATCGTTTGAAAATCATTTTTCGGTGCTGGACGTTAGAGACTTTGAGAAGCTGGAAGGCAGAGGATTCCCCGGTTCATATGATTACATTTATTCGAACATATGGGACAGTTGTGGTTTTCAAAAAAAGGGACAGCGAGAATGCCTTCTCAAGGTTTTTTCAAAAGTAAGTCCCGGCGGCCGGCTTATTCTCGGTTTATATGACTTTGACGCCAAAAGCGCCTCTGTTCAAATTGAACGGGTTTCTGAATGTCTCAAGAGAAAGCCGGATGGCTGTCTTGAAAATGATATCAAGAAGGATATGTTGTTCTGGTTCAACAAGGGCCAATTCGAACAGGAGTGAAATTTGATGAAGAAGATGTGCGATCATTTGAACCAAAAGAGACAGGCTAAATGTTTAAATATTTCTTAATGCATTATTTTCATTTTTTTATTTATCTTGTCCTGGGCCTGGTTTTGTTTTTTTTCTATAAAATCGGGCTATTTTTCAAACTGTTTAAGACAGTTAAGGAGAACTTGTTCTTTTTTATTATTCTCTTTGTTGCCGCTGCCGCCATCGCCCTGCGGTGTTTTCCATCTGAACCGCTTATTTATTATGACGAGCATAATTATCTTCTTCACGCCCAGAACATTGTGGAACATAACGCCAACGCGCTTTGCAATGCCGCCGCTGACGGCCGCTGCGCGAGTTTCGGGATTGCCCCCCATGGCCTTGGGTTAAGCTCTGTACAAGCCCTTTTTTATGATTACGATTTTCATGATTTCTACCGGAAACTTTCTTTTCTGAACCTCCTTTTTTATCTTTTAAATTCTCTGCTGATTTTCATCATTGCCGTTTGTCTTTTTCCAGATAAAAATATCGCGCGCATATCCTCGGTCCTGATCCTGGCCGTGCCTTATAACATGATCTATGCAACGAACGTCATGCCAGCCACAATGATGAACACTCTTCTGCTGGCGGCAGTCTTCGGTTTCATTCGACTGGTTGAGAGCAGGGAGAGCGGATTTTCCGTTTCTGCTTTCGGCGCTTTAATCTGTACTTTAATCCTGATGGCATCGATAAGGATTGAATATATTCTTCTGCTGACATTTTTGCTGATGGCGACAGTCTGGAGAGCGGTGCAATGCCTGAAAAACGGCTGCTTCAAAATCCGGCTGGATCGCAAGGCAATTATTCGGCGAATGACGCAGACAGCATCTCTGGGGGCGGCAGTTTTTCTCATCTATTCTTACGCGTTTTTTTATAAAGCAATGAAGTACGCCAGCAGCGAGGCAAGGGTGGGTTTGGATCACCTCAACTTCAGTTATATTCAGTATTATTTCTCCAATCCGGGATTCTGGATTTTAAGCATGGGGTTTTTTGCGTATCTGATTTACTTTCTGAGGAGCTTGTTCAAGCGCGGGGAGCTTCCTGAAAAGACGATCAAGGCCTTTCTCTTCCTTTTGTTTTTTTTCTTTATCGGTTTTTATTCTTTTTTCAGCTTTGCCGCCGTTTACCGATTTACTGTTCCGGCTACGTCGATCTACGTTTTGTTCGCAACTGCCGGCATGGTTTTGCTATTGAAATTTTTAAAAAATAAAACAGCCCTGAATGCCGCTTCGGTTATCATCGTTCTGGCCGTTTGTGTTTTCCTTGTTGCCGATGCTTTTAAAGAGAAGAGGCGGCTTGTCAAATGGAACAGACACAATGCGGAGTTTCTTGATATCATTCAACAAGACAATCTCGATGATATTTCAAAAGAATTCAAAGGTGAAAATTATTACTATTTTAAGGCTCCGTATCTGGGTCAGATATCCAGACTCGGTAATTATTCCGATGATTATCACCGGGCTGTTGAAAAGCTGATTTCCGGAAGTAACCTTTTTTATTTGGAAAATCCTTTTGAGCGCATTTCCGGATCTCTTTTTAAAGATAAGAAATTTTTTTCACATCAGCTTGTTTATAAAGAACCGCGGTCGGGGTATAGAATTTATAAAATTGATTTGAAAGCGGACGATGAGTGAAAAGCATTCGAAAATTTCTGTTGTTATTCCTGCCCTTAACGAGGAAGGCTGCATCGGGGAGGTCATTGCCAAGGCGCGACCTTTCTGTGATGAAATCATCGTTGTTGACGGGCACTCTGAAGACAGAACCCGCAGGATCGCCGGGGACGCCGGCGCCAGGGTGATTCTGGATAACAGGAAAGGGAAGGGGGAGGCCATTCGTCATGCCGTAAAATTTGCGGAAGGAGAGGTCATCGTCTTTATTGATGCGGATGGCTCCCATGATCCGCAAGACATTCCGCGTTTACTCGAACCGATCCTTCAGGGCAGAGCCGATCATGTTTCCGGTTCCCGCCTGATCGGCGGTTCAAGCGAGCTGCACGGCGGTTTTGGTGAATGCTTTCGTTTGATGGGAAGTTCGTTTATCACTGCCTGCATCAATTGGAGATTCAAGGTCAGGCTCAGTGAGAGTCAAAATGGATTTCGCGCGATCAGGACTGATGTTATTAAACAGCTGGGATTACAAGAAAACATCACCACGATTGAGCAGGAAATGATCATCAAGACCTTGAAGCGCGGGTTCCGCATGGTTGAAGTCCCGACGCATGAACACCGGCGCAAGAGCGGTTATTCCAAAATTGATTTGAAGAAGGTCTGGTTAAGATATGTTTATTCATTCATCAAATATCTTTTTTTCTAAATTCAGGAATTGAGCCCAGGGTGAACGTTTTATTACTGAATCCCCCAACCGGAAATAATCAAAAATTTATTCGTGAAGGGCGCTGCGCCCAGGAAGAAAAAGTCTGGTCCGCTTTGTGGCCGCCGATTTCCCTGGCTACGATCGCTGCCGTTCTTGACAGAGACGGCCATAACGTGAGGATCATCGACGCGCCGGCACAAAATATCGGCTGGAACGCGATCCCGTCATGGATTAATACCTGTTTGCCTGACATCGTTATCTGGAGTACGGGAACTCCTTCCATTAAGAGCGATCTCGAACTGGCTTCTGTCATCAAACGGATGAATCCTGAAATCAAGACGGCTGTTTTTGGAACCCACGTTACAGTTCTTGACAAACAATGCATGGAAGGCTTTCCGGATCTAGATTTTATTATCAGAAATGAACCGGAATTAACGGCGAGGGATCTTGTCGCCGCTTTAAAAAACAACAGCAGTTTGGGAAATGTCTCCGGCCTGACTTTCAGAGATGAGCATAATAAAACAATCCAGAACCCGGCCCGGCCCTTTATTGAAAACCTGGATGAATTGCCTTTTCCTTCCTGGCAGAAACTGGATCCGGGCCGCTACCGTTTGCCCCTGAAAAGGCGGCGTTATCTCATGATTTCGCCGCAACGGGGATGCCCGTACTCCTGCACCTTTTGCAACTGCCAGACTTATTATGGAAGCAGGTTGCGGAAAAGGTCGCCCGAAAGTATAGTTAACGAAATTGAACGGAACATACATGAATTTGGAACACGTGATTTCTTTTTCTGGGCGGAGACGTTTGTCATCAATAAAGATCATGTCCGTGAAATTTGTTTATCCATTATCGACAGAGGCCTGAAGATATCATGGGTTGCCAACAGCAGGGTCGATACGGTTGACCCGGCATTGTTAAGGCTCATGGCCAAATCCGGATGCTGGATGATCAGTTATGGCATCGAATCAGGAGACCAGGAAATTCTGAACCGTACAGGAAAGGGGATCGAGGTCAAACAGGCCGAAGATGCAATTCGTTACGCCGGCGACGCAGGCATCAAAACCGTCGGCCATTTCATCCTCGGACTTCCCGGAGAGACGGAAGAGTCGATTAAACGCACCATTGATTTTGCGGCTGACTCCCGGCTGGACTTCGCCCAGTTTTATTGCGCGGTTCCTTTTCCGGGGAGCACTCTTTATGAACAGGCATTAAAGGAAGGATGGGTCAGGAAGGCAGTGGATTTCAGCCAATTTAATCAGGACCGGGAGGTGATGGCTCTTCCTTCGATATCGCCCGGCCTTGTAAAAAAATATCGCGGCGTTGCCTGTAAAAAATTTTATTTAAATCGAAAAAGAGTGAGCGGTATTTTTTCACTTTTGTTTAATCGATAGGAATTTTTATGTACATTCTCGGCATATGGGACGGGCATGATTCAGGGGCGGCGATCGTTAAGGACGGGAAGATCCTGGCGGCGGTCAATGAGGAACGTTTGACCCGACGTAAACTTGAAGTGGTTTTCCCGGCCCTGTCTATCAAGGCATGCATGGATTATCTGAATCTTTCCCCTGCGGATATCGAACATGTCGCTTTTTCTTCTTACGATCTTTCTAAAACATTGGCCCGGCTGTTTCCGTTTATTAAAGAAGATTACTACCTGATTCGCCGCAAAAAGAAGGCTGCAGGCAAAGTTAATGTCCTGAAAAAGAAATTGAAGTATGTTCTGACCGAACAAGGACCGGGTGTTCTGTCAAAATACATCAGCAAGCTGTACGCGGAAAATATTCTGAAGACCGGAGGCTTTTCAGCCTGTGATATTCATTTTGTCGAGCATCATTTCTGTCACGCGGCCGCAGCGGCTTTAGTCAGCGGGTTTGATGGCTGTCTGGTGATTACGATGGATGGTATCGGCGATGGTTTGTCCGGGACCATCGGCAGTTTTTTAAATGGCCGGCTGGAACGAAAGGCAGATATCTCCGGAAAACATTCTTTGGGAATTTTCTTCGAGCATGTCACTAATCTCCTGAACATGAGGGAACTTGAGGATGAGGGCAAGGTTATGGCGCTGGCGGACCTCGCCGCGCCAGTTGCTGATTTTCAAAATCCGCTGCTTGATTTTTTTCATGTCCATGGATTGGATGTAAAGTCCCGTTATTCTGCTCTAAGGATGCATACCGAGCTCGAAAAGGTTTCACGAAGGTATCCTTCGGAGCAGTTTGCCTTCATGGCGCAACGAACACTCGAACTCAGGATCGTGGAGCTGGTGCGGAATGCTTTGTCCGCGACAGGACATACTAATGTTGCCCTGGCGGGCGGCGTATTTTCCAACATTAAAGTGAACAGGCTGATCCGGCTGATTCCGGGAGTTAAAGGTTGTTTTGTTTTTCCACATATGGGAGACGGGGGATTGGCCGCCGGTGCGGCCCTTATGGTGAATCATAAAATGTCCGGGACTTCTTGTGTTCTGGAGGATGTGTTTTTGGGGATGGATTATCCGGATGAAGAAATAAAATCGGTTCTTGATGGGAACGGATTGCCGTACCGGCGCTGTGAAAAAATTGAGGAAGAGGCGGCAAATCTTATCGCAGCGGGGAACATTATTTTCTGGTTTCAGGGAAGAATGGAGTACGGGCCCCGGGCTTTGGGAAACCGAAGTATTCTGGCATTACCGGATTCCTTAAAAATCAGAGACCTGCTCAACCAGAGGCTCAAAATGCGGGTGTGGTACCAGCCCTTCTGCCCGGCAATGCTTGAAGAAGACGCGAAGCTTTATCTTGAGCAATACTCGTCCAATCCGTTTATGACAATGGCCTATATGGTCAGGGAAGAAAAGAAGAAAGATATAGAGGGCGTTATCGGCGCGGATGGAAGTTGCCGTCCCCAGATTATTAACGGGAAGGAGACAAGATTTGGAAGACTTTTAACGGAAGTAAAAAAAGTGACGGGAAGAGGAGTCCTTTTGAATACCAGCTTCAATATTCATGGCGATCCCATGGCCTGTTCCCCCCAGGATGCGATTGACACATTTAATAAAGTCAAGACCGGTTATCTTGTCATGGGAAATTTTTTGGTCAGAGGGGAAAACGTTCTTAATTAAAAAGAATTTCAGCGAAAAGTTTATCTTCTTTTTTATTTTTATTGTACAATGAACTGAAATTATATTGACATTTCACTTCAATGAATATGATAAAAATAATTATTAATATTTTTTTGATAGTATTCATGATGCCATTTTCAGGATTCGCAGACAATTTGATTAAGAAACCAAACGTAGCAGGGCAGTTTTACTCCGGTAATCCGCAACAGCTTTCTTCACAAATCCAGTCTTTCCTGGATACATCCCCGCTCCCGGAAGAATCCCGTCATGTTGAAATTCTGATTGCTCCGCATGCCGGATATATTTATTCCGGTCACATAGCTGCTCGCGCCTTCAAGTATGCTTCCCCCAATACTTACAAAACGGTGATCATTCTTGCTCCCAGCCATTATTATGGGTTTTCTGAAGCGGCTGTCTGGGATAAAGGCGGCTATGAGACGCCTCTTGGAACGCTTGAGGTCGACGAAGATTTTACCGCCCGGTTGATCTCCGGGGATCCTTTGTTCATTGTTGACCCGGCTGCGTTTGAGCGAGAACACGCGCTTGAGGTTGAGCTTCCTTTTATCCGGACCGTGTTCCCTGATGCGAAGATCGTTCCGGTCATTATGGGACAGATGGGATTTGATGCCTGTGAACAAGCGGCGCGTGCGATCAATGAAGTGATCGGAGATCGTAAAGATGTATTAGTTGTTATTTCGTCCGATATGTCTCATTTTCACGATGATGCGACCGCGAGAAGGATGGATGCTGAAGCGATCAAAACCATTGAAGCGGCGGATGCAAAAAGGTTATGGCAGCAATGCGCACTGCGTCGTCTGGAACTGTGCGGATTTATACCGGTCACGACAGCCATGCTGCTGGCAAAAGAACGCGGGCTTGAACTCAAGGTTTTAACATATGGAAATTCAGGGGATGTAACGGGGGATAAGAGCAATGTAGTGGGTTACTCATCGATTGTTTTTTATCGGGGCAAGGATACGGGGACCGGACAGGTAGAACAAGGCGAGGGTTCTCTCACGTTAGGGCAGAAGAGACGGTTGATCGAAATCGCCAAACAAACGATTGATCTTTACGTCAGGGAAAAGCGCATTTTTGACGTGACCGAAACAGATCCGCGTCTTCAAAAAGTCGAAGGGGCTTTTGTCACGATCCATAAAAGAGGAAAGTTGCGCGGCTGTATCGGGAACATCATCGGACAACAGCCATTATTTTTGACAGTCAGGGATATGGCCGTCTCCGCTTCAGCAAATGATCCCAGATTTAATCCTGTTCTGCCGGATGAACTGAAAGATATAGACATCGAAGTCTCCGTTTTGTCGACTCCATACAGGGCCAAGAGTCCTGATGAAATTCAGATGGGAGTTCACGGGGTGATTGTTCGACGAGGCTGGCATCAGGGTGTTTTTTTACCACAGGTAGCCACGGAAACCGGTTGGGACCGGGAAACCTTTTTATCCCAGTTATGCGCGCATAAAGCTGGTCTTCCTCCGGACGCATGGAGGGATCCCGGAACAGAACTCAATATTTTTACGGCCACCGTTTTTTCAGAGCATGACGTCCATGAATAACCGGATCAGTATGAAAACCTTTTTTAAAAAACTGTTATGGCTGGCAGCTGCAGCGGCCTTGTTCTTTTCTCTGGGAACTGCCGCGTCTTTTTCGCAAAGCGCGGATGCCGGAACGTCCATGGAAAGTGAGACAAGGAAGCTGCGGGAAAAAGAAGAGCGTGCCTGCAGAAGCCAGGCCATTCAGGAAACAGCCAGGATTTACCGGGAAATGGTGGCGTCCTACAAGGCCAGGCAAATTGTTCATGCCGAAGAACTTTCGCAAAGACTTGATGATCTGCTGGCAGACCCTGTTTTGCCCGAAGATTTTGCCCGGCGTATTCATAAAAAGCAAGAGGCTTTTTTAAAAAGAGTTTATTCTTCCAATTCACTAGTGGCTATCGATGTTCCTGTGGATCAGGTTTCTGATGATGAAATAAAAGTAATTCAGGAAGTCATCCAGGATTCAGAGAAGGTTCCGCTCAATAAGGTCAAGGATGAAGAAGATATCATCGATCCTGGACGAAGAAAACAAGAGCTAAAAATGAAAAAGAAGCAGGAAAGCCTTGCCAGGAAGGCTGCTCTTAAGGCAGAGCGGCTGGCGGAAAAAGAAAAACGGAAGGCTGACGCGCTTGCGAAAAAAGAAGCCGGGAAGGCCGTGCGCCTGGCGAAGAAGAAGGCGCTGGAGGCTGAACGCCAGGCCAGATTAGAAAAACGAAAGCTGAAACAAACACAGGAAACGGTATCTTTATCTGAAAATAATGCCGGGACTGAAACCCGGTCTGAAGAAGCTTTGCAAAGGTTGAAAAAAGTCGATAGCCAGTTGGAAAAGATCATTGTGGAACAAGAAACCAAACAAACAGTCGTTACAAGAGCTATAGCTTCTCAGCAAAAGGCCCTTGATTTGAAAAAGGATGAAGTGGAACGGTATGTTCGTCTTTATCAGGAAGACCTCATTCGGATGAAGAAAGAATTGCATGAGGAATTCTTAAATAAAATTGAAAGTTTATATCTGGATGGTCTTGAGTTTTTCGATAAAAAAGCCTATCAGTTTGCCTATGATGTGCTGACTGAGGTCGAAAAATTATCTCCGGATTATAAAGCGACTCGCAGATATATGGCTGATTTGGAACGGCAGCTTAACCTTAATCAAGTGCAGGTTTCCCCGGAGCGTTCTTCACGATCGCTTCTGATAGAGGAAGCGCTGGACGCTTATCTAAAATAGTCAACCGAAAGAGAAGGAAACGATGAAGGCCTTAAAAATTTTTCTGATAGTTCTTCTGATTCTTTTTACAGTGATCATTGTCGGAGGATATTTTTTTATTAAGCATTTCGATCTGAACAAATATAAAGATGAGATCGCCCGCAGAATCGGAGAGCCTTTGGGAACGAATGTCGCAATAGGAAAAATGAATCTGGATTTCAATTTACAGACCGGGGTTCAGTTGAACGCGTCTGATATCATGCTTGAGGATAAGGGGTTGTTAAAAGGAATTTCTGTCGATGTTGAGGAAATCGCGCTCGCGCTTGATTTAGTCAAATATTTGAGTGATCGCGAAGTGATGATCACTAATATTAATCTTCGTGAACCTGTTATCAGACTGGACCTGGCTGCCTTAAAGAAAGAAGAAGCGCCAACGTCTGCCCCCCAACCAGAACCAGATAAACAGTCTGAACCAGCCAAAAGTTTAGGTAGAATCGGCATTGAAACCATCGGCATTCAAGACGGAGAATTGATTGTTAAGGCTGATGGCAAGAATTATGTCAAAGACATTGAAGTTAAAGATATCGATCTGAACGTGAAGGATCTTCAGCTGGCACAAACCGAAGACTCCGGGGGTGAAAACGTTTTTACCGGCGAGCCTTTCAGGGTAACATTGTCGCTGGCTGCGTTTGATGCCGGAAAAGCCGTTTCTCTGGAAGGGAAAGGCTGGATCGATTTGTCAAGTCAGCAGGTGCGGCTTGATGACGTCGTTATTGAAAGTGATCTTGCCAATTTATCCTTGGGAAGGATGACTGAAACGTTTCCCGCTCTGGCCCAGGCCGGTCTCCGGGAACTGAACGGCATTCTTAACATTAAGGTAAGTCAGGTCATAGCCGGCGCCAATGGGGTTCCTGTTTTGATCGCCGAAGGATCTTTAACGAAGGGAAGAGTGGGCGCTGTTGCCGTTCCCGTTCCTCTTTCTGATATTCATTGTTATGCCGAATATTCAAATAACAATCTTGATGTTCGTGAATCATTTTTTAATGCGGGTTCGGGCAGGATTACTTTTAAAGGCAGGATTGAAGATGTTTTGTCTGCCCAGCTTTATAATTTTGAAATCAAGTCGGAGAATGTCCAGCTTGGGGAGGTAATCCCTGAGGTTGATAAGGAAATTGATTTTGGCGGGGGCCTGAACGGGACGGCTGCTTTGAAAGGAGCCGGCTTCCAATTTTCTGATTTAGTTCAAAACCTTAATATTCAAGCCGGCTTCATTGTTAATGAAGGACGGATCGAAAACTTTAATATCTTAAATTATATTTTCAACAAAATTTCAGTTATCCCTGCTTTAGGGACTGCTTTTGTTCAGGCCTTGCCTCAAGACTATCAGGAAAAAATTAATTTAAAAGAGACTGTCTTTGAATCCGTTGCGATGAATGCGACGATGGATCGGGGAGTCGCTTCTTATTTTGTTAATGCCGCCGCTGATGTCGCAGGTATTGATGCAAAAGGCACACTGGATTGGAAGAACAACTTTTCTTTTCAGGGGAATCTAACCCTTCCGGCCGGAGTTTCCCAGGATCTGATCAATGATATTCCCGAATTTTCGGCATTAAGAGTCCGCAATCAGATCTCCATTCCTTTCGCCCCGTACCGGGGCTCTCTGATGAATTTCAGGCCTCTCCCTGATGTCGAATATTTAACGAAAGTCATTATTAAAAGTAAAGCCAGGGAAGAAATCCGGGGCCTTCTGGATGGTGTGCTGGGGGGAGAAGAGGGCGAAGAAGGACCGGCGATTAATGATGTGATAGGAGATATTCTTGGGGTTGAGCCAGAACAACGGGATAGTCAGGGTGATCAGCCTCAGTCCGAAGAGCAAAATGGTGAGCAGCCGCAAGAACGATCACCATCGGAGCCCGATGTGATCGATACAATCTTTGATTCAATTTTTAACAATTAACCATCCGAAAAATCTTCATTCATGGACAGTATCAGTTTAAATGAACGATATGACATTGAGCGGCGTTTTCATAACGAGTGGGCAAGAACTCTGAATTTGAACGACATTCTTGTCAGAGAATCGTTTGAAGCAGTGACCGCTCCGGAAAACCGCGCAGTCATGAGACGTTTCGGCGATCTTAAAGGCAAGCGAGTGCTTGACCTTGGTTGTGGAGCGGGAGAAGCTTCTGTTTATTTCGCCCTGAAGGGGGCGGATGTTTATGCGGTTGATCTTTCTGAAGAAATGTTAAAAAGGACGTCGGAGCTTGCGAAAAATCATGGAGTCCACGTCCAGACTTTCGCCGGGCCATCGGAACAATTGGTTTTTGACGACGGCTTTTTTGATTGTATCTACGGCTCGAGTATTCTTCATCATGCCGATCTCCATTTAACGATTAAGGAAACGGGGCGGGTTCTCAAAGATACGGGCAGGGCGATATTTATCGAGCCTTTGAGTTACAACCCCGTAATAAATTTTTACCGGAAAATCGCGGAGGATGTCCGGACTCCGACAGAAACATCTTTCAATTTCCGCGACTTTGCCTTTCTCAAAACATATTTCGGGAAAGTCGATTATGAATTTTTTTGGCTGACGACACTGAATATTTTTTTGTTCATGTATTTCATTGAACGTGTTAACCCGACAAAAGATCGTTACTGGAAACGTATTATCCGGGAGCATCAGCGTTATGAACGGATGTACAAAACACTTGATTCCATAGATGAAAAGCTTTTAAAATTTTTCCCTTTATTAAAGTATCTCTGCTGGACGACAATGATCGTTTTGACAGAAAAAAAGATAGAAGGATTTTGATGGATTTTAAGAGCGCAAAATCGCGCATTGCTTCCCATGTTTTAATGGCTGTGAGCGTGTTTCTCTTCATCGTGTTCAAAATCGGCGGTCCGCAATGGATTGAGTGGCTTATCGACCGCCAGCAATTCGTTTTTCTGAACAACCTGTTAGGCGTACAGGACGCTCTCCAGCATTCTCCGGGATTTTATGCCGGTATGGCTGAAAGCAGATTTTATGGCCCCATCAGTCAGGTGATGGCTGCCATTGCCTTTGTTACTTATGCGCTTCTGTATTTGAAGCATGCCTCATTCTGGCGTCATTTGCTCAGTGTATTTGTTTTTTTCTTGGTGACTAAGTTTGAGGTGTTGTTTTTTCCTCCATATGGAGACGCGATCGGAGGACCTTTTGCTGAAGCCATCTGGTTGAGCAAGAATCACTTTGATTATTCAGCGTTGTTTCTGCAGCCAGATTATTCGCAGGGGGGGCCGCGCGTATATTTATTTTCGATATATCCGACTTATCTGGCGATATGGTTAACCCTTATCAAGCAGCCGTTATTAATGCTTGTAGTCCTGCACCAAATCGTCTTTCTGATGATTGCGGCAACGGCGACCATGTTAAGAGAAATATCACGAAAAGTCTTTGCTCCTGATATTGCCATTCTTGTCAGTGGCTTATTTCTGTTTTTTCCGTTAGTTCAAGCCCAGGCAGAGTCGTTGAATATGGAACCTCCGACGATGTTTTTGATCATGCTCTCGGCTTTCTTTTTGTTCCGGAAGAAGATCGTTCCGGCGGCTTTGGCGGCAACCGGAGCGGCTTTTATAAAAGGGACAGGGATCCTGGCCTGTATGGGAGTATCTCTTGCCGCATTAGTTTTGATTTTTGAAAATTTCAAGGAAAGCCGGAGAATCCGGAAGAGATATATTTTTGTGATTATTGCGATGGTCTTTGTATCCGTATTGACACTGTCATTGAAATTTTTTATTAAAGATGCTCATGTAAGCGCCGGAATGATCGGGATGCTCAAAGGACTGCCTTCACTAATGGTGATCAGAACGGTTCGCTGGTTTTTGATCACCCTGGGGATTTATTTGGGCAGTCTCGTTATCCGGAGAAAATATAGCCTGGATGAATTCTTTTCTTCGGGAATAATGTATGCATACGGAGCTTTGTTCTTTGTTTTGCTGTTGAACTTTATTGCGGTTTCACCCAGGTACCAGCTCAGCGTTTATCCTTTTTTGGCTTTCGGGATCGTTCATGCGGGCTCCCTGGTTGTTCGTCATAAATATTTTTTAAGGTTGATCGTTATAGCGATGACTTTATTGGCAGGTTTTTCATCGTATGGTCATTTTCAACAGGGCGTGAAAGACCATGTGCTTCTTGAAGGGAGTTTGGAGTATCGCAACGATCTTCGCGTCGACCGTTCCGTTGTCGACCGGATTCAATCCGAATATTCTTCTTTTAAAGTGGTCGCGCCTATGCAAATAGCACAGATGCTCGCCCTGCCGGAGCTTGGTTATGTTCACAAGGATCTCGATGTCATGATCTATGGTTTTCAATGCCAATATGGCGGGATCCGGAATTATGAGGGCCTGAGTCACCTGGATGCGAGTAATACAATTTTTATCGGGAAGGAAAGCGACAGTGATAAAAAGCACCTTATTCCCGAGTATCCAATGGATCCGTCGGATACTGTTTTAGAAAAATTAAGTTATGGAAACAAAAGGGCCTGGATTTTCAGGGGAGGACATGGCATTGAAAAGCTGTATCGAATTATCCTGCAAATAAGAGCCCGGAAAGTTCATGAATATAGCCAATAGTTAAGGGAGATTAATGAATGGAATTACAGCCACCGGAAATTTCAGTTGTAACGCCTGTTTGTAATGAAGAAAGTGTGATCAAGGAGTTCTACTATCAGGTCACGGGGGTTCTGAAAAAGTGTTCCGTGAACTATGAGATTGTTTTTATCGACGACGGAAGCGAAGACAGAACTTTCGAAATCCTGAAAGAATGCCGGCAGATCGCCCAGGGGCGGGTAAGGATTGTCCGGCTGTCGCGCAACTTCGGACATCAACTGGCTATTACCGCCGGCGAACGGCATGCGAAAGGGCGGGCGGTCGTGGTCATGGATGGAGATTTGCAAGACCCTCCGGAGATGATTCAGCGCTTTATTGAAAAATGGCGGGAAGGTTTTGATATTGTTTACGGAGTGCGGTCGGATCGTCAGGGGGAAACCCTTTTCAAGCGCTGGACCGCATCGTTTTTTTATTGGTTAATGGAAAAAGTCGCTGAAGTCGATATCCCGAGCAATGTTGGAGATTTTTATTTATTGGATAGAAAAGTGGTCAATGTCCTTAACAGCATGGATGAACGGCATCGTTTTATTCGCGGCCTTGTCGCTTGGATGGGTTTCAGGCGCGCAGGCCTTCCTTATGTCAGACGACCGCGTTTCGGCGGCTATACCAAGTATGATTTGTTTAAAATGATCAAATTTTCATTCGATGCTTTGACTTCGTTTTCATTTGTCCCGTTGCGGTTTATTTCCATGTTGGGAGCGTTGATTTCATTGCTGGCGTTTACGGGCATTATGATGGTCTTCATTATAAAAGTCTTTAATCCCCATGTTGTCCTGGGATGGTCATCCATAATGGTCGTTGTCCTGTTCATGGGAGGCATTCAATTGCTTGCGATCGGCGTTATCGGAGAATATTTGGCTCGAATTGGGGATGATGTTAAAAAGCGACCGTTATATATCGTTCAGGAAACTTTGGAGTAAAAATTGTACGAGCCTGACTTCAAGAAACGCTGGGGTGGTTTGCTCGAGAATCCCTGGATTTCAAAAATCCAGCGGGACATCCTTGATGGCGGAAGGAATCATTATTTAAAACAAATTTTGTCAAGGTATCAGTTTACTTCAGTATTGGATATCGGATGTGGATTAGGTGAAACGTCAGAAGCGGTTTCAGGTGATTATACAGGTGTTGACAACAGTCTGCCCCGTATCCGCTTTGCTTCTCGCCAGTATCCTTCCCGAACATTTCTTATTGGTGATGCTCAACATCTTATGTTCAAAGAAAATTCTTTTGATGCCGGGCTTTTGATAGACACATCTCATCATTTTTCCGATGATCTTTTTGTGTCTGTTCTTAAAGAAATGACCAGAATCTGCGCTGGTTATCTGGTTGTCAGTGATCCGGTTTGTTTTGAAGGTCAGAGCTTCTTGAGCAGGTATTTTTATAGTCTTGATCGGGGCGGCCGTTTTCGCTCAATAGAAGAAATGCAGCGTGTTTTTGCTCAAGTTTTGCCGATTGAATATGAACGTTTGAGCTTTTTTACTGCATTCCCTGGGCTTTATCGGCATGCGGTTTTTGTTTTTAAACTTGAAAAGCCTTGAAATTGAAAAACTTGAGAAAAAAAAGCGAAACAAGTATAATAAATGAATTCTTTGGCACTTGGAGGAGTGAAGATCATGGCGCAGATTACTTTGCTTGAACTGTGTGGAACGAAAGGAAATTTCTATGTCTTACCGTAAACCCAAATATGTTATTTTAAGAATGAGTCTTGTGGCCATCCTGGTTTCCTTATTTTTCTGGAGTTATTTTATGTTTTCAGAAAACTATGAGCGGGTCGAATTATCACAAAAAATGGTTGCCGCTCTGCTTGACGATGAGACTGAGCTGGCTCGAAAGTACGCCAGGGAGTTGGGATTAGTTCAAGCCAATCTGGAGAGGACTGAATTATTCCTGGCTGATATCAAGATGGAGAATATGAAGTTAAAAGAGAAAATACGGCTTCTTGATGAGTTGAATGAAATGGAGCGTCAGATAGGATCTCTTAAAGATGAAAATGTCTTAATTAAGGAAGAGATGCTGAAGATTTCTCTTGAAAAAAACAAGCTTGAAAAACAACAAAAATTCGCATCTTTTGATACCCTGGAAGAAGGCAAAGGGTTTATCTTTCAATTCAAACAAAAGATCCGGGAAGTTAAACAGAGGATAGCATTTCTGAAAAAGGAAGAGTACAAGAAGAAAGTGGCCTTCCAGCAGGAAATTGACCGGAATGAATCGTTGTTGGGGAATAACGGATACCTTGTGAAAGATGGAAAACCTATGCCAATGGGTTTGCCGGAAGTTATGATGACGCGGGATGTTAAGGTTAATGTTGAATTTGTTAAATAGTGGAATAAGGTGAGCTGCTGCTTTGATTCGTCAGCTTTGCCGCAGGGATTTGTAATGCCGGGACGTAAAAGCCATCGTTTAGACTATTCAAAGGCGCGTGTTTGCTGCGTTAGAACAAGACAGGGAACTATCAATTTTTTTCTCTTGAAATCCGACAGGCGAACGACCATTGAAATTTCAGTCAATGAAGACGAACAGGTCCGTGTCGTAGCGCCTGTCTATGCTTCCTATACACTTGTCGAACAATTTATTAATGAACGTGCCGGCTGGATTCTTAAAAGAATTCAGGAAGTCGGCCAGGCCAACCAGTTTGTCAGGAGCCGTGATTATAATACCGGAAATGAATTTTTGTTTCTTGGAAAAAATTATCCTCTTTATGTAGAGGAAGGGCGCGCCCGTTCTGCTGTATCTTTTGATGAGAATGGATGGATTATCACTGTTCCGGCGGGAATTTCAAAAGAAGAACAGTCTGTTAAGGTCAAAGAACAACTGGTTCGCTGGTATCGCCGGCAGGCCGAGGAGGTCATGGCCAGCCGGGTTTTTCATTATGTCAGAATGATGGGCCTGGAGCCGATGACCATTGCGGTCAGAACTCAGAAAAGCATATGGGGATGTTGCAGTTATCACGATAAAAAGATTTCTTTTAACTGGCTTTTGGCGCTTGCGCCGCTTCACGTTATTGATTACGTGATCGTCCATGAGCTTGCCCATTTATCGCACCCGAATCATTCAAAAAAATTTTGGCAAAAGGTCGAGATTTACCTTCCGGATTATAAAGAGCGGCAAGAGTGGCTCAATACGCATCGGCTGGAAATGAAGCTTCCGTAGAAATAGTTCTGCCATTTTCTTTCTTATGTTACAATACGACTATTCCTGGGAGGAGTTTATGAAGCATTTAATCGTTTATAGCCATCCAAACCCCAAAAGTTTCAACCACGCTATCCTTGATATTTATGAGCAGGCCCTTATTGAGCAGGGTCATGAGGTCCGGGTGCGTGACATTTATGCAATGAACTTTAATCCTGTCCTTGATTCACAGGATTTGGAAATGGCCAAGAGAAAAGAATATGCCCCGGACGTCATCATTGAGCAGAATCATGTCAGTTGGGCGGATGTGATTACGATGATCTGTCCTGTCTGGTGGGGGGGATTGACCGCTAACTTAAGGGGATATATCGACAGGATTTTCAGTTCCGGATTCGCTTATTTTTATGGACCTGATGGGTTAGAGAAATTGCTTGCCGGCAAAAAGCTTGTTTTTATCAACACGATGGGCGCGCCTTACGACGTTTATGCGAATACGGGGATGCTAAAGAGTATGAATCAAACGATTGACGAGTGTATCAGTGATTTTACGGGTATTGAGATCGCCAGGCATCTTTATTTTGGAAATGTAGGCGGGGCATCGGACAAAGAGCGTCTGGCCATGCTTGAAGATGTCAAAGAGCTTGCAGCAAGCTTCTCCTGATTTTTAAAAAATGTGACTTCCTTTTTTATATTAAAACAACTGCGGCAAAAAAAGGGGGGGGAGAGTGGTTAAAAAGATCCTGCTGGTTGATGATGAGACAGATACAGTCGGCATTATCAGTTCAAAACTTGAAGCGGATGGATTTAAAGTTTTTCTTTCCCGTAATGGTCGTGACGGTTTGATTCAAGCCCGTGCGCATTTGCCCGATATGGTTTTAATGGATATTGTTCTTCCTGATATGGACGGAGCCGAGGTTGTCAAAGAGTTGCATGACCATCCAGCCACAGTCGGGGTCCCGGTAATTTTTCTTTCAGGGATTGTTGTATCTGACGGAAACGGTGATGCGGAAATTACCGTTGGCGGGCGCGATTATATGGCTATCGGAAAGCCCTTTACCTATCGGGAACTGAAAGAGAAGATAGATGCGGTTTTGAAATTGACAGAATGAAGTCACGGGAAACAAGCTCGCCCAAAGCCCTTGCAGTCTTAAATAATCAGATTACAGTGAAGACCATAGAACTGAAAGTTTTTCCGGGTTCAAAAAAAAATAATTTCGTCGAACAAGACGGGATGGTCAAGGTGTATTTGACAGCGCCGCCGGTTGAGGGCAAGGCCAACAAGGCATTGATAGACTTCCTGGCTGACTATTATCATGTTCGTAAATCCCAGGTTAAAATCATAAAAGGATTGAAATCCAGGCTTAAAACCGTTAGTATAAATAATTTATAGCAGCCACAAGGGTGCAGTCGTGGCGACTGACGGCATTGTGACTTGTGATCTCAGACGAAGGAGTCATTTATGTTATACAAAAAAATTACTGCGGATTATATCCAGGCCATGAAGAATAAAGAGACAGAAAAGGCGGCAGCCCTGAACTTTTTGCGCGCTCAAATTAAAAATGTCATGATCGATAAACGCGTTGAGGAACTGGATGACGCAGATGTAATTGCCGTCATTAAAAAACAGGTCAAGCAGCGGCAGGAGTCGATCGCACAGTTTCAAAAAGGCGGCAGGACGGACCTGGCTGAGAAAGAACAACGTGAGATGGAAATTTTAAAGGCTTATCTGCCGGAAGAAATGTCAGAAGAAGAACTCTTGCCTGTCGTAAGGCAGGTCGTCAAGGAAACCGGCGTTACAGGAATTAAGGATATGGGAATGGTTATGAAAGCGTTGATGCCGAAGGTTGGAGGGAAGGCCGATAATAAAGTTGTCAGCGATGTGGTCAGAAAAATTCTGGGGAGTTTGTAATATAAAAGACGCAGAGCGGATAAATTATCTTTCCCGTCGATATTTATTTTTAGTTTAAAGATCAATGGAGTGAATATGCCAAAGACAAAAAATCCTCGATATGCTCTTGATGAAAACGGAGCTTTTCTTTTGGAAAATTATAACCAGGCGAAGCCTTTTAGTAATTTCTTTCCAGGAGTTGCCGGTCTCTGGGGAATCCCGATGTGGCTTTTTTACGTCAACCGCGGCCAGTGCGTTTCCAGTTTTGGCATTGAAAGCAAAGACAAGGCCATGATGGAATTTCTTCCTGCGAATAAAGCGTATCGCTTGACCTCAATTCAGGGTTTTCGCACCTTTGTCAAAATTCATTCCGGGAAAAAGACATTCGAGTGGGAGCCTTTTCAGTCAAATGTATGCAAGGGGCAAGTTTTTCAGCAGATGATAATCACTTCGCACGATCTCACCATTGAAGAGATAAATCGTGATTTGGGGATAATCTGCAGGGTTAATTATTTCACCGTGGCTGAAGAAAATTTTCCCGCGCTGGTCCGGCAGGTTTCATTTCAGAACATTTCAAAAAAAGAAAAGAGTCTTGAGGTCATGGATGGCCTTCCTGTGTATTTACCTTATGGCATGAATGACTGGGTAACCAAGAATATGTCAAGGACGGTTGAGGCCTGGATCAAAATTCAGGGGGTGGACAAGAACACCCCATATTATCATCTTAATGTTGAAGTCAACGATACTTCTCAGGTGAAACATATCAAGGAAGGTAATTTTTATTTCTCTTTTGAGGAGAGGCGGAGAAAGCTTTTCCCTGTGATCGTTCAGCCGGAATGTGTTTTCGGGCAGTCATCTGACTTCATGTTCCCCGCCGAGTTCTTCGGAAAAAAATCTTTTCGGATTCCAACGGTCCATCAAACAGACAACCGCACTCCTTCAGCGATGACTTTTGCTAAATTCGTCCTGGCCCCGCAGGCATCGACTGGTTTTGTGACTGTCGCAGGTCACGCACACTCTCTGGAAAATCTGAATGATATCGTTGAGAAAGTTACTGCAAAAAATTTCATCAGGGACAAGGCGAATCAGAACAGGGATATTATCGCCGGTATTAAAAATTATGCAGTGACAAAGAGCGCCAATCCTGTTTTCGATCAATACGCCGCCCAGACATTCCTCGACAACGTGATGCGCGGCGGGCTTCCTGTTTCATTAAAGACAGAAGAGGGGGTGCAGGCGGTTAATGTTTTCAGCAGAAAGCATGGCGACCCGGAACGGGATTATAATTATTTTGTTCTTTCGCCGACCTTTTTTTCCCAGGGGAACGGAAATTACCGCGATGTGAACCAGAACCGCCGGAATGATATTTGGTTTAACACGGCTGTGGCTGACAGCAGTATTATCGATTTCTTTAACCTTTCCCAGGCCGACGGGTATAATCCCCTGGTTGTAAAAGGGATGTCTTTCTTCACCCATGACCAATTGGCCCTGAAAGATATGTTAATGAAGAGTCTCAAGGGGGACATTGCTCCGCTGGAACCATTTATCAAAAAGGGATTTCAGCTCGGAGAATTATTGACGGCTATTGAAAAAAACAATCTTGATTTAAGGGTCACTCACGAACAGTTTTTGAACAACTTGCTCGGAGTCTGTCATAAACGGACGCTGGCCGATCACGGCGAAGGCTTTTGGACCGATCATTGGACTTATAACATTGATCTTGTAGAGAGTTACTTGTCTGTGTTTCCTGAGAAGCTGCGCGAGTTATTGCTTCACAAAAAGGAGTTTGATTTTTATTTGAATGATCATTATGTTCTGCCACGGAGTCAGCGCTACGTCCTGGCCAAAGAGGGTGTCCGCCAGTTTCATTCTGTCATCGACGGATCCAAGTCCATACACGCAAAAGATCATGGGAATCATCTGCGCGTTAATCATGGATCAGGCGAAGTTTATCGCACGAATCTGGCTGTAAAAATTTTGTGTCTTATTGCCAATAAAGCGGCTACGCTTGATCCATCAGGTATCGGTATCGAGATGGAAGCGGATAAACCGGGATGGTATGACGCTCTGAACGGCTTGCCGGGACTTTTAGGGTCATCAATTTGCGAAACATTTGAACTTCAGCGTTATGCGCAATTTTTGCTGGATGCATTGGAGGACCTGGGTGAGGATGACAAGGAATCAATTGATGTGTTCAAAGAACTTGCTGATTTTATTAAAGGGCTTACGCAGGTGTTGTCCCAATCGACCGATGATTTTGAATACTGGGACAAGAGCAACACGCTGAAAGAGGATTACCGTTTATCTGTCCGTGAAGGCATCGACGGTCAGGAAGAGAGGGTGACGGTCGAAGATATCCGCCGGTTCCTGAACCTTGTTATTGCTAAAACCAGGGCATCGGCACAAAAGGCGATTAATAGTAAAGGACTTTTTGCGACGTATTTTATTCATGAAGCAGTGGCATTTGAAAAGCTTGAACAAACTCATGATGGCCGGGTTTGCGTCATTCCCGGGAAGTTTAAATGTCATGCCTTGCCGCTGTTTCTCGAAGGGTTTGTTCACGCCCTTCGTGTTCTGTCTGATCCGGCCCAGGCCCGCAAGCTCTACCAGGCGCTGCATGTCAGTCCTTTATATGATAAAGAATTAAAAATGTATAAAGTAAACGCGGATTTAACCAGGGAAAAAGAAGAAATCGGACGGACAAGAGTTTTCCCGCGCGGATGGCTTGAGAACGAATCCATCTGGCTCCATATGGAATATAAATATTTGGTTGAATTGATACGATCCGGGCTTTACCGGGAATTCTATACGACAATGAATCAATGTCTGGTTCCCTTTCTGAAGCCTGATGTTTATGGGCGGAGTCCGCTTGAGAATTCTTCATTCATTGCCAGCAGCGCCCATCAGGATCCCAATCTGCATGGACAAGGATTTGTAGCGCGGCTTTCCGGGAGTACGGCAGAATTCTTACATCTCTGGCTTTGGATGAACGTCGGGCAGAACCCGTTTTTATTGAATCAGCAGAATGAATTGTGTTTTCATTTCAACCCTGTCCTGGCAAAGGAAATGTTTACCCGCAAACCTTCGGTATTGAAACGTCTCAATCGCCGGGGAGAGTGGGAAGAAGTTCCTGTGCCAAAGAATTCGTATGCCTTTCACCTGTTTGGATCTACGCTTGTTGTTTATTATAATCCCCGGGGTTTTGATGTTTTTCCGGATACAGACTATCAAATCGAGCGAATTGTTTTACATTATGATGAGGGTAAAACGGTTTGTCTGACTGACGGATTTATTCCGTCACCGTATGCCGCTGATATTCGCGAAAACAGGATCGAACGCATAGATGTTCACTTTGCTTAAGCTTCCATCAAGACACATGTCGTATAACACCGCTTGCGACTGTTGATGAACCAGGCGACCCTGTTTTGGATATTGACATCATACAGCCTGCGTTTTAAAATATTCTTCAATTAATTTCTAACAATTATTTTTCCGTCGTCAAAAATTACTTTTCACATACTCTGAGGAGGGGCATATGGCAGAACATGACATCATGATGATCAATGAAAAGGTTAAGAGGGAGAGCGCTTTTGTCGATGCGGTTATTCTTGAATGTCAGAAGGTTATTGTCGGACAAAAGTATATGATCGAGCGTCTTCTCGTCGGCCTGTTAGCTAATGGGCATATTCTGCTGGAAGGGGTGCCCGGGCTGGCGAAAACAACGGCGGTTAAGACCATTTCAAATACGATCCATACTGGTTTCCAGCGGCTGCAGTTCACTCCCGATATGTTGCCTGCTGATCTCACAGGCACGCTCATCTATGATCAAAAGTCCGGCGGCTTTCTTATCAAGAAAGGCCCTGTCTTTTCAAATATAATTCTGGCCGATGAAATAAATCGCGCCCCGGCGAAAGTTCAAAGCGCGCTTCTTGAAGCCATGCAGGAACGCCAGGTTACGATCGGTGAAGAAACCCTGAAGCTCCCGGAACCGTTCCTTGTGCTTGCGACGCAAAATCCGATTGAGCAGGAGGGGACTTATCCTTTGCCCGAGGCCCAGGTCGACCGGTTTATGTTAAAGGTCAAAATCGATTATCCTTCCGGGGCTGAAGAACTGCAGATCCTCAAGCGCATGGCCTTTACGAATAAGGAAATAAAAATCAATACCGTGGTTAAACCGGAAGACATTATCCGGGCGCGCTCTGTCGTTGATGAAATTTATATGGATGAGAAGGTCGAACAGTACATCGTTAATCTTGTCGGGGCGACACGCAACCCAAAAGCGTATCACCTGGATAATCTTCAGGGCCTCATTCAATACGGCGCTTCACCCCGCGCCACGATCAATCTGGCCGTTGCCTCAAAGGCCTACGCCTTTTTAAATCGCCGCGGTTATGTGACTCCCCAGGATGTGAAATCTATTGGTATGGATGTCCTTCGTCATCGGGTGATCCCTTCTTATGAAGCGGAGGCGGAGGAGAAGACTTCCGAGGATATTATAACGACGATTTTTAATGGAGTGGAAGTCCCGTGAGAGACTAAAGCGAAGAGCGAAAAGTGGATTTTGGCAATTCTTGTTCTCTTCGCTTTTCGCTCATCACTTCTCGCTCTTCGCTATGAACTGAATCTATGCTGCCCAAAGACATTATTAAAAAAATCCGCCGTATCGAAATCACGACAAACCGTCTTGTAACAGATATGTTTGCCGGCCAGTACCACAGTGTTTTCAAAGGTCGGGGAATGGAGTTTGACGAGGTGCGCGAATATCAGATCGGGGATGATATCCGAACCATTGACTGGAACGTGACCGCCAGGACAGGGCGGGCACATATCAAAAAATATGTCGAGGAGAGGGAGCTAACGGTCATGGTTCTGGTCGATTGTTCCCTGTCGACGCATTTTTCAACGGCCGGTCAATTAAAGTCCCAGCTGGCCGCGGAGATCGCCGCCCTGCTGGCATTTTCAGCAATCCGTAATAACGATAAAGTCGGCGCGATCTTTTTCACCGACCGGATAGAAAAATTCATTCCGCCGCGAAAAGGATCGCGTCACGTTCTTCGCCTCGTCCGTGAGGTCCTGTGTTTTAAACCGAAGGGAAAGGGAACGGATATCAGAGGTGCATTAGAGTTCTTAAGCAGGGTCACGGCTCATCGCAGCGTTGCTTTTATTATTTCAGATTTCTTTGAGAAAGAAGGCGCTTCTAAAGAGCCTTCTTATAAAAAAGAACTGAGCATCGCATCCCGGCGGCATGATCTTATCGCGGTTTCCCTTTCCGATCCTTCGGAGGATCGGCTCCATCATTCTGCTATGCTGTTCCTTGAAGATGCCGAGAGCGGAGAGATCATGCCGGTTGATCCCAGGGATAAGGAATTTAGCCGGATTTATTCCCGCAGCGCGTCTGATAGATTTCGTGAACGCGCGCGTTTGTTTAAATCATTCAATATCGATGAAATCCGGATTTCCACGGGGAGTTCTTACACAGATGAGATCGTAAGATTCTTTATGGAAAGAAGAAAAAGAAAATGAGAAAAGAGAAAAGGTTCGTCATTAATCGACGGTATTATACATTTATTTTTTATTTTGTTTTTTATGCCCCGGTTTTTGTTCCATTTTCTTTTGCCCAGGACGTCGGGGATATCCGCGATATTCGCGGCCCGGTTCCTTTCACGAATCACGGGCTCTGGCTTTTACTTTTGATCGCGTCAAGCGGAATCCTGGCCTTCTTTATTTTTAAAAAAATCAAAGGCAAAAGGGTCAATGCTGTCGTTGATCTTCCTAAACCGGCCTGGGAGATCGCCAGGATCGAACTCGAGACTTTAAAGGAAAAGAATTTTCCGGAACAGGGTTTAGTGAAGCTTTTTTACTCTGAATTATCATTGATATTGCGCCGTTATATCGAGAGAAGGTTTTTGATAAAAGCCCCTGAAATGACAACGGAAGAATTTCTGGGTTCATTGGGTCACACCGCCACGCTGAATTCATCGCAGAAATCGCGGCTTCGGGATTTTCTGGTCAGCTGCGATATGGTGAAGTTCGCGAAGCAGGGGGCCACTCCCGAACAAATGCATTCAAGTTTTGATCTTGTCGGTAAATTTGTGGAAGAAACAATATTAAAGGAGCACATGAGCACATGAGCACATGGCACAAGATTTCCCTTGTGCTCTTGCGGCTCTTGTGCTCTTGGATCTTGTGAGCGTGCAGATGGTTTTTAAAACGCCAGTTTTTTTAATTTTTATTCCGCTTGTTCCCGGACTTTTATGGTTTTGGCTGAAGTCCAGACGCCCTGCGACCATCCTTTTTTCATCGACATCAATTTTGCAAAAAAACAGAAAGAGTTTGCGGCTCAGACTGATACAGGCGCCGCTTATGATGAGGATGGCCGCGCTGATATTATTTTTGATTGCGTTAGCCGGCCCAAGGTCGGTACTTGATTTCAGCGAATTTAAAACCGAAGGGATTGATATTGTTCTGGCGACGGATGTTTCGGGCAGCATGGCTGCCGAAGATTTTATTCTTCAGGGTCAGCGGCGAAACAGGCTGGAGGTCGTCAAAGCAGTGATGCGGGAATTTGTTCAGGCTCGCAGGAGCGACCGGATCGGGATGGTGGCCTTTGCGAGAGAAGCTTACACGGTAAGCCCGCTGACCACAGATCAAAACTGGCTTCTTTTGAATCTGGACCGGCTGGATTTAGGATTGATCGAGGACGGGACGGCTGTTGGATCCGGCTTGAGTTCGGCATTAGTGCGGTTAAAAAACAGCAATGCGAGGTCAAAAGCCGTGATCCTTTTGACAGACGGGGTTAACAATGCCGGACAGATTCAACCGCTGGAGGCGGCGGGGATCGCCAAAGCCATGGGCATTAAAGTTTATACCATCGGAGCTGGAACCAGGGGGCCGGTTCCTTTCCCCGTAGCCGATATTTGGGGCCGCAAGCAATATCAGGCGGTTCAGATCGATATTGATGAAGAGACTCTGAAGAAGATCGCTTCGGAAACCGGCGGGCATTATTTCCGGGCCGATAATACCGAAGCTTTACGCGAAGTTTACCGGGCGATCGATCAAATGGAAAAAACAGAGATCAAACAGTACGGTTACCGTGAGTATCGGGAGCTGTTTCCTTTTTTTCTTTCAGCAGGATTGCTGTTATTGTTTGCCGGGCTTTTACTGGAAAACACATGGCTGATGGTTTTACCATGAGGAGAACCGTTAGTATTTGTAAACACATCGGGGAATGGTTATGAAATTTGCTGATTTACAAATTTTGTGGTTTCTGTGGCTGATCGTTCCGTTGTCCTGGCTGCTCATCTTCTTTATAAAGCGGCGGAAAGATCTTTTGATGAAGTTCGCGAAGGGCAGGTTGTGGGAAAGACTGACTGAATCGGTCAATTGGCAGGCCCTTAATTTTAAATACACGGCGCTGGTTTTTGTTTTTGTCTTCAGCCTGGCTGCCATGGCCCGTCCCCAGTTTGGGTTTACCCTTCAGGAGGTCAAACGCCAGGGCGTGGATATTTTACTCGCCGTTGACGTTTCAAAAAGCATGTTGACCCGGGATGTTTCACCGAACAGGCTCGAGCGTACAAAACTGGCAGTTCGCGACCTTATCGATCAGCTTCACGGGGACAGGGTTGGATTGATCGCTTTTTCCGGTGATGCTTTTTTACTATGTCCGTTAACTCCTGATTATGGAGGGGTCATGATGAGCATGGAAAGCCTTGAACCGGCTATCATTCCTCGAGGAGGGACGAATGTCGCGGCTGCTATTGACGAGGCGCTCGACATTTACGCCGAACATCCTTCTCAGTATAAAACACTCGTGATCCTGACAGACGGTGAAAACCTGGAGGGGGATCCTGTTGCCGCGGCCCGGGAGGCTAAAAGCCGGGGCATGAAAATATATACAGTCGGGATCGGGACTAAAGAGGGAGAGCTCGTCAGCGTGCCGGAAGGAAATGGACATGAATTTTTAAAAGATCGCGAAGGGAACGTTGTAAAATCCCGGCTTAATGAAAGTTTGCTGCAGGAGATAGCTTTAAAAACCGGTGGTTTTTATGTGAGGTCGGGGGGCGCCCGGTTCGGCCTTGATGTGATTTATGATCAGGCCTTGTCCAAAATGGACAGGACCGAGTTTGAGGGCCAGATGAAGCGACGGTATTTTGAGCGTTTTCAGTGGCCGCTCGCGCTTTCTGTGATTTTGCTGGTTGCGGAAATGGCAATTCCGGTAAGGAAAAAGAAAAAGGAAGATGGAAGGCAGAAAAGGAAAAACGGGTGATGAATAAAAAGTCGTTTAAGAACTTTTTTAAGCCGAACAGATTACAGCTTCTTTCTATTTTTTGTCTGCTTGTATTTTCCGGCGCTTCCGATGCCGCTTCGATCAGCGGCGATATACGTCGGGGTAATGAGTTTTACAAAGAAGGGAAATATCAGAATGCCGCGGAAAAGTTTAATGAGGCCCTTCAAAAGAATCCGGAATCTGATATTATAAATTTTAATTCCGGGACCGCCTCTTATAAAATTGGCGACTTTGAAAAAGCCTCTGAGTATTTTCAGAAGGCATTATTAAGCGAAGAACCGGTTCTTAAACAGCAGGCGCATTATAATTTAGGGAATTCTTTTTACCGCCAGGCGGAAGGAGCCGGGAGCGCAAATCCACAGGCAGCGCTTCCTTTTCTTGAAAAATCATTGTCTCAATATGAAGAAGCCCTGAAAATAGACGCTGACGAGGAAGACGTCAAATACAATTATGAATTTGTCAAAAAGGTTCTCGAGAAGGTTAAAGAGCAGATACGGCAGCAGTCAGGGCAGTGCAAAAAACGTGAAAAATCAGACCAGAGCGAAGAGCAGGAAAAATCAGACCAGAGCGAAGAGCAGGAAAAATCAGACCAGAGCGAAGACCGGAAAGAATCAGGCCAAAACCAAGACCGGAAAGAGTCAGACCGGAG
>JBFMEN010000036.1:0-12006 GCA_040753435.1 Candidatus Omnitrophota bacterium | reverse complement strand
CCCATAATCGTCTCCTTATTTTCTTCGCGCGCCCAAAAGGCCACGAAAACTTTTTTAAAAAATTTTTTTAACCAGGCTCACTTATACTAATCGAAAAAGGACAGGCTGCATAGGATTATCGGGAATATTTATAACGCAATTCCGAAAAAAAGCAACAGAAAAATTGACGGGTTAAACAAAAAGAGCTACTTCCTCAACCCTTTCGATGATTTCAAGAGCGCCTGCCTGCCGGAGCTCTTCTCTCAAGGAAGAGCCCGTCGTGACTGCAATCGTTCTAACTCCTGCGCTCCTGCCCGTTTCAACATCAATCGCCATATCCCCGACATATAAAGTATCTTCCTTTGAATAGCCCGTGCGTCTCATGATTTCTATCAAAATGTCCGGGTAAGGCTTGGGCCGCTCCAGTTCATCTCCGCATAAAATACATTCAAAAAACCGGTCAATGTTCAAATGACGCGTCACGATCAGAGAATATTTTTTAGGCCGGTTGCTGGCGACGGCGAGCGTATGACCTTCTCCCTCCAGCGTTTCCAGCAGCCGGGCGGCGCCTGGCAGCAGCGCGGAACCTCTCAGCAAGGCTTCACTGTGATGCGCCCGATAAATCATGACCGCTTCCTCAAGCCGCTCTTTTCCGACAAAGGTCCCTATCAAATGCCGGTCTCCCCAGCCTACAGTCCTTTTAATAGTCGCGCTGTCAACAGGAGACAAACCAAAATGGCTCATTGTGAAATTAACTGTTTCTTCGACGGCAGGATAAGCATTGATTAACGTGCCGTCCAGATCAAAGATGATTAACTTGCTCATGTCTTTTTCGTATACATCATCAATAACCCGCCGATAGCGACCGCGATTCCCAAAACCCCCTTAAACAGAGACACCACATGCGGCCACCAGACCAAAATCATAAAAATACCCAGAACAAGAACTCCTATTCCGCAAAAGAAAATAACTTCCTTGTCGTCTTTTTTCATGCCGGCCTCCTTTAAACAAGCATTGTTTATTTTCTTTCTAAAATATCTTCTGATTCCCTTGAATTCTTACTCTTCCAGCGCTTGTGCATCCAGGACCACAAAGGCGGGTCCCGGCGAATATGCGCCTCAATAATCGATGTCAACTGCTGAAGACTCTTCCGCAGAGACTCTTCATTGCCGGGTTCATAAGGCAAAATCTGTTCGGGCTCAACCTCAATCTGATAACGGTTATCTTTCCCCCTCAAGCAGAAAACGGGAAGGATCGAAGCGCCTGTCCGGGATGCGAGCGTCAAGGGACTCCCGCCTGTAGCCGCCTTGGTCCCAAAAAAATCCACGAAAATACGCGCATCAGCGCCATAATTCTGGTCAAGGAGGATAAAAAGAATTTCATTATTGCGAAGCGCTTTGATGCTCTCGCTCAAACATTGTCTCACGGGAAGAGTAAAAATCACATGAGTGCCCATCTTCCCGACCGTTTGTTTAATAAAATCACCCATCTTGCTGTCCCTCGGAGGGCGCATGATAACATTCACTTTGCAGCCATATCCGGCAAGCCAGGCGATCATTAAAGCAAAATTTCCCAGATGGGCTGTCGTCGCAATAACACCTTTTCCTTTTGATAATGCCTGTTTCAAATGTTCTTCTCCATTGATTTCAGCCATCGACGAAATCAAACGAGAATTCCTGACGTAGTAAATATCTTCAGCCATAACCCGCGCCAGGTTCAGGAACGATTGCCTGACGAGATCCTCTCTGTGCCGTTCGGTTTTTTCATGGCCATACGCGATATCTACACTCTCCCTCGCATTACGCGCCAAACGGCTGTTCGAGTAATAAAAAATCATGACCAGGGTTCTGATAAAAAAATGGAGCAGCGCATACGGGAGGAATCCGGACAAAAAAAGGCAGGCTTTAAGTCCGTTACGCGCCAAAAAACGATTAAAAATTTTCAATCTCTCGTTCACCTTCATATAAATAACGCAGGTCAAAGGGCTATTCAACCTTTAACCTGAATAATTCTGTCTGCTTTTGTTGATTGATAAAACGATCAGCCCAGGACTCTCTTGATCTCGTTCAAAAGAACCTTTGTCTTAATAGGTTTCGTCATATGGCCGACACCCCCGACTTCCATTTCCGCCTTGATATCATCTTCCGAATCTTTGGCGGTCAGAAAAATAACGGGAATATCTTTGGTCCGGTCTTCTTTTTTTAATTCCGCGCACACGCTGCGGCCTTTCATCCCCGGAAGGATCACATCGAGAAGAACCAGATCGGGATGCTGGTTAATCGCCACCTGGATACCCTTTTCACCGCTCAACGCGCTCAGGACACTGTAACCCCGGTTCAGGAGAATGCGTTTGAGCGTCATTTGGATCCCTTCATCGTCGTCGATAACAAGGATCGACTTGCGGGAATATTTCCATTCCGGATTGATAATCAAACGTATCTGGCTCTGGGTGAAAAACGCCGCGATCACGACTGCAAGAAACATGCCGCCCAGCAATATACTGCGGAAGAAAGCGGCCTCGCTGAATTGCCGGAACTGGACCAGATCGGGAAAGAGGATCAAAACCCACATTCCGACAGCAAAAAAAACAACATTGCCGTAAACGAGCACATCCCTTCCCCATCGCTTTCCCAGGGCAAGGGCCGACGCTCCGATGAAAAGAATAAAAAACATCAGGGCCACCAGGCGACTGTAATGAAGAATATTCAGTACAGCGCTTTGATCAAGATAATAAAAGAAAGAGACAGCATAAAGAAGCGCCAGGCTATAGCTAATCGTGATTATAGCAAGTTTTCGTCTAGTCATGCCGGTTTTCCCCCTGTATGTTTTAAAAATTTCTGGATAAGTATTATCATCATAACATTACCAATTAAACATGCAATACATAAATAAGCAAAAAAATCGCCGAATATCAGCCTGAACGTTTTACCTTCTCCGGCGAAGGCCTCGAGCATCAACACTCCTTTATTAAACGTCGCCTTTCCTTTTTCATTCGACAAAATGCCTTCAATCCGGCCGCTTGAAGAAACAAATGCGCTGACCCCCGTATTAGCTGCACGCACCAGAGGCCGGCCGTAACTGGCCGCCTGGAAAACGGCCGCTTCCAAATGAAGCCACGGCGCCTTTGTATCCCCGAACCATGCGTCATTGGTTATATTGATCAGTATTTTCGCCCCGCTCTCCGCCATCAGCTTAGGAACCAGATCAACGGTGTCCTCGAAACAGATCAAAACAGAAAACGGCGGATGTACATTATCCGGAAAATAAAATACGGCAGGTTTTTCCCCGGAAGAGATGTCCCCAATGGGAACAATATCCGATAAAAACGGAAAAACGTTTCGCAAAGGAACAAATTCGCCGAAGGGGACCAGGTGAAGTTTATCGTACCACCCCTCAATATCTCCAAAGCTGTTAATCAGGACGGCGGTATTAAAATATCCATCTATCCCGAGACGGACATATCCCAACAGAATCGGCGTATGAATCGACTCTGCCAGCGCCTGTACCTTTTCCAGATAGCGATCGGCGTTCTCGGGGATTGACGGCAAAGAAGCTTCTGGCCAGACGATTAAATCAGGTTCTTTTTCCACGGCGTCGCGCGTCAAGATCTCAAGAATGCTCATGATCTGGCCGCTTTTTTTCGGGTCCCATTTATCCTTTTGACGAATCCCTGGCTGAACAACGGCGATTTTGATAGATTCGTCTCCGGGATGTTCAGCAGGTTCAGTCCGGGAAACAAGCACTGCCAGAAGAGCGACGGCTCCGATAAAAAAACAACCGGAAACTTTTTTTAAAAATGTCTTATTTTTCCAGTCCCGGGCGACTGAATAAACAAGGTGATTGGCGCCGGCCAGGACAAACGATACGCCATAAACTCCGGTCCATGCAGATAGTTTCAAAAACCAAAGCTGCTGATACTGGGTGTGACCCAGGGCAGCCCACCCGAATCCTGAGAGAAACCCGGAACGAACAAATTCCCACGCGACCCAGGCACAACCCGCCAGTAGTATCCTGACAATTACGGGCTTTTTTCGTATAAGGGCATATGTCGCCGAAAACAAAGCAAAATAAAGCGCCAAAAACATATTCAACAAGACCATGCCGGGCAGCGTGACGTGAATAAACCACCAGAACATTCCAAAAAAATAAAATAAACCGGTAAGATATCCCCAACCGAAGCCTTTGACGGCGCTCTTCCCTTCAAGAACCAAAAATAACGGAACAAGTCCGATCCAGGCAAGGAACCAGAAGTTATGCGGAGGATGGGATAAAATCAATAAAACAGCAGACAGAAGGCACAACAAGGAAGATCGAGCTGCGAAAAGGGCAGGGCGAGAAATTCTGAATGATAAAAAAGATTTTTTCATATTTCATTGCCCTAAGAGGAACAGTATGCAGGGCAAATGTCCGTGTCTCTGCGGAAATTACCGTCCGCAGCACTTTTTATACTTTTTCCCGCTGCCGCACGGGCATGGATCGTTTCGCCCGACCTTTTCTTCATGCCGTTGAAAAGACTGCGTTACCGGCGACGCCCCGGTATCCATTGGTTCAAAACCCCGGGGAGCGGCGATTGGAACGGGCGCTTCCTGCTGTCTGGCGCCGGGGATGCCTGAAAACTCATTGTGCACCAGATTCTGCGGAACGCTGTCAAAAACCCCCTGGACTTTCCGCTCCCGGGATACCGGCTGGGCTTTAAAAACAAGCTGCGCTACTTCATCAGTAATCCCGTCAAACATCATCTGAAACATCTCAAACCCTTCGCGTTTGTACTCAATTAAAGGATCGCGCTGTCCGTAAGACCTCAACCCCACCCCGCCTTTGAGCTGATCCATGGCGTACAAATGATCTTTCCATTTTGAATCGATAATATTCAGCAAAAGCATCTTTTCCAGATGCCTCATCACATCCTGGCCGAAGACTTGTTCCTTCTCCCCATACCGTTCAAAAACTTTATTGAGCACCGTTTCTTTAACCTGCTCGTAATCCATCTCCCGGATCCCGGATCGCTGTCCGCGCAAATCAACTCCGAAAGTAGTCGCTAAAAAGACCAGCAGCCCGTCAAAATCCCATTCCACGTCCCGCGACCCCCCATACAAATAACGATCCAGGGCCCGATCTGCCGCATCTCCGACGGCTTCGATCACGCGATCCTTGACGTTGTCGCTCTCCAAAATACTGCGGCGAAGCCCATAAACAGCTTCCCGCTGTTTGTTCATCACGTTGTCGTACTCGATCAGCTGTTTGCGGATTTCGAAATTAAAATTTTCAACCCGCTTTTGGGCTATGCCTATAGAACGGCTCAGCAACGGATTTTCCAGAACCTGTCCATCCTCAAAAGACATCCGGTCCATAATCATCATTAAACGATCCCCGCCGAAAAGCCGCATCAAATCATCTTCAAGGGAAATAAAAAACCGGGAAGCGCCGGGATCTCCCTGGCGTCCCGAACGTCCGCGAAGCTGATTATCGATACGCCGCGCCTCATGCCGTTCGGTCCCGATGACATATAAACCTCCGGCTGCGATCACCTTTGCCTGCTCCTCTTTGACCCGGCGGCGCTCCTGCTCAAGAAAAATTTTTACGCGTTGTTCATGCAGCTCGTCCGCCTCATCTTCTGATCGTTGAGCATCGGCAAGCGCCCGCGCCAAAAATTCCGCATTCCCTCCCAGCACAATATCGGTCCCGCGGCCGGCCATATTCGTCGCAATCGTTACCGCCTGATAGCGCCCTGCCTGTGCCACAATCTGAGCCTCCCGCTCGTGATACTTTGCGTTCAGCACCTGATGCGGAATCCCCCGTTGTTTAAGCATGGCAGACAGAATTTCCGACTTCTCGATTGATACTGTGCCGACAAGAACCGGCTGTCCTTTATGATAGGCGTTCACGATTTCTTCGACCGCCGCGTTATATTTTTCCTTGATCGTTTTAAAAATACAATCGTCATAGTTCTTGCGGCTAAGCGGCTTGTTTGTGGGAAGAACAACCGTATCCAGTTTATATATTTCTTTAAATTCAGAGGCTTCGGTGTAAGCTGTCCCTGTCATCCCCGAAAGCTTTTCATACATGCGAAAATAATTCTGGAAGGTGATCGTCGCCAGTGTTTGATTCTCGCGCTCGATCCTGATCCCTTCCCTGGCTTCAACCGCCTGGTGCAGACCATCCGACCATCGCCGCCCCGGCATCAACCTTCCGGTAAACTCATCAACGATGATCACCTCGCCGTCCCGGACGACATAATCAACGTCGCGTTTGAAAAACTCCTTGGCCTTCAATGCCTGTAAAATATGATGACGATATTCCGTTGTAGTGATGTCATGAAGGTTATCGATACCGAAGGCCCTGGCCGCCTTTTCCTCACCCTGATCGGTTAATGAGATCGATTTGGCTTTTTCATCAGACACGTAGTCATAGCCCGCGGACAGCGCTTCAGCATCCTTGCCTTTATATTTGGCGTCGATCTCGTCGCTTTCAGTCAACCTGATCCCGTTCAATCTTTTTGCGATATCAAAAGCCTGATAATAAGTACCGGTCGATTGTTCGGCCGGACCTGAAATAATCAACGGGGTCCTGGCTTCATCGATCAGGATACTGTCCACCTCATCGACAATGGCGTAATGATAGTTGCGCTGGACCATCTCATTTTTGGAAATCACCATGTTGTCGCGAAGGTAATCAAACCCGAATTCATTGTTCGTCCCGTAAGTGATATCCGCCCCATAGGCTATGTGCCGTTCGTCAGGCATCATGTCATGCAGGATCACTCCAACCGTTAAACCAAGAAACTCAAAAATCGGTCCCATCCATTCGCGGTCGCGTTTGGCCAAATAATCGTTGACTGTGACCACATGGACGCCTTCGCCGGTCAACGCGTTTAAATACATCGGCAACGTCGCGACCAGTGTCTTTCCTTCACCGGTGGCCATCTCGGCGATGCATCCTTCATGAAGCACCATTCCGCCCACCAGTTGAATGTCATAGTGTCGCAGCCCCAGCACCCGGCGGCTTGTTTCCCGAACGACGGCAAAGGCTTCGGGAAGCATATCCGAAAGAACCTGCTGGCGGATCTTTTTGATTTCCTCCTCAATCTTTTTCAGTTGATCGGTTAACCCGTCTCTTGCGTCGTTGCTCTGCGCGGATTTAAATTCGCCTTCCAATCTGTCTTTTTCGATCTGTCTTTCCTTGACGCCGGATTGATACCGCTCCCTGAAGTGCCGGGTTTTTTCCCGCAGCTGTTCATCACTTAAAGTCATCAATTTGTTTTCCATCCCATTGATTATGGAAACGGTCTTCGCCGCGCGCTTCAATGTCCAGATTGACGGCAAAGGAAGATGCTCCGGAACATGGATATTCACTTTGGGTTCCAGTGAGTCGATAAATCTTTGAGCCCTGTTAATCGAAAACCCTTTTATTAAGAAATCAAACATTCTTTATCCTTTTTAAAAGCCACAGGACACAGAACACAGGACACAGAAAATTTAAAACTTTTTTTGCGTCATATGCGTCGGTGTCGCTACTCAATTTATTACTCCGGTCTCCACCTTAAATAAGCCTCGATAAACATATTAATATCACCATCCATGACCCTCTGAACGTTTCCCGTTTCTTCATCAGTGCGGTGGTCTTTCACCATGGAATAAGGATGCATGACATAGGAACGGATTTGGCTCCCCCACTCGATTTTCTGCTTCTGTCCATACTCTTTGGCCATATGCTCATCCTGCTCACGCCGTTTCTTTTCATAAAGACGGGCACGCAGGATTTTCATGGCCATGGTTTTATTTTGAAGCTGGGAACGTTCATTCTGGCACTGGACAACAATCCCGGAGGGAATATGGGTGATCCTCACGGCCGAATCCGTTGTATTAACGCTTTGTCCTCCGGGTCCTGACGAACGGAAAATGTCGATGCGAAGGTCTTCCGGATCAATGACGATCTCGATGTCATCCTCTATTTCTGGAATGACATCAACCGAGGCAAATGAAGTATGCCGGCGCTTGTTTGCGTCAAACGGAGAAATCCTGACCAGGCGGTGAACTCCTTTTTCGCTGCGCAATAATCCATAAGCCATGGTCCCTTCGATGTTAAGTGTCACGTTCTTGATCCCGGCTTCCTCACCGGCCAGCGTATCGACCATTGTCACCTTAAAACCTTTTTCCTCTGCCCATCGGGAATACATACGGAGCAGCATGCTGGCCCAATCACAGGATTCAGTTCCTCCGGCGCCGGCATTAATACTCAAGATGGCATTATTTTTATCAAAGGGCTGGCTTAGCAGGGCCCTGGTTTCCAACCCGTAGAGTTCAGGCTCGAGCGAAAACAGCTCTTCTTTGACTTCTTCAACCGATTCAGGATCTTCACTACAAATGTCCGCCAGCTCATCCAGATCCTCAATCCGGCGCTCAAGATGCTGGAATGGTTCAACAATGGTACGCAGCCCCTTCAATTCCTTCACGGTCTTGTTGGCTGTTTCCTGATTGCTCCAGAAATCAGAAGAGTTCATCTGTTCCTGCAAACGCTCAATTTCAACAGATTTTTCGGCAATATCCAAAAACTTCCGTAATTGAACAAGCCTCTTTTTAAAAGCGGCAGATTTTATTTTAATTTCGTCCTGAATCATAATATTAATTAATATTATTTATAAAAGGCGAGATATTATAACACATCAATTCAGAGCGTCAAGGCGGGCCGCAAGCTGCTTGCAGACGCCTCGCATCCGGCAAGCGGCAGTGACAATTTGCGGAAGCCATCAAAACTATTAAATCTGCCGGATGCCTTTCATTTCCAGATCAAACTCATCGCGGCTATCGGCGCGGCGGCGGGCTTCATCTTCAAAGACCAACCCCTCCTTCACAAGCTTCACCAGCGCTTTTCTGAACGACTGCATCCCGAAAAGATCGCCTTCATCGATGAAACGCTGGATCTCATTGATCTTCCCTTCCCGGATCATTTTAGCAATTGCGGGAGTGACCACCATGGTCTCACATGCGGGAATACGGCCTGAACCGTCTTTTAAAGGCAGTAACCTCAAAGAAATAACGCCTTTTAAAATAGTAGACAACTGCATCAAAACTTCTTCATGGAGATAGGGAGGAAAAAAATTAATAATTCTGGTGATGGTCTGAACCGCATTGATCGTATGAAACGTGCTCACGACAAAAGTCCCCAGTTCCGTAGCCGTGATTGCAGCGCGCATCGTATCAACATCACGGATATTGCCGATATAAATGATGTCGGGGCTTTGCTGGGTGACATGTTTCAACGCTTCAGGATATGACATAACATCGACATCAATCTCGCGTTGATTGATCATGCTTTTCTTGTGGTGAAAAAGATATTCAATCGGATCTTCTATCGTCACGATATGCTTGTTGTATGTGGCGTTAATATGTTCCATCATCGTGGCAATCGTTGTTGATTTCCCGCTCCCTGCCGGCCCGCACAAAAGGATCATCCCCGAGGATTCATCACAGAATTTGCGCAACAATGTTCCCGGAAGATTCAGCGTTTCAAAAGAAGGGACTTCCGATTTGACATATCTCGCGACAAGGGCCGGGGTTCCACGCTGGACAAACATATTTACCCGAAACCTTCCGATGCCGGGCTCGATATGAATAAAATCTACCCCTTTGTTCTCATCAAACTTCGCCTTCCGATACCCTTCCTCCAGCAAAAAGTCAGCAATACGTTCCATCTCCTTGACGTTAACCACTTCATCGCCGATTTCGGTAACGACTCCATGGATTCTGGCGCGGGGCTTTGAATTGATGCTCAAAAACAAATCTGAGGCGTCTTGCGCGATCATGGCTTCAAATAATTTTCTTATATTCATGAAAACTCCTTGCTTTACGGCTGCCGGCCTCCGGCTGCCAGGTGTCTTTTTATATACTTTTCCATCTCCAGCAATTTTTTCTTTCTGCCATCATCACAACCGCCGTATTTCCCTGAATTGCCGTCTGATTTTATCACACGGTGACATGGAACAAGAAGCGGAAAAGGATTTTTTCGCAGCGCGGTCCCCACCGCCCGAACGGCTTTCGGTTTTCCGATCTGATCGGCGACCCATTGATATGAACGCGTTTCACCAAAAGGAATGGTCATGGCGGCCTGCAATACCTTCCATTGAAAGCCGGTGAGTTTATGTTTTTCCAGATTGTCAGCAATGATAATATTCATGTTACCCCCGCACTAAGACACTCGACACCAGGCATTGAGAGGATATCTGCTAATGCCTTAGCGCCCTGGCGCCTCTTAATTTTCGATGATAATTCACCGCGAAACGATGCGCTTCGTCACGACATCGCTGCAGCAGCTTCAAGCCTAACGAATCTTTTGACAAAATCACAGGCCCCCGGCGTCCGGGGAGGAAAACTTCTTCTTCACGCTTTGCCAGGGAAACGATCGGGATTTCCAGCTCAAGCTTGTTCAGTTCCTCCATGGCGGCTGACAGCTGTCCTTTCCCTCCATCAATAACGATCAGATCCGGAAAGAGTCTTTTCTCTTCTTTCAGCCTTTGATACCGCCGGCGAACGACTTCCGCTATCATTTGAAAATCATCGATGCCCTCAACACTTCTTATTTTAAAACGTCGATAATTCTGTTTGTCGGGTTTACCGTTAAAAAATGACACCATCGACCCGACGCTTTCCTGTCCCATTATATTGGAAATATCAAACGTCTCTACACGTTCGGGCAGACGCGGGAGATGAAGCGCGCGTTGCAGCTGCTCCGCTTCCTTAAAATAATTGATGTCTTTTGTGCCGGAATATAAAGCGCCGATCGCCCTGATCTGGTCCCTCAGTTTTGCGGCCTTCTCGAACTGCTGGTCCTTCGCGCATTTTTCCATCTCGCGCATCAGTTTCCTGTAAAGCTCATCCTTCTTTCCCTCGAGAATCAGAGAAACATTCCGGATCACTTTCCGATAATCGCTCCTGGTCTGGTTTTGGATGCAGGGGGCTTCGCACAATCCGATATGGTAATCGAGGCACTCTTTTTTAGGAAAAGGATCGCACGTACGAAACGGGAATATCCTGCGAATGATATTCAGGGCGTCACGGATCAACCCCGCATTCGTGTATGGCCCGAAATAAACCGAACCTTTTTTCTTTTCCCTTGGCCGAACAACAGCAACGCAGGGAAAGTCCTCCCCGGTGATTTCAATGTAAGGATAACTTTTATCATCACGCAGACTGACGTTGTATTTCGGATGATATTTTTTAATCAAAGAGGCCTCGAGGATTAATGCCTCGGCCTCGCTGTTGGTCAAAATACAATCTATGTCTTTAATCTCTGCGACAAGAAGATCGGTTTTGGAAACAGCCTGCCGTCTTCGGTGATGGGGCTTTCCACTTGAAATGTTCTCTTTAGAATCAGCCTCATCCCGGAGCCCCGGCTTCCCTGATTCTTTTGCAGGGAAGACGCCTCTGAAATAGCTCTGCACTCGTTTATGCAGATCCACGGCCTTGCCGACGTAAATCACTTTTCCGCCGGAATCCTTCATCAGATACACCCCGCTTGAGAAAGGGATATTTTTCAATTGTTTCAAAACATTATCGT
The DNA here is from genome assembly GCA_040753435.1 of Candidatus Omnitrophota bacterium. Taxonomy (GTDB): domain Bacteria; phylum Omnitrophota; class Gorgyraeia; order Zapsychrales; family JANLHA01; genus JAKLFA01. The sequence goes on along the minus strand of JBFMEN010000036.1, from coordinate 474 downwards.
TCATAAACGGGCCGGCCTGATCATTCATGTTTAACGGCGGTGATAATTAACCCCGGGTTGCGTGAATGCTTTTTTCTTTATTATCAAAACCTTTGTTTTTTTTGTTCAACTATCCATTTCCATGCCCGGCGCGCCTGATCCACTTCAAGATAAAAACATAATCCGGCATACAGCCCAATCCCTGCAAGAGAGACAACGATCAATCTTAAAACATCGTTGCCAAAACTCACAAACCACAGCCATTTTATCGCCAATCCGCAAACAAACGCCGAGAAGACGACGCGGAAAGCGAAACTTCTTAAACCGTTCATGATTCCGCCGAGTCTCCTGTTCATCGCAACAAGCAGCAAAACAAAATTAATCAAGGCCGCGATAGAACTTGCCAGCGCGATACCGGCAATTTTAAAAGGCCACATCAGCAGAAAATTCAGGGCGGCGTTAATTAACAAACAAAAAGCTGCAGCTTTAACCGGC
>JBFMEN010000035.1:0-2443 GCA_040753435.1 Candidatus Omnitrophota bacterium | reverse complement strand
CGAAGACCGACCCTGATTTCTCTGCCCTGCAAAGATATAAAAACGCTTTTAATAATATTAAAAGTTTCATCTGGCGGGAAGATGAACTGCTTCTTCCGGGCGGGTTTGAAAAGGCATTGGCATTGACTACCAGCTGGACCAACAGCTCCTTAAAGGTTTTTTATACAGTGGATAATAAGCTTTTTACCGTTCGCCTTGACGGTTCTGAAAGGGAAGAGATTTTCACCGCTGCTGATGTAATCAAACAAGGTGTATTTTCCCCGGATGGGCGATGGATTGCTGTTAAAACCGGATCAACCCTGGATGTGGTCAAGCCTTCAAAAAAGATTCAGGAGCGCGTTTTTGACATTGCCCAACCTCTTCCTGATAAAGGAAGTATTGATATCGGCGGGATTCAGTGGAGTCCTGACAGCAAGAAGATTTGTTATTTTGTTACCAAACGGTCCAGGGTTTCCTCTCAAACAGGATGGTTTGTTTTTAATTTATCTACAGGCGAACATGATAAATTACCGCTCACACTTCAGCAAAATATTTTTCTTTCATGGGGGAGTGATTCAGAGAGATTATACTTTCATTATGTGAAGTCCGATGAGCGGGAAGGAAAGAAAGTTTTTAAAACGTCCTGGTATGAAATTCAGCTTGCAACTTTGACTCCGGTCCTGGTTAAGGAAATTGTTCATGGTGAAATCGATGTTTCCGATGAAATTCTTAAGAAACACAATATTCGTGTTTACGCTTCAGATAAACGATTGCGTTTTGAAAGTCCGCAACCGTTTATCAGAGATGTCTTTATCAATCATGAAGATGGTCGCCGTTTATTTGTTAATAAAAAATTGCAGCTTTGTTATCAGTCGAAGTACGGAGTGCGCTTCAGGTTGTTCGGTTTGTCGACAATGGGTCAGTATATGATGTTTTTTTCGCCCGGAAAGGCTTCGGACTTGACTATTGAGGACGTCAGGTGGACTCCATCAGGAAATTATGTGTTAATGAAACATGTAGTCCATGGACTGATTCTCCTGCAGCCAGTAAGCCGCAGAGCGGGTGTCCTTGCGGAACAAGCCGGCATCTATGGAATATACACAAGATAAGTTTTTGAAATATTGGAGGTTGAATGAAACTTGAAAAACCATTGGTTATTCTTGATCTTGAGACAACAGGAACATGGATTGAAAAAGATCGAATCATTGAAATTGCCATGATCCTTTGTCTGCCTGACAAGACGATGAAGGAATATGTGCGACGGATAAATCCCGAGATGATTATTCCCACGGAAGTCGTCCAGCTGACCGGGATTACGAATGAAATTGTTAAGGGTTGTCCGAGGTTCCGGGAGGTTGCCCATGAAATCCTGGAGTTTCTCGGAGACTCCGAACTCGGCGGATTTAATGTTGAACGTTTTGATCTTCCTCTGCTTGAACGCGAGTTTTCTGATATCGGAATCGTATTTAAATGGCGGGAGCGGAAGATTTATGATGCCCAGAAGGTTTATCATTTGAATGAAAAAAGGGATTTGGCCGCGGCCTATGCGTTCTACTGCGGAGAAGTGCTGGAAGATGCCCATTCCGCACTGGCCGACACCCGAGCCACTTTAAAAGTACTGGAAGCCCAGGTTGAACGGTATGGGTGCGGGGAAGACAGGGTTGATGCTCTGGATAACTTTGATTATAAAATGATGGGAGAGTTTTATGACTGTGAACGACGGTTTCGCTGGTGGAATGGGGAGCTTTATATGATGTTTGGTAAGTATGCCCGAAAAAAGACGTTAAAAGATATCGCCAGGGACGACCCTCGTTATCTCGAATGGATATTGTCTGCGGATTTCTCAACTGAAGTCAAAGAACTTGTGTCTGCGGCGCTCGAAGGAAAGTTTCCTCAATACCCGGCACAGTAATTTTTATTTTGCTTTTTTTCTAATTGTTTAAATCTTTTGGCATGATAAAATACATATCAATTCAATATAAGAATTTATAACCGGGGGGTAGTCACATGAAGAATCAATGGCCTTTTTGGTTGTTTATCATTGCGATTCTGGTAGTAGTCGTTATTTCGTTAAATTATCAGGGCAAAGATGAGGTTGCTTCGCTGGGAGAAATATTCCCTGATGAACAGCAGGCATATGATTATGAATTTCAGGATCAAGCCCGGCAGGTAAGCCAGACGGTAATGAATCAAACCGTGGCGCCGGTCAAAGCGCCTGAGGTTACAGCCGTTCCTAAAGAAACGGTTGTCGATAAGTTCGAGGCTGCTAAACCGGTTTCTGTGAGCGCCGGGAGCAAATCGTTTACCGTTCAAATTCTGTCATCGAAAGATTTGAAGGCAACAGAAGCTGCCCTGGCAAAAGTCAAGGCGGCAGGCTTTTCTGATGCTTTTATTAAGACCGCCGATCTTAATGAGAAAGGTATTTGGCATCGTATTTATGTCGGCAATTATCAAAATAAAGCTT
>JBFMEN010000034.1:0-2766 GCA_040753435.1 Candidatus Omnitrophota bacterium | reverse complement strand
CAGCAGCGATGCTTCCAATTATTACTTTTCTTACAAGCAATCACGCCACGGTTTTAATCGCTTGCATTATTCTGCCGTTAAGCTTCCCGTCAGTTAAAACAGTCTTCACCAGCGTTGATGGCACAGAGCTTAATGATGCGTTGGCGTTCACAGGTAAACTTCTTGTGCTGTACAGCGTGCTTTTTTCTGCAGGGTGGCTGATTTAAGAAAAGACCATAGAACTTGGCGAGAAGTGTCTTGCAGTCTTTATGTCGCGTGATGCCCTTTGACCATAACGACTTTTCCGGTGCGAACCAGTTCAACGATATCTTTTTTTAACATTTTCTCAAGTTTGTCAAGATCATCCGTTGAACCGACCTGCTCGACGATAAACGAGTCGCCGGAATCGTCAATGATTCTGGCACGAAAAGGTTTGATAAGGCTGGAAATTTCCTTTAACAGACCATCTTTTTTGCGAAGTTTAAATAATCCCAGCTCCGAATGGACCGCTTCAACATCATTATGCTCCCATGCATGAACGACATCGATAATTTTATTTGTCTGATGAATAATTTGATCCAATATCTCCGGATCGCCCTTTGCAGTAATCGTCATCTGCGAAAATTTTTCATTGGAAGCAGGGGAGACAACCAGAGAGTCAATGTTAAAACCCCTTCTTGCAAAGACCATGGCAATGCGCACAAGAACGCCGGGTTTATTGGTAACCAGCAGACTGATTGTGTGGGTAAATCCATTTTTATTTTGAATCGCGTTCATTTAACTTTCCTTTTTATATAAAACGATAGGGAGCATGAGCTTGGTAACTATTAAGTGCTTCCCGTCGGCTTCTCCAATTTGGTAGAAGGAGGCTCAATAATCATATGGTAAGCGGATTTGCCCGCCGGGATCATGGGAAAGACGTTGGTTTGTTTTAAAATTTCAGCATGAATCAAAGCCGGCCCTTTATATTGCAACGCCTCTTTTAAAACTGATTTCGCTTCTTCTACCTTTCCGATGTGAAAACCCTTTACTCCATACGCTTCAGCAAGTTTCACAAAATCAGGGTTCCCTTCAAGATCTACGCCAGAAAGACGATTATCGAAAAATAATTCCTGCCATTGGCGGACCATGCCGAGATATTTATTATCGAGAACGATAACCTTAACCGGCAATTTATTAATGGCCATCGTGGCAAGCTCAAAAGAAGTCATCTGGAAACCCCCATCGCCAACAAATGCGACAACTTGTTCATTCCGTCGTCCAAATTGAGCCCCAAGTGAAGCCGGAAATCCATATCCCATGGTACCGGCTCCACCTGATGATAACCATTTATCCGGGTAATCGGTTTTATAAAATTGTGCAGCCCACATCTGATGTTGCCCGACATCAGTAACAACAATGGCCTTGCCCTTGGTTAATTGATAAACAAGATCAATGACATATTGGGCGGTTAAACCTTCTTTTGTACTGTAATGTAGAGGAAATTCTTTTTTAAAGAAAGCGACTTCCTGGATCCAATCCCTGGTATCCAAGGGAGTTTTCATTTCTTTCAATAAGAGCGTCAAGGCATCTTTGGCATCACCAACAATAGATGCATCCGGTTTCACAATCTTTCCGACTTCGGCACGGTCGATATCGATATGAAGTTTTTTGGCGCCGAGACAGAATTCGGCGTTATTTGTATCAATTCGATCATCCCAGCGGCTGCCTATAGAACAGATCAAATCGCATTCCATCAAAGCCTTGTTGGCATAAGCGGTCCCGTGCATTCCTATCATTCCTAATGAAAGTGGATGTGTTTCCGGGAAACCGCCCTTTCCAAGAAGTGAAACAGCAACAGGGATCTGAAGTCTTTCTGCAAACGCTTTTACCTCGTCGCTTGCTTTCGAAATGATGACGCCATGTCCTACCAGCAAGAGCGGCTTTTTTGAGCCCTTGAAAAAAGAAGCAAATTTTTTAACTTCAGAAATTTTAACCTTTGCAGGCAGCTGATACCCGGGTAAATCCATTTTTGGATCAAAGGTGCTCCCGGAAAAAGGACCGGCGGTTACGTCTTTGGGAAGATCGATCACTACAGGCCCCGGCCGTCCGGTTTGAGTGATATAAAATGATTCTTTAATAATTCTGGGAATATCTGCCGTCTTCTTTACCAAATAACTATGCTTAACAATGGGCATGGTAATGCCGAATGTATCGGTTTCCTGAAAAGCATCTTTTCCCAGCATACTTGTAATGGTCTGCCCGGTTAAAACAATCATTGGAACAGAGTCCATCATGGCTGTCATAATTCCAGTGACGGCATTTGTGGCAGCAGGACCGGAAGTTACACAAACAACGCCAGGCTTGCCGGTTGCTCGCGCGTATCCGTCGGCCATATGAACTGCGCCCTGTTCATGGCGTACCAGAATCAACTTGATTTTAGAATTGACAAGAGCATCAAAGATCGGGATCACCGATCCTCCGGGATATCCGAAAATAAACTCTACTCCCCGCATTTCAAGGCATTGGATAAGCGCCTCCGCCCCTGTCATCGGTTTAATTGATGAACGTTTCATGGAAACCTTTCAATATAATTTTGGAACTAATAATTCAATGAAAATGAAAATAAATTTTAACAAAGCAAGCTTTAAATGGCAAGCTTTTTTCGAGGAGCTGAAAGTAACCCGAACTCCGATTTAGAAGCGCGAAAAATGAATTTTGGGGGTCTGATTCGCCGCTTTCGGGCTTTTTTCAGCGCGCAAACCCTTCAAAAATCCATTTTGTCTTGTTCGAATTTTAAAAACAGAC
>JBFMEN010000033.1:0-45592 GCA_040753435.1 Candidatus Omnitrophota bacterium | reverse complement strand
GAAAAAACATGGAAACAAAAATCGCCAACGCCATGCGTTTTGCCTATCTCTCCGGTAACATCAATTCTGAGGCAACGAATCCTAAATTCCCTCTTCACGAGTAACATCTAATTATGAGTCAACTGGTCTTTGCAAGAACAGCCCTTGCTTTTCAACTTCCGTAAAAAGCAAGGGCTGCCGATTAAAATCAAGGAAAAAATATCAAGGTATACTTGTAAACGTTGATCAATGGCCTTTCAACTCTTAATAAATCGTTTTCTGAAAGCCACGCCCACACTCCCCAAACCGAACAATAAAAGTGTTGCCGGTTCAGGCACAGTTGCGTTTTCGACCTCATTAATCGTAATATTATCGAGAACCAGATGTTCGGCCTGGATACCATCGCCATTTTCTAACGGTCGGAACCATACCGTCTCCACGTCGTAAAAATCAAAATCAAACCAGCTGGGTGCTGAGTCATTCGCGTTCACAGTTTTTGTGTATACTTTACTGCCGCTTGCCCACCCTTCAACGGTAACATTAAGAGAGTCCATCCATGCGGATGTGAGGTAAGCTCCGTTAAGCGTGAAAGTCCCGCCGATCCTGGTCATGGATAAATCGTAAGCGCCTCCGCCGGAATTGATTGTAAACAGATTCGTCGTGCCGATCGTCCCAGTCGCATAACCGCTATAAAGATTGTAGTCACTTGCCATCACGTAAGCGCGGGACCCCCAGCTAAAACCGGCATATCCCGGCTCGATCGGCGCAATGGACATTGATCCCGGATAAAGATCCTCAAAGGTTAACACCGTTGCGTGGGAAACTTCCGCGCATGACAAAAAGCAAAACACAAACATCAACACAGCTAATCCTCTTCTCATCCCTGTCTCCTTGTAAGGCTTTAATAAAATTTTATAAATTATTATTGGATATCAAAAATAAAGCAAAAAACATTCCAAAAACTATATTTTTAAAAAAAATTTTAAAAACGTCATAAATATGAAAAAAAATGAAATTTATTGCAGAAGTAAGGCTATGAAAAAGTTCAGGAAGGAAGTACAAGTTTCATGTCTATCATTTGTCTTGTTTTTTAATCATCCGGTGCGGGCAGCTTGTTCTCGTTATCCCATAAGCTAAGAGGCTCCCACGACACGATCCGCTTCAGCGGTTGGAGGATCCCAAAGAGCGAACGCGCGGCCTACGCCAGGGGTGTGCCTTCGGGGAATTGAGGATAATTTCTGCTGAACTGAACAATACGGCGGATCGTGTCGTGGGAAAGATCCAGGTTAAGGGCCTGTTTGAGATCATGGCTGATATCAAAGTAAAGCGCTTCGCCCAATTGAAGGGCGCCGTCAGAATCATCAACGCATTCACGGATAGCCTTCCCGGCAGCCAGTAGGTCTTGAGCCGGTGATATTCCAGCGCCTTCTGCGCCTCGGTCAAGCCTTTTGATAAAATGTTCTGAACTGAAGTTAAGAGGGCCTGGTAATGTTGTGATTGAAGCAGTCCGGGGTGTTGGGATGATTTGTTTGGGTGGTTTGGACATTTATCAGAACAATGCCCGCAAGATCGACACAATCAAAAGGATGCCCGCCAAAAACCTCATAAAGGTTAAGAACGGAACCAGCTCTCCTATTCGCCGCCCATCTTTCAGAATAATGGACTGAAGAATCGCCGAGCGAGGAGCCAAAATGCAAACCGCAAATAATATTGTTAACGCAATCACTACGTACTGGTGGAACTGCTCCGCTTGTAACCCGAGCCACATCAGAAGATTCCAGACCAGAATAGCTGAAATCAGAAATGACCATTTCGCCGGAATTCCGCTTGGCCATTCTTCCTGTAAAGCTGATGGAGAAAATCCAGACTGACTCACTTTTTCAAGAAACTGTTCTGGAGTGCCATTTACACCCAAACGAATAGTTTTGGGATTGTCGTGGTTGATGTGCCTTACCGTGACCTCCGTTCCAAAAAACCCTTTCACGGATTCCAAAATAGCCACTTCGTTCGCCTTTAATTTGTATGCCCCAATGAGTGGCACCTTAATAAGAATGCCATCTGAACTTAATTCAAGCGCACAACCAGGAAAATTGGTTCTGACTCCTCCAATATACACACCACTAAGTTTGATCGTCGTCATGTTACGCCCAATATTCATAAAAATCAGCGGCGGTACGGAGCGCAGTCCGCTGGTTGCCTTGTTAGAAAATTTTTGTTTATTTTACCTTCTTTGACTTTGCTTCGAAAGGCAATTTTAACAAACAATTTTCAATAATATTATCAAAATTATCCGGTTTATTTTTAAATTGTTTATATATTGGATGAAGCCAAACAGGATAAATTTTGTCATCTATTTGAAGTTCAAAAGCGAACCCTAATTTCCCGACGATTTTTACTTCCGGATGTTTTATTTCAATATATTCCCGTACCCTTGCTTGGAATTTGTCTATTTTTTTTGCGCTTTTGAAGAGAATAGTAAAGAAAACAATTGCCGTGGGAATAAGAATTATTAGGGTTAACGTTTCATTCATATTGTATTCTTATAACATAAAATTCGGCGGTTTTGGAAGCAGCGAAGCTGCTGGAAAAATCCACTGGAATGATTTGCTAGATTTTTATTCAAAGTCTTCATCTGGACCAAATTCATTGATATCGTCAAATGACCGATGTAAAAACCGAACACTTTTTTTAATTGAAATGTTTCGGGGTCAACAATAGTACCGATAAACGTGCCTCTTTGAAATCTAATCCCTGCCCACGAAAGGCCTCCATACTCCATATTGCGGTTTTTTTCGATACGCCGGGAAGATAAACAATTCTGCCGTTTCTACGAAAAAGAAAATCCCGGGCTGAAACCTCATCTCCTAATTGAACTTCAATCGTTCCGCCAAAATAAAAGATTGTTTTATGCTTTGACGGTTTTGCTGGTTCAGGATTAGTCAAATTTTTCAGTCAGAATATACTTCATAACGGCGTTCTTCATGCCTATAGACGTAGACTTCTGGTCGTAGAATGTTTGGTATTTCGAAAATACCTCTATTGCCGATAACGATCTACATCAAACTCATTGGATGACAAAAAACTACCAGCAGAAATAATTTCGATACTCCACTTTTCATTAAGATTAGTCATTTCTTGAGTATGACCTACTGTTATGCCGGATTTTGGAAAAAACACATTATCATTACCCACTTGCTGAATAGCTGTCACGATTGTCTCATCTGCCAATTCATCTTCTTGTCCACTACCCAAGATTCCTAACCAATAATTGCGGATGCCAAGTGCAAGCCCCAAATCAGTATCAATAAAGTATTCGATTTTCACAACTGGCGGATAAAATGGACATTCATCTTCATTTTTTAATTTTGCAGTTACAAGATAAAGATTATTCTTTACCCCCTGACTGTAAATATCATTTAAAAAATTCGGTACACTTTCGAACCGTTCAATTTCTAATTTATAATATTTTGCAATCATATTTAAATTGGGCAAAAGTAACGATTTTAAAGTTTCTACGTCTGAAAGGTCAAATTCCTGTTCATTAACGATCTTCTCTGTGTTCTTGTCAATCACATAATATCTATTTCCGTTCACAACACTAATCGCATTAGCATCAACAACTTTAAATTTATCGGGATAATCATAAAAAATTTCTTCGACAACTTTGCCTGAATTCTTTTTCTTGAAATGAACAGGGCTAATTTTTTGTATTTTTTGGTTAATAATAATATTTATCTCTGTTGTTGTTCGGTCGCTTTTAACCGTTGGATAACGCATTGCTTTCTCTTGCGAATCAAAATCATCAACTCGTTTTTTTGCCTTTTCCATATATGTCATTTTGCTCTCTTGGCTGATATTATCTTCAGGCAAATCAAAATCTAACCCATCTCCGCCAGTTTCCATCATTTTTACATTTCCTGAACCCATACTAGCTACATCGTAATGCCCGATAGATTTCTTTAAAAATTCTATGTACCGTTTGTCTCCAGTCATTTCAGGCGTTAATTCAAAGGATTTCTCTAAATGATAAATAATTCTCAAACATAGTTCTGGTGAAAAATAATGTTTTTGCCCAAGTTCATTATAAGCATCAACCAAATTATAATGAAGCTGACCAGGGGCTTCACCTCCTTCTGCTTCAATTGCATTTATTATATTCACATAATTTGCAATGGCTGTCTCATAATCTCCTAGATTTTGATAACATTCCGACATCGCCCAGACCAAACCAATATCGCCCGGATAATTTTGATATCCTTCACGAAGAACATCTAACGCTTGCTCAAATTGCCTTTGGTTGATTAATTGATAGGCTTGGTCAACATATTCTTCTGCGGACTTTGCCCATACAATGCCAGTCAATAAAAAACAAGACAAACAAAGCCCCACCGCTACTGAAACACCTTTTTTCATTTTGACCTCGCTTACGGCAAATTGCCAAACTACCAAAAGAAAAGCAATATGCAAAATTTCAGGAAATGTTAAACAGCCGCGCTGACACAACAGCGTCAGAACCTATTTAAGGCACAATTTCTTTGCTGCTCCAACTTCACAGTTCATCCTTAATGTATCAAAACTTCGCAACCTTAATTTTTAAAAGGCCCTCCACGGGACGGCGTAAATGTTGGATGCGATCGGATAAATCTTATTGCCGCCATAGACAATAATCCCTTTGGAGGCTTCGGAATGAAGTTTTAAAAATTCCCGCATGGCGCGAGTATCGCCAAACGTTAAATTCTCTGCCGATTTCACTTCAATCCCCAAGACCTTCTCGTTAGAACGAATAACAAAATCCACTTCCATATTCTCAGCGCGTGGCCTCCAATAAAAAATCTCTGGGGGAATCAATTGCAGTGATGCCCAAGCCAAAATCTGTTGAAGAATAAAATTTTCAAGATACCTCCCCTTGAGATTTGGTTGTTTGAGATCCTTAACCGAATGAACGCCCGCCAAAAAACAAGCCGTTCCTGAATCAAACCAGTAATATTTTGCCTGTCGATACGATCTTTCTCCTTTCCCCACATATCCTCTTAACTCATAAAGTAAATTCGTATCCTTTAAAAGACTCATATGACGGCTGACGTTACTTCTGGTTTCCCCACAAACTTTAGACAATTCCTCCTGCACGCTTTCCCAACCGGTTGCCTGGGCCAATGCCGCCATAAGCCTACGCAAATTCTGCGGATGGCGAATTTTCATCAAATCTTGAATATCTCTTTGAATATAAGTATCCACATAACTTACCATTCTTTCCAAAGCTGCTTTATCCGAAGAGGCTAATACTACCCCGGGCAACCCCCCTCGCCAAACCGTCCCCAAAACCTCTTCTGTATTTTTAACGTCGACGGGATCAATTTTTCGGCCTTGAAAGATCTCATCCAAAATGGATTGCGCCGATAACTCTTGTCTCTCCATTAAACTGAAACCAGTTAAATGCAGATATTTAGCCCGGCCGGCTAAAGTTTCACGAGGGGTTTTCCGCAATGAAATATTCCCGGAACCCGACAATATAAATTGGCGTTTTCTGCGAGATTTATCAACAAAGTACTTAACCGTCAAGAGAAGGTCTGGACACCGCTGAACCTCATCAACAATAGTCGGTTTTTCATCCCAAAGCAGTCCCTTGGGGTCATCTTTAGCTTGCTCCAAGGCATCGGGATCATCCAAGGTCACGTATCGCCATTCTTTTAAAAAAGAAGCGTTCTCAAGCAACGTGCTCTTTCCAACTTGCCGCGGTCCGGTCAAAATAACGACCGGATGTGATTTCAACACTTCTGCTATTCGACTCTCTAACCATCTTGGAATATATTTCATAAGGCGCCTCCATTTGTCCGCGAAGAAGCATAGCATAAAATTATGCACAAAACAACATAATAATATGCACAGATTTACAAATATTTACGCACAAATCTCAAGAAATAATTTAAAATTTCAAAGGTGTTCGCTCAGTTATTCGACCATAAAAAAGCCGTTTGCAAACACTAAACTACAGTGGTTTACAAACGGCCAAATTAACTCCCCAAAGTGGACGAGTTTCGCAACTGGCTCTATTTAGTAAACTCTGCAGAACTATCAAAGAAGCTATCTTTAGGTTTTATATAAAGTTCTAAAAAACGGCATCCTGCCCTCTCCCATCTCACCACCACATTTAGGACATTTATCAGTCATGGTCGCTCCTTTTTGTTCGATATAGAACGCCGTGAGAATGGTTTAAAGGCACCTGGTCCTTTCTTTATTCTTTGCTTCTTTGTTTGTACTCTTTTACCCTATATGGCTTTTGCAAATGCCAGAAACAGGTATTATTCCTATTTTTTCGTTAACATTATGCTAAAGTAGAAAACCGAAGACATTAGAAATATGGACAACATCAGCGTGCAGCCATATTAATAAAACAACAATAAACAAAGAATATTAAGATGTCGCGAATTAAACTTTTCATTGAATATAAAGGAACTAAATATAGCGGCTGGCAAGTACAGCAAAATAGCAAAACTATTCAGGGAAAACTTCTGGAAATTGCCAAGAATATTTTCAAAAATCAACCAGTTGATATTCAGGGTTCAGGAAGAACCGATTCGGGTGTTCATGCCATATGTCAAATAGCCCATATTGATGTTATTACAGATCTCAATCCTGCCATTATCAAAATGAGGTTTAATGATGAACTGCCTGCGGATATAAGCATCATTAAAGCTGAGATAGTTTCCTCCAAATTTCACGCGCGTCATGATGCTATAAGCAGAAGTTATATATATCAGCTATCAAGAAGAAGAACTGCCTTCGGCAAACCTTTTGTCTGGTGGATAAAAGACGAATTGAATTTTGCAAAGATGAAAAGAGCGGCGGCTCTCTTTGTCGGCATGCACGATTATGCCTCATTTTCAGATACAGACCCTCATGAAAAATCTACCAAAGTTTTAATTGAGGATGTTCAGCTGAAGGAAGAAGGAGATCTGATATTAATAAGAATAATCGGCTCCCATTTTCTCTGGAAGATGGTTCGTAGAATGGTTGGTGTGCTGGCAGAAATAGGCAGAGAAAACCTTGTTGAGAAAGATATAAAATATTTTCTGCAACATCATTCGCCGACCCCTGCAAAATTTACCGCCCCTCCTTCCGGGCTTTTCCTTGAGCGTGTGATTTATAAAGGGGAAAAGCACAACAGCGAATTCAATTCCAATATTGTAATAGAATCCAACAATTAAAATAAAAAAACCTGACCGTAACGATCAGGCTTTTGTTAATCAGCTGCGTTTGTGCGCACCAGCCGCCATAAAACATCGCCAGCCCCAGCACCATCGACAGCACTAACGCGGTTGAGGTCCATGCTGTGACCCCGGAATCAATAGTATCCCCAGCCGCCCACGCCGACGGTCGACAGGCCGAGAATACACGTCTTCAAACAAAACGTCCGTCTTGACATTTCTGCCCCTTCTTTTGATTTTTAAAATGTGATTTTGAGACAAAGCGTCTCCCCGTTTAAGCGTCAACGCTTGAAACAGGACGTCATTGCCCCTTGAAACAAAGAAGTCCTCTTCGAAAATAGGTCTCTATTTTCGAAGAGGACTTCTTTGCCCTGGAAATGGATTTGCAACGTCAATGTTGCGGGCCTTTTTGAACTTGAAACTAGAAAAATAATCAGACGGTCTTTTTGAATAAACGACGACTCACGAATCCGACCAAACCGGTGCCAAGCAACAGCAAGGAACTTGGTTCCGGGACTGGAGCAGTTCCTGTGACATCAAGATAAGGACGAAAACTCGCAATAGTATATTCATCTGAGTAAAAGGTATTATGGTTCGTACTATTTACCCCGTAAGGCGAAATCAAAGCCAAAGATAATGGCCCCCCAACTGCCGTATCGGCAAACGAAGTCACATCCCAAGAGTACCAACCCACGCCACCTACCGTTGTCACAACAGAAGACCCCGAATAGCCCGGACGATTATTATAAGTCACGGTCCCTTCGTCCCAATTGTTTGCGGCTGAATAAACGGGATAAGCAAATGGACTGCCACTACTACTGTCATATAACCATAATTTGGCTGAAGAAATATCAGAATAATCTGACAGGTCGAATTTAAGATATGAATACTGATATCCAACCGTCGAAGTGTATCCTAAATATAACAGGGAGTGAGAACCGTAGTTAGAGGTGAGCTGCTTGCTAAAAACGGACGCATCATCAGTCGCGGACAACGGAATGGCCATTGCCTGACTGACAAGTATCAAACAGAACAATACGGATAAGGTAAGCCTCTTTTTCATAGAACTCTCTTTCTTCATTTAATTTTTATGATAAGTATACTGACCCCAGTTAACAGATTTAAGCAAATGGTGTAGAATTCAGAAAGGAGCCAATTCTTATGAAAAAACGTCAAGACCAACCAGCAGAAAACCCAAATCGTGCTTGAAGGCCTCAGCGGAAAGATCGACATTAACCAACTGTGCAACAAATACCAAATCAGCCAAACGCAGTATTACAAATGGCACGATCAGTTCCTCGAGGAATGCTATTCAGCCTTTGACGTCAGAAAACAGTCTTTAAAAGAACAACGTCTTGAAAATCAGATCTCAAAACTTAAACGGATCATCGGCGACCTGACCATTGAACTAAAAAAAACGAGTACGAGCTATGAAAAGACGCCGATCACTCAAACGCATGGAACAAGACCAAAAACATCTAGTCAGGATTCAAGCCGTCAAAAAAAACATCCTCTCTGGGGTTACCGTTCGGTCTGGGCATATTTAAACAATCGCAAACATTATAAAATCGACAAAAACTGTGCCCAGCCCCTGATGCAGGAAAATGGTCTCACCGTTAAACCTAACGACCGGTTGAAAGCCAAACGCGGCAATCTCTTTGAGCATCGAATCAAAAACTGGAGGAATTTTACAAAAGTTGGATTAACAAAGGACTGGAACTCAATCTACCCAAAAAAATCCTTACTTAACTAGGGTCATTACATAAGTATCATTTAAAATAGCAAATTCTATGCCAACATCATCTTCTCTTGAAAGAGCTTTGAAATAAACGTGATCGTCAAAAGAATATGGATGACTGTGTCATGAAGAGTTTATTCTTTTACACATAGTGTTTTTAGAAATCAACACGACCCCTTCGTTGCTCCTAGGGATCCTCAATAATAGGGGAATAATAGGGGACGGAGCCCTATTTCTTGTATCACAAACGATAAGGTTCTCTACCTGCGAGAAAATCTGTTTAAATAAAAAAGGGCCAGCTTTCGCTGACCCTTTCATTTAAAAACTCCCCCGGCCGTGGCCCTCTGGCCATCGGCACTTCCTTGCCATGCTCGGTCGCAAGGACTCCGGTGTCTCGTTCTAACTCGACACCATTTCCTCGTCCGCCAAACGCTTTCAGATGAAAGCGGCGGACTCGGTCAGAACCTTATGCTTCGCATAAGGTTCTTCCTGACCTCACAGGAAAATCTTATTTTTCAAGGGGCCCCAAAAGGGGCCCTCTTGAAAAATTAACTCCCCCGCGAGGGCTCGAACCTCGGACATAGTGGTTACGATCTGACTTCAGTTACCTGAAGAGTCGGACTTTCTCTTCACCATTCCGTCAAACAACTTGACGGATTAGGTGGCGGGTGTAGAGTCTCTGCACTTGCCCTCCGCCAAACTTCCAGGCGGATGCTAGCTCAGGATTGTCCTTCGATTTTGCTCAGGACTCCCTTTCGGTCGCCCCAACTAATCGTTTCGGATTTCCCTGACTTAGCCCGCTTTTTCACTCCGGTGTTTCCACCAGAGGCTGCTAACTTGAATTGATCCTTCGGCTCATCCTCGCTTTCGCTCGGACTCGCTCAGGATGAATTCGTCCCGCAAACTTATGTCACATCCGTTCCATAAGTTTGGGACTCATTCACAGCCACTCGCTCTACCAACTGAGCTACAGGGGAATAATTTTCGAATATATTCGCGGCCACAACCCGACTTTAAAAACTTCTCACGAGTTCTAGCCGCGATTCTACTCTCACATTCTTCTATAAAGAGCAATTTATAAGGCCTATATCCTTTTGTTGCCTTCTGATATCCGGCATTATGTTCCACTAATCTTTTCTTGGGATCCCCTGAGATTCCAATATATAAACGCTGATCTTTCAGACTTTCGAGTACATAAACGAACATTTATAACCTTCCAGCCACTCGCTCCCTGCCTGCGGCAGGCAGGTACCAACTGAGCTACAGGGGAATAATTTTCGAATATATTCGCGGCCACAACCCGACTTTAAAAACTTCTCACGAGTTCTAGCCGCGATTCTACTCTCACATTCTTCTATAAAGAGCAATTTATAAGGCCTATATCCTTTTGTTGCCTTCTGATATCCGGCATTATGTTCCACTAATCTTTTCTTGGGATCCCCTGAGATTCCAATATATAAACGCTGATCTTTCAGACTTTCGAGTACATAAACGAACATTTATAACCTTCCAGCCACTCGCTCCCTGCCTGCGGCAGGCAGGTACCAACTGAGCTACAGGGGAATAAATTTTTAAAGAACACGTAACAAAAAAATGTATATCGGTTAGAGAAAAATTATAACTAAAACCTAAAGGTTGTCAACTACTAAAGTCACAAGAATGACCTCTCCCGGGATATCAATCATGCTGCAGAAAGGTCACATAAAAAACAAACTCACGTTCTACGCTACATCTCCCTCCTGACGCTCATGGACATGGTCAGGGTCGAATGGTCAACGTACTCCACCGAACTTCCCATGGGGAGGCCCAGCCCTATGCGGGACACCTTCACTCCGAGCGGTTTAAGCTCTTCCATAATATGCAAAGCGGTCATTTCCCCTTCCGTGTCCGGATCGGTCGCGATCACGACCTCTTTCACGCCAAGCCGGCTGACCCGCTCTTTCAGCAATCCAAGCGGCAGGTCATCCGGACCGCGGCCGTCCGACGGCGATAACGCTCCCAGCAGCACATGATAAAGCCCTTTATAAACTCCGGTCCGCTCAATCGCGATCAGATCTTTCGGATTCTCCACCACGCAAATGATTGACCGGTCCCGCCGCTCATCCTGGCAAATCGGGCAAAGGTCTTTGTCCGTCAGGCTGTTACATTGAGGACAAAAACGCATTTCCTCTTTAAGGCGGACCATGGCCTTCGCCAGCTCATGCGCATCATCGGGCGGACGGTTCATGAGCCAAAACACCATGCGCTCGGCGCTCCGCCTCCCCACCCCGGGGAATCTGGCAAAAAGTTCAATTATTTGTTCAACGAGTTTGGGATACATATAACCTTATAAAACGATAAGCGAAAAGGGAAAAGTGAAAAGGGAAAAGGGAAGAATCAAAGATCTCTTTGTCCGCCTTTAACTGTTAACTTCCCGATTTATCTTTTGGGTTGTTCTCCTCTCGCCCTTCGCTTTTCGTTTTTCCTCAAAGTTATTCATTATGCCATCTCGACGTGATTTTCCCGTCGAATGTTTCCAGCACATCCTTGACGTCGGAACCGTCCTTTTCTGAAACGACGGGAACGGCGTTATCCGCAATGCTGTATCTTACAACCACCGGTTGTTTTAAGTGGGTGGAAAAAATACCCTCGACCAACCGCTTGTTATCTTCTGAATCCAGCGATTCTTTAAAAAAGATATTCGCCGGCGAAAACGCAATCATTAATTTATTGTCCTGCACTTTTACCGGCACGCCCTCCTGGAGATAGGTCGCCAGCGACATCCGCTCCCGCGAAACAGCGTAAGTCAACGCGCTCCAGGCCTCAATCACGCCGGCCAGTGTCATTTCCGGCCGGGCCGCCGTCTGCGGCTCACCCGGCATTCCCGATTCTTCGGCCTCCTCCGGCTCATCGCGGTCCAACTCTTCCGGCAATCGGCCTGCTGCTTCATGATCGGCCGGAATTTCCTGTTCAGATCCTTCATTCTCCGACGCGTTGATCTGCCCCTTCTGGTTCCGGATAATATTGACGGCAGCGGGCGCTTCCCTGTCACTGTCATCGGGCAGATTTTCCACGGCGACGGCCGCCGGCCCGGGCCTGCGGTTAAGGATCAATGTCAGTTTTGCGAAAGCGATTTCCATGGGAGCGCGCTCGGATTCCATCACCCGCGCGGTCTCCTGCGCTTCGATAAAAATGTCGATGGCCGCCAGAATTTCATTCAGTTCAAAAAGCCGGGTCTGTTTCAGGAAGCGGTCTTTGATCTCGGCCGGATAATCCAGGAGCTTTCCCATTTCCCTGATCTGTTCCACCGACGGGCCGGCCAATTTGATTACCATCAGGTTCCGGAAATGTTCGAGCAAATCCTTGTCGAGCTGTTTGACGTCCTTTCCCTTATCAATGATCGAGTCAAACACGTTGAGCGCGGCGACGCAGTTGCCGCTTCCCAGCGAGTCAACCAGCGTGAATATCATCTCCATTTCGACCAGACCCAGCATACCGTACACATCATCGCCTTTAATATCGCGCTCGCTCAAAGCGCCGACCTGATCAAGGATGCTCAGCGCGTCGCGAAAACTCCCTTTCGCCGCCTTGGCAATCGCGTAAACCGCTTCCGCGTCGACTACGATCTTTTCTTTACCGGCAATGCGCTTCAGTGATTCGCACAATTCGCTGAAAGAAATCCGTTTAAAATCAAACCGCTGGCAGCGGGAGATGATCGTGGCCGGCAGTTTATTCGGGTCAGTGGTGGCGAAAATAAATTTGACGTGTTCGGGAGGTTCTTCCAGCGTTTTCAACAGCGCGTTAAACGCCTCGGCCGTCAGCATATGAACTTCATCAATTATATAAATCTTGAAACGTCCGTAACCGGGGGCGAACTTGACATTCTCGCGGATGGCGCGGATCTCATCGATCCCGCGGTTAGAGGCCCCGTCGATCTCAAGGACATCGAAATTGTTTCCCTGGGCGATGGCCTCGCAGGCGCTGCACATTCCGCACGGTTCGGCCGTAATTCCTTTTTCGCAGTTTAAGGCCCTGGCCAGAATACGGGCGCACGATGTTTTACCGATACCGCGGGGGCCGCAGAACAGATAAGCCTGCCCCAAACGGCCGGAGGCGACGGCATTTTTTAAAATTCCGGTAATATGAGCTTGTCCGGTTACTTCATCGAAAGTCGCGGGACGGTATTTTCGGGCAAGAACCAGGTACGACATAAAAGACCTCTCTAAAAAATTTTTAATGCAATTTTCAACTGGCTGCCTGCATCTCGCGCAGCCACTGTTCGGCGCTAAGACTGCACGATCCGATAAGTCGGATACGCCAGACTGACGTTCGGTTCCTTCACGAAATCATCCAGGATGTTGCGGCAAAGCTCGTCGGTTGTCGAGCGCCGTTGTTTGGCCTCGGTCAAATAACGCAGGGTCAAACGAATTCCGTTATCCTTGATGTCAACGTAAACGATCGGCGTGAATTTTTCATAATAAATCATGTAGCGGTTGGTCATCATCTGGATCTTGCTCCTGACCGTATCCTCAAGACCTTCCGCTATTTTGCGGGCATGGGTCAGCAGGATCTCGCGGCCCCGCTTCCAGTCGCTTTCAAACGTCAGCATAAAAGGGATTTCATTCCAGATAAATTCGAACCCGCGATTATAATTAAAATTCGGATTTTTGAAAACAAAACTGTTCGGGATGTTCACGATCCGGCCCGTGCTCTGGTCGGCGTCTACCCAGTTGCCGATTTCCAGAAGCGAGGTTTGCAGCACCCGGATATCGATGACATCCCCTTTGACTCCGGCTATTTCGATACGGTCCCCCACCTCAAACGGATGCCGGGCGATGATCAAAAACCAGCCTGCGATGGCAAGGATAACCTCCTGCAGGGCCAGGGCCAGACCCGCGCTGGCGAACCCCAGAAAAATGCTTAAAGAATTAAGTCGCTGAAGCCAGACAAAAATGACAGCGATCAGCAGAAGAAAATTGATCAGGTAAACCGCGTTTTTACGGATCGTATGACGGGATTTTAGGTTTTCGACCCTGCGGTTGATAACCCGGATCAGGATAAAAAGAACGCCGTAGGCGATAATCGCCATGGCGACGGTCATCCATACCTTCTGGACAAAATAGTCCCGGGCGTAAAAACTAAAAACGTCGCCGATGGTAATTCCACGGGCTACATCAGTCCCGGGCGGAACCAGACGGGACAACACGAAAAACAGCAGTAACGCGCTTCCTGTAAAAAGGGAAATCTTTTTAATCAACGGGACTCCTTTGAAGTGATGAAAATATCTTAACGGGGAGTTGGAGTCATGTCAACGGACTTTTCTGACAACTTTGCATCCAGCTGCCAGATGCGGGCTGCCGCTCTCTACTTAAAAAACTGGCGCAGGTCTTTTTTCATCGAAAGGGCGATGCGGCCGCGTGCCAGATCGGCCTCAAGGACCGTGACTTCGACCGTTTGGTGAACATGGACAACCTCGTTCGGATCCTTGATGTAGCGGTCTGAAAGCTGGCTGATATGAACCAACCCGTCCATATGCACGCCGATATCGACAAAGGCGCCGAAATTGGTCACGTTGGTCACAATGCCGGGCAATTTCATCCCGGGTTTCAGATCTTCCGGTCTGGTTACGCCTTCTTTAAATTTGAAAATTTCAAACTTCTTGCGCGGATCGCGTCCGGGCCTGGCGAGTTCCTGCAAAATATCTTCCAGGGTCGGAAGCCCAACGGTTTCGCTCGCATATTTTTTCAAGTCGATGCGTTTTCGCAGGGCGTCATTACGCATCAGCTGCGAGATTGAACAATTTAAATCAGCGGCCATTTTGTCGACGATGCCGTAACTTTCAGGATGAACGGCGCTGGCATCCAGGGGATTGGCGCTTTCGCGGATCCTGAGGAAACCGGCTGCCTGTTCGACAGCCTTGGGGCCAAGTCCGCTGACCAAAAGCAGGTCTTCCCGGGTTTTGAACGCGCCCCTGGTTTCGCGGTAATCCACAATGGCCTGGGCACGGGTCGGCCCGAGACCGGAAACGTAAGTCAGCAACTGTTTGCTGGCGGTATTGAGTTCAACGCCGACCTGGTTGACACAGCTGATAACGGTGTCGTCGAGCGAACGCTTGAGCAGTGTCTGGTCAACGTCATGCTGGTACTGACCCACGCCGATGGATTTGGGGTCAATCTTGACAAGTTCGGCAAGAGGATCCATCAAACGGCGGCCGATGGAAATCGCGCCGCGGACCGTAACGTCAAAATCAGGAAATTCCTCGCGCGCGACCTCTGAAGCGGAATAAATCGAGGCCCCGCTTTCATTGATGACCATTACATGAATATCGCCGGGCAGACCGGCCGACCGGACAAAATCCTCGGTCTCCCGGGACGCGGTCCCGTTACCGATGGTGACGAACTGGATTTTAAAACGCTGGCAAAGGTCTTTAATCACCCGCCCGGCCTGTTCATGCTGAAGTTCGGAACCGGTCGGGAAAATGGTTTCGTTAACCAGAAATTTGCCGTTCTCATCCAGACAGACGATCTTGCATCCGGTGCGGAAGCCCGGATCGATCGCCATCACGCGATGGTGCCCCAGCGGGGGGGCCATGAGCAGCTGCTGCAGATTTATTTTAAAAACCTGCACGGCCTCCTCGTCGGCCCTGGCCTTAACGGCCACGCGCACCTCGGTTTCCATGGACAGGGATAAAAGACGTTTAAACGAATCCGCGATGGCCATCCGGACCTGATGACCAGCATCATTATCTGATTTCAGGAACCGGCTTTCGAGGATCCTGAGGGCCTCGTCTTCCGGAACCGTCACCCGGAGAACCAGCATGGATTCTTTTTCTCCCCGCCGGACAGCGAGCATCCGGTGCGAGGGGATGGTCTTGACCGGTTCATGCCAGTCAAAGTAATCCCTGAATTTGACCGCCTCCTGCTCCTTGCCGCGCACGACATGCGAAACGAATTCGCCTTTTTCGAAAAACAGCTCCCTGAGCTCAGCGCGGGCTTCGGCATTCTCATTGATCCATTCGGCGATGATATCGCGGGCGCCGGCCAGCGCTTCCTCGTAGTTTGCGACCTTCTTCTCTTCGTCGATATAGCGCGCGGCCTCTTCGATGATATCAAAATCGGTCTGGGCAAAAATCTTTTCCGCCAATGGTT
Source organism: Candidatus Omnitrophota bacterium (assembly GCA_040753435.1). Taxonomy (GTDB): domain Bacteria; phylum Omnitrophota; class Gorgyraeia; order Zapsychrales; family JANLHA01; genus JAKLFA01. Next base: position 29,543 of record JBFMEN010000033.1, on the reverse strand, counting down.
CGAGCCCTTTTTCCCTGGCGATAGTAGCGCGGGTGCGGCGTTTGGGACGGTACGGAAGATAAATGTCCTCAAGAACGCTCAGGGTCCCGGCGGCCATGATTTTATCTTTGAGTTCGTCGGTAAGTTTTTTCTGCTCGATCAGGGATTTCAGGATCGCCTCGCGGCGTTTGTCCAGTTCCCGCAACTGGTTGATCCGGTCGCGGATCGAAGTGATTTGAACTTCATCAAGGCTTCCGGTCGCCTCCTTGCGGTATCGGGAAATAAACGGAACAGTGCTTCCCTCATCCAGAAGATTGACGGTGGAAAGAACACTCTTAGCCGGCAGCGATAACTCCGACGCAATTATGCGGATATATTTTTCTTCCATACAATACTGCTCCTGAAAAGGTAGAGACGAGGCCAGCCTGCCGGCACCTCGTCTCTGCAAATTAGTTTGTTTTTTGGCGCCCGGGTCGCGTTAAAATTTTACTCCCAGGCGCGCGCCGTATTCCTCGGTGCGATTGCGCGGTTCGATGCCGGCGGTGTCAGTTGAATAGCCGGGCTGGGAATTCTGGATACTCCAGTAGCGAACAAAGGGTTCAATAAAAAACTCGACGTGCTCCCCTTCCCTGGCCAGGCGCCATGATCCGCGCAGGCCGTAACCTTTTTCCTGTTTATTGTACAGGGTCTGGGTATAGCCGGGAACGTCTTCAAGATGCGAATACTGGCGGCCGCCGAGAAACCAGTCGAATTCAAGGTTCAACCGTGTTTTCCAACCGCTGATAAAAACATGTTCGGCCTGGACGCCCATCGGAATATAAAAATAGTGCGACTCACGGTCATAGGCCCAGTGACCCGTCGTAGACCGGCGCCCTCCGTTATCGTCAAGCAGATATCGGTAGCCCAGGCCGGCGTAAGGCGTTATCACCCGGCTGCGCGTTTTCCATGGAAATTCATATCCGGCCATAAGCCGGGTTTCAAAGGCATAATGTTTCTCATCTTCAAGACTACCCGTGCCTTCAGATCGGTATTTAATGTCATTACCTCCGGAAACACGGGCGTCGAATTTTAAAAGATTGATGTTGCCGCCGGACCTGAAAAATTCTTTTGCCGAATTAATCGCCGGGTTTTCCCGGTAACGATGCTGGTAGTTTAAAAAAACACCATACATCATGCCGTCGAGTTTCATGAACCCTTCTTCGCGATAGCTGTAATCAAAAACCTCAGTCCCCATTTCAAATTCATTCTGGGGATTGTCCGGGTCAAAATACCGCGCGGCCAGGGTATCCGGCTTTTCAGCCGCCTCTGTCTGGACGGTATCGGGCGAAACAACAGCCTCACCCGGATCGACGAGCAAGTCGGTGGTTCTTACGACTGCCGGCTGGTTCTTGGCAACCAGAGTCGTACCTGAAGGAATTTCAGCCGCAGAAACCCGGGGCACGGAAACCTGGGACGCAGGCAGCAGAACACCGGATGAAGAAACAGGCGCCTCAGCAGGTGCGGACGGCACCTGAACCCGACCCGAGGTAACGCGGCTTTTTTTCGATGATGTTTCATACCGATCCAGGGCGTCAGTCACCGTAGTCTGGCGGGGGCGGTAAGAACCAACCTCACAAAGGTCGGACCAGCCCATGGATGACTGTTTACATTCATGACGATTCAACGCTTCGGTGATTTCGTGTGAACGGCCCCAGGATGCGGCCGCACAGGGACCGGAATCAAAAGAAATAAAGATTAACAGGAGAGCTGAAGAAATGGTGAATTTCGACATGGTGTTCATGCGCCTTCTTTTTAAATGAATGAATTCATTGTAAAAAGAAGTCCGCAAGGCAACAAGCCTTTTTTTAGATTTTCTTTATCGGTTCAATTCCCTGGTCACCCGGCTCGCCGCAGTTGCAGATAATTTAAAAGCCCCAAAGGGGCTTTTAAAATTTACGGAGAGGCTGGGGTTTGAACCCAGGGACCCAATTGCTCAGGTCAACTGCTTAGCAGGCAGCTCCGTTCGACCACTCCGGCACCTCTCCAGAAATATTTGCAATGGCATTTTGCGCTGCGAAAATTGCGCAAGTTCGGAATACTAGAATAAAACGAAGGCTGTCTTTTCGCAAGCACTATTTTCAACAACCTCTACATTTTCCAAAAAATTAGACTCACTTCACCGTCGACCGCATTCCCGGCCGCGCGATTGACCTCGGCTGCCTTCAAGCCGGCCGTCACTTGCGCCCGTCCGCCCTTTTCTTTTCAAAAAAATTCGTTAAAAAAGCCGCGCACGGTTCCTGCAGCACCCCGCCGTTCACAATGATGCGGTGATTTAACCGGGGGTGTTCGGCCAGATTAATCACTGAACCGCAGGCCCCGGCTTTTGGGTCAAACGCACCAAAACAAATCCGCCCGATCCTTGCCAGAACCAGCGCCCCGGCGCACATGCTGCACGGCTCCAGAGTCACATACAACACACATTCGTTAAGCCACTTCTGATTCAAATGGCTCGCCGCCTGGGTGATCGCGATCATTTCAGCGTGCGCGGTCGGATCTTTGAGCAGTTCCACCTGGTTGAAAGCCCGCGCAATGATCTGTTCCTTGTAAACGATCACCGCGCCCACAGGAACTTCGTCCGCCTCTTGAGCCCGTTTGGCCAGCTTCAGCGCTTCCTGCATGAAAAAAGGATCGCAGTCGTCGATCATCGTCTGTTCCTGGACTTGTAAACAGGCAGAATAACTTTTACGACAGTGCCTTTGCGCAGACTGCTCGTAATCTGTATCTTTCCCTGTACGGCATCGATAAGACTGTAGACAATCGGAAGTCCGAGTCCGGAGTTTTTGTTTGTCCCTCTCACCTTGGTCGTAAAAAAGGGCTCAAGAATATGCGGCATGTGATCTTCGGAGATGCCCACGCCCTGGTCTTTAATCTCAAGGGCAATGCCTTCCTCTTTGGGAGCGAAACTGGTTTTAACCGTTAAAACACCCCCCGACGGCATGGCCTGAACGGCATTATCAATGAGGTTATGAACGACCTGCATCACATCAACCGCTCTCATCCGGACCTCGGCCGCGCCTGTCGTCAATGCCGCCTTAACCTGGACCTCATGCTGATGAATATGCGTTTTCTTGTCGCGCAAAACCTCTTTAACCACCCGGTTCAGATTGCAGTGGTGCCGCAAAATCCCGTTCCGTTTCTGCCCCATGGCCATGAGGCGCTCGGACGTTTCAAAACAATACCTGGCCTGGTCGCGGATGGTTTCAATATTCAGAAATATATCTTTAAAATCCTGAAAGCTGATATATTCAAAATCCCGCTGACCGTATTTCTTCAGTATCCCGTCGGCCCGCTTAGTCACCCACATCAGGGGATTCCTCAACTCCTGGGCAGCGCCGGCAATAAAATACCGCAGGGCATCCATCTTCTCATTCTGATGCTTCATCTGCTGCATGGTCTGCCTCGGTCTCAAATCCCGGACAATCAGGTGGATCGTGGCGACCTCCCCGCCCTTAATAAAGGGCGTCACACTCAATTCCAGCGGCACGATCTCTCCGGTTGTGGTCCTTGCCTCGATCTCTTCATGAATCAGCTCAATGCCCTTTTTCGCTTTAGCAAAAATCTCTTTTGCCTTTTTGTGAGATGCCGGGTGAACGAACTCCAGAAAACACCTGTCCCTGTACTCACCCTGGGCCAGGCCGATCATCTCCTGAAGGGCGTTATTGGCATAAATAAACTGTCCGGACTTTTCGACAGCGGCGATGCCCTCGTGCGCCCCTTCCGTCAGGAAACGGTATAAATTCTTTGACCCGTGCAGCGAACGCTGCAACTGGATCTGCCTGGTTACATCCCGGCCCATGGAAAGAATAAATCCGGTATTATCATAAGTGACATAAACGGTTGTGACATCAAGGATACGGGGAACCCCGCTTTTTGACTTGCGCTCCAGACGGAAAGAAACGGGTTCACCGCGCCGTTTTAACGGTTCAAGATATTTCTCCTTCCATTGCCGGAAGGATATTTTTTGAGCAAGCAAATCAAAAACATGCTTTTGAAGAATTGATTTCCGCGAGTAGCCGAAACCTTCTACGGCTGCGTCATTGGCAAAAATAATCTTGCCGCCGGAGTCGATGATCAAAAATTCATCACCGATATGACTTAACAACTGTCTTAGAAAAACGGGATCATCCTGGAAAGGGAAATGCTGCCAAACTGTTTCGTTGCTGAAAGGAACGGTTTTGTACTCTTTTTTTGGGGACATATATTAGTACAGATCGCCTGAAAAATCTGTGTTTTTAAAAAACGCGCCTGAGGGGACTCGAACCTCTAACCTTCTGTTCCGTAGACAGATGCTCTATCCAATTGAGCTACAGGCGCAGTAATGTCAAAATTAAAGGATTATTATTAATCCTTGAAGTTCACCATTGCCCGCCAGAGGCGGGTCCGCCAAAGCTTGTTGGCGAAAGCTACAGGCGCAGTAATGTCAAAATTAAAGGATTATTATTAATCCTTGATCAGTTCACCATTGCCCGCCAGAGGCGGGTCCGCCAAAGCTTGTTGGCGGAAGCTACAGGCGCAGTAATGTCAAAATTAAAGGATTATTATTAATCCTTGAAGTTCACCATTGCCCGCCAGAGGCGGGTCCGCCAAAGCTTGTTGGCGGAAGCTACAGGCGCAGTAATGTCAATGATTATGTCACATATTACAGCTTGTGCTTACTTATCCATCGCCTATTAAGGCCATCAGTTTTACTACATTTTACATCATTCGTCAAATTTTTTTTGAGGAAAAAAATCAACACGCGAAGCGTTTTCGGCGATCTGCCATATACTCTTTTCCAAGAAGGTTATCGCGGCTCAGACCCAGACTTTCAACAGCGAGGTCAGGGTTTTTATTGTAGGCATGGCAAAATGCAGTTACCTCTTTCATGGTAGTATGGCCCCGTTCCAAAAGCTCTTTGAGCAAAAGCGCGCGGAGCTGAACTTCCAGGATGATGTCCTTCGGAAGCAGTCCCGCCTCCCTGGCCAAACGGTCACGAAAGACAGTGCTTGTCGCGACCTGCTTGATCGTGTCAGTTTCATAATCATACTTGTAAATCTGAGACAGTAAAACCTTCTCCTGCTCCATCCCGCTGGTTTCGCTGACTTCATCGATCACGCGGGCGACCTTTCCGCATACATGATAACGTTTGAGCACCACAAAAACATCGATCAGCCGGACCAGCTCTTTCGGAATATTCATTGGCTCATTCTGGAGACGCATGATCGCTTCCCGGGATGTCAGGGCATGGATAGTGCCGATGCAGTATTTTCCGATATTCACGGCCGTAATCATGTCGCGCGCCTCTTCCCCGCGGACCTCACCGACGATAATACGTTCGGGTCGCATCCGCAAACTGTTTTTGACCAAATCCGCCAGCGTAAGCCCCTCGCCGCTTTCCAGGCGCGAACAACTTTCCTCAAAATCCGTGTTCAATTCAAGAGTGTCTTCCATCACCACGATACGATCTTTTTCCGGAATAAAACTTAACAGAGAATTAAGAAGCGTTGTTTTCCCGACACCGGGTCCTCCGGCGATAATAATATTAGCCGGCCGGATCGACATCCCGTCCAGATACAACCATAACTGGGCCGCGACCTCATAATTCAGAGCCCCGCGTTTGATCATTTCGAGCACGCTTAAAGGTGATGTCTTCGCCTTGGTAATGGTTAACTGGGGGCCGAAAGGAGAACGGATAATATTGACGCGCCCTTCAAGGTTAGGCAGTTCCAGGTCCATGATATTGGTCCACTGGGTCCTGCCGGAAAAAAGGATCAGTTTTTTAATGAAAAGATCGAGTTCTTCAATGGAAGAATACGACCGGTTGACCGAAACAAGGCCTTTTTCAGAATGATGGATATAAATCGGTTTGAGAGAATTAATGATAATATCCTCAACGTCAAAATCACTAAGCAGATCGCGGATCAGCCCGTACGAAAGGAATTCGCTGATGAATGCCTTGCGTTCATGCTCCGAATCGAGGACCTCCATCTCCTTCTTGAAATGTCCGCTCTTGTCCTGTCCCAGGATTTCACAAAGCCCGTCGGAAACAATCTTAACTCTCTGACTATGGCTCTGCAGCAAATGAAGACGGCCCATCAATAGCTCGGCAAGCGTTGATTCCAGCTCCACCATTTTCAAGGGATCCAGCATTAACTCTCCTCGTTCATTAAACTCAGACTTCTGAAATTAACCGGTTTCGAATTTTGATTCTAAATTTCAAGACTTGTTTAAAATAATGTAACATTCAATTCAAAAGCTGTAAATATGAAATGTGACTAAAAACTTCTGATAATGAAAAATGGATCATGGACGATGGACAACGGGCCCTTAACATTAACGAGCTGTCATTCCTGCCCGGAAACCGCCGGCGACCCGGCCGGATTTTTAAAAGAATCCGGCAGAACGGTCACTTCAACGGCCTGTTCAAGGCTCAAATATTGATTCGCCAGACGTTGAATATCATCAACCGTAACTGCCCTGATTTCCTCAATATAGCGCTCATGATAATCATATCCCAGTCCATACAACTCATCCAAAGCCGACGAAAACGACAGCCCGCCGTTCGTCTCAATTGAGCGCTGGAACCTTCCTATCAGGTACGCCTTCATATCGTCAAGCTCCTGCTGACTGATCTGCTCTTTCTGAAGGTCAAGGATCAGGGATGATAAAAGCGTGCGGACTTCTTCCGCCGAGGACGGCTGGGTCAGCACTTGAAAAATAATTTCTCCGCTATCCCTCATTGGCGCATATCCGCCCCCCAGCGTATAGGCCAGCCCCCTGGCCTCACGGATCCGGGTGAACATGCGTCCCTTGAAAGGATACCCTAAAATCGCGGCCATCAGTTCGAGTCCATACCTGTCTGCATCATAAAAACCTGCCGCCTGAAATCCTGTCATGACCATCGCCTGCTCTTTCTCGTCAAAGACAACAGACGTTACCTTTTCTGTGATCGGCCTGACGTCATGGGTTTCAAGAGGAAGCGATTCGGCATTCCACTTGCCAAAGGAAGCCTTGATCTTTTTCAGCAATTCCTCACGGTCAAAATCGCCGAAAACAGCCAGGACCGAGTTCCCGGGTGCGGCATACCGCTGATAAAATTTAAAAACATCCTCCCGCCCGATTCGTGATACGCTCTCGCGGGTCCCCAGCAAGGTCATCCCGAAAGGATGTCCGGCGAATAAGCGTTCATGAAGAGCGATCGAGGCAATCTCATCGATGTCGTCATTGCGGGCGTTGATTTCCGTGTAAATGCGTTTCTGTTCATCCTGAATCACATCAGTTGAAAATAATGGATTCGTCACCGCGTCATAAAGCAACCCCATGGAAAAATCCATGTCCTTTTTCATAAAGTCCATCCGGAATCCCATGCTCTGGTTCCCGGTAAACGTCGAAAAAGAGACCGCCTTTTGTTCCGTCTGCCTCGCGATCTCTTCTTTGGAAAATCTTTTTGAACCCTTCGGCCACACCCTGGTCATTAAACTGGACAGGCCGTTCAACTCTTCCGGCTCAGCGTAAAGCCCGCCGTTAAAGACCAGGTTCAGCCAGACCATCGGCACGGAATGGTCTTCGCGCAGCAACACCGTCAGGCCGTTGATCAGGACAATCTTTTCGATTTTATTTTTCGTTTCCCCGGCCATTTCGGCCGCGGATTCGGCCGGCTTCATGGACTGCGGTTTCAAGAGCGCGACATTGCGTTTGCCGGAGTTTAAATATTTTTCAGCGGCACGGACGATATCTTCCGGAGTCAAACGCTGAAGCGCCCCGACATACCATTTTGTAAAATCATGCTTTCCCGCCACTGCTTCATCCACGGCGGTGCGATAAGCGACTCCCCACGGCTCCAGTTCGGTCAAAAAAAGTGACTTCAAAGAATTGTTGACGACTTTTTCAAGCTCCTCCGGCCTCACCCCGTCCTGTATCAAGGCCGCGATCTCGTCATCGATCGCCTTGATGATCTCTTCGGCGTTGTCCTGCTCAAAGGTAGCTTCGATTTCAAAAAGGCCGGGATCCTGGGGGGTAAAATCCGACGCGGACACTGAATGGACCAGTTTGAGCCGCTCGCGCAACGACCGGTAAAGCCGGGAACTTTGACCGGAACCGAGTATGTCGGCCAGTGCGTCAAGCGCCGGCATATCTTCCTCGTGAATGCTTACGCCGGGATAAGAAACCGACATGCGGACGACATCAGTCGGATAATATCTCACCTGTTGCCTCGCAAAAAGCTGATCCGGTTCTTCCGGAACTGCATCGGGCAAATACGGCCCCCTGGGATAAGCCTTGAACAAATTTTGAATGGCGGCCAGCGCTTTTGCGTCAGTCACGTTTCCGGCGATCGCAATAATCATGTTATTCGGAACGTATTCCCGGCGGTAATATGTCAGAAAATCTTCACGCGTCAGGCTTTTTAACAAATCTTCATAGCCGATGACCGGGATACGGTAAGGATGACGGATATAAACGGTTTCGAAAACCATGTTGCTCAGCATCCGTTCCGGTCGATCGAGGTACATCCTGATTTCACTCAGCACTACCTCAATCTCGCGCTCGAGTTCAGTCTGATCGAACCTGGCGTGCATCAGCATGTCCGCCAGAATGTCCGCGGCCTTATCAAAATGCTCTTTGGGAACGGTCAGGGTGTAGATCGTAAAATCGAAATGCGTGGAGGCATTGATCGTTCCGCCAAGAGACTGGATTTCATTGGAGATCTCGCCGACCCCGCGGCGCGCAGTCCCTTTGAACAGCATGTGTTCCATGAAATGAGAAAGGCCCGCTCCCAGAAATTCCCCTTCCCGGGCGGAACCGGTTTTCACAAGTCCGTAAACAGAGACCGTGGAACTCGACGGCATTTCGGAAACCAGAACCGTCAGTCCGTTATCAAGAACATGCCGCCGGGTGGCGACAATCTGGGCATGGCTGGAAATACTGAAAACCAGAAGGACGAAAATGATGGAAATGAAAACAACCGCAGCTCTCCGCAGCATAGAAACCTCCGCGCTTTACTTGTCCGTATTCCGGCGAAACTCGTCTAGCAAACGCTGAATATCACGGTCCGCATTTTTAACAACCTGGGAACAATTATACAACAAAATCGAAAATTGCCAGCAGTCTTCCGGACCGGCGACAAGCCCTGCGGTCACATCCTCGGTCCGCTGCAATTCATCCCGGTAAAAAGCAATAGCTTTTGACAATCGGCCTTCAAAGACATCGATCTGGACGGTCTTGTTGTTGTAATGATAGGAAGGAATGCTGATGCCCCGGACAATAAAAAAATTGGCAATGGAGTCCGGAAGGCTGCCGCCTCCTTCAAATTCAAAACCTTCCAACTGGGGCATATTCGCAGGCAGGATCAGCGATGGTTTCCTGATGCTGACTTCCCCTTTACGGACCACGGTGTCGCCGTGATTTACCGACGATTCTCCCAAAAAGACATACGGCATCGGGGTGTCGGTATCAAAATGCAGGGAACTGACCCTCGGCCTGATGATCTGCGTATTTTTTAAAGCCTCAATCCATTTATCGTAGATGTCCATGGCGTTTCTCAATTAATGATTATTTCTATAATTAAGTCGGGAATTAAAGGTGATCGTTACATAAATCACGGCAGGTTTTCTCGCTGGTTTATTTTTCAAATCTCGGCACGAAAATCACACTCGCCGCCCCCCTGTCTCGTCTACCATGCTTTCAAAACCAGTTCTTCGAAGCTCAAACACGAAACGAACGAAGTGAGCGAAGTATTTGAGCGAAGAAGAACGGAGAGGCAGGGATTCGAACCCTGGGAGGTTTGACCCTCACACGCTCTCCAAGCGTGCGCCTTCAGCCACTCGGCCACCTCTCCAAATTTTCAATTTTTCAGATATTTTCTGGCCAGACGAACTAACAGCTAAATTATTTAAACAACTATCTGATTTTCAAATATCGGACAACAAACGTCAAATGATTGATCAACCCCGGCTACCGTCTCTGAGTCCGGCCTTACGTTTTATGAATCAATAACAAAATAAACGACGCCACCGTGATAACCGCGCCCACCCAGACTGCATGTTCTAAAACAAAAGCGTCGATAAAAAAGAATCCTTTTCTTTCCAATTGGGGAATGATATATTTTCGCCACCCCAGTTCGCGTTGAAAATCGCGGTTCAAACACCTCACAGCTTCACGGGAAACCATCAAAAAGATCCCAACGAAAAACGTGAATGATAACGTGAGTCGAATCAGAAAACTTCCTGCTTCAATCAAACCGAGTTTTTCAAGCATTTGCTCCCCCTTTTTTCACTCAAGGTTCTTTAATAAGATGTTCGCTTCGGACTTCTTATTTCGTTGGGCAAAAGTCTCAAGCACGGAACGTATTTTACGCAGATCTTCACTGTCTTCAACCGAAATGTTATCGATCCCATGGGCGTCCAGTAATTCCATCACGTCCGCAACAGTCAGATGATTGATATCTTTCGTCGGCTGATACGATATCTCATCAGAACCCGCAACCACCACTTCCACGAGCACTCCCGCCTCCGTTAATTCAAAGAGGATCTGCCTGACCAGCCGGATCGGGGTTTCAAGACGGTGTGAAATTTGAGCCGCGGTCCACGGTGTTTTGGCGGCTGAAAAATTCCTCACGCACAAATGCGTTATCCTCAATGCCAGAAGGCGTTTAAAATAATTACTTACTTTCAGGCAGTCAGGCTCAAACTCATACGTCTCAACGTTCTGTTCCGCAAAAGAAATCTCGGCGCCGAACAGCAGCACGGTCCAGCTGAGCTGGAGCCAGACCAGGAACAACGGCAAGGCCGCAAAACTTCCGTAAATAGCCCCGTAACGGGAAGTCCCGATTTGTAAGCTGATATACATCCATTGAACGATCTGATAAATCGTTCCCGCCACAAGACCGCCAAGAAAACCGGATCGAAACGACACTCTGGTGTTTGGAATGAACGTGTAAACAAAGGTAAAAAGTATCCAGAGAAAAACAAACGGTAGAATTTTCAGGCTCAATAAAAGGGCCGCGGCAAAAGGCCCCAGAAAATAAATCCGCTCAACCACCATAGTCACATGACTGGTAATCAAAACAGTCAGACTGCTCGAAAGGATCAGCAAGATCGGAGCGATCAGCATGATCGACAAATAATCGCTGAACTTGCGTGCTAAAGTGCGGGAATGTTTAACTCCCCAAATCTCATTAAATGAATTTTCGATATTCCCCAGCACCTTAATAACCGTCCAGAACAGAATGGCCACACCTACCCCGGCGATAATTCCGCCCTGGGTATTTCGCAATAACGACTGGGCGAACTCGATGATCCGGGAGATTACTTCCTCCTGCCCCGGGAATCGTTCCATCAACACGGCCTGAAGATTATTCTCGAATCCGAACCCTTTGGCGACACCGAATGCCATGGCAACCATCGGGACGATTGACAACAGGGTGAAAAAAGTCAGCGATGCTGCACGAAGCTGGCATTTATCTTCGTCAAATCCCTTTATCGCCAGCACGATAATCCGGAGCTGCCGAAGTAAGAATGATTTTGAGCGGGGAAGTTTATCTGAACGAATACGCCAGATATCTTCGGTTAAAAAATTAACGGCTTTTAATATTATTTTTTTCATACTGATTTATATACCAAAAATGCTGATACAAATTTTAATAATTTTACCAAAGTTAGACGGCTAAACAAGAGCAAATTCATTAAACACTGAATCGGAAATAAACCACATCCCCGTCCCGCATCTCATACTCCTTGCCTTCAAGGGTCACCAATCCCGCCTCTTTAACGGCAGAATAATCGCCGAGACGCACCAGGTCATCATACTTGTAAATTTCGGCGCGGATAAAACCGCGTTCAATGTCGCTATGGATTTTACCAGCTGCTTTTACGGCCGTTGTTCCCTGCGGGATAAGCCAGGCCCGGGTCTCCTGGGGCCCCGCTGTAAAAAAACAAACCAGATGGAGAAGCTCTTTGCCTGCCTGTGCCAAACGGCTTAATCCCGGAGAAATAATTCCCGCTTCTTCATAATAAGCCTTGCGTTCTTCTTCCGGAAGTTCCAGGATCTCCGCCTCAAGTTTGGTGCACAAAGAAATCATACCTGCGCCCTCCCCCGCGGCCCGTTCCCGCAAAGGGGCGATCAGCGCCTCATCCACGCCGTTTTCATCGGTATTGATGACATACAAAATCGGTTTGGATGTCAAAAATTTATACTCCGCTTCAATCTCTTCCGGAATCTGCTGTAGACGCGCGGGAACGCCCTGATCAAATTTATTCAAAATCTCCTCAAGCGCTGTTACCTTATCCCTGGCCGCTTTCTCCCCGGACTTGGCATTTTTCTGCGCCCGTTCCAGAGCCTTCTGCACCTGTTGAAGATCGGCCAGAAGCAATTCCGTCTCAATAACGTCCTCCGCCCTGATCGGATCAAGGTCTCCCATTACGTTCACAACATTTTCATCCCTGAAACACCGGATGACATGACAAATGGCGTCAACACCCCGGATATTCGATAGAAACTTGTTCCCAAGCCCCTCTCCCTGACTGGCGCCTTTGACTAATCCGGCAATATCGACAAAACGGATTCCCGCAGGCGTGACCTTGGCGCTGCTAAATTGTCTGGCCAGAACATTCAACCGTTCATCAGGAAGAGGAACAATCCCGATATTCGGTTCAATGGTCGTAAACGGAAAATTTTCCGCAGCAATCCCTGCACCGGTTAACGCGTTGAACAATGAAGATTTGCCCACGTTGGGCAGTCCCACAATTCCTATTTCCATTCATCCCTCTTTTCATTATTCTTCCGACAGGAGAACCTCTTGCGGTAAAAACGAAAACTCTTTCAGGACTTCCTGCAAGACAAACTGATACTTGCTCCATTCGTTTTGAGGAGCGACAGAAAATAAAATTTTATAAAGATAGCCATTCCTGATCAGATAAATATCGGTAAGACGGATATCCGAAGAAGCCCTGTCAAAAGCCTTGACCTTGACAGCGGGGATCTCGTTGATCAATATCGATTCACGCTGAAATCCGTCCGCATAATGGCCAAAACTTTGTAAACGGTCTGTGGTTAACTCGGACAAACTGATCAAACGACTGGGTTCCCTGATGATCGTCAGCAGAACTTCCGGTTCTTCCTCGATCACAAACAGATCGGTGTTGCCGTCGAACATGATCTGCCAGTTCGGGCTGCACTTAAACCTCACGCCCATTTCCGGATCACGGCAGGAAAAAAGCTTTTCACTCGCCCTGCCTTTATCAGCCAATGAAAGAAAGGCGATCGCTAACGTTAAAAAAATAATTCTTGATGTTTTCATGATTAATTCTCTTCGATACAGTACAACTGATTTTCTTCAATCCGATAATACATGGCGGCGATTTTGATCTTTGGGTATTTTTGACTTAACCGGTGTTTTTCGCCGATAATAAAACCAATCTCATTGTCAATTTCGTAAAGGGGCGCGAAATTCATAAAATGCTCCTGCGCCATCTCTCTTGTCCAGCCTGCGCGCGTGATCAAGCCGTTAATAAAATCTTCTTTTCTTGAGACGAGATTAACCATTCCACAATTGTTGTGAGCGATCAGAACAATGTGGCTTACCTGTCCCACAGCGATTGAGTACGAAATCTTAAACTCGCTGTAACGCATATTAGCGCCGCCCGATCTGATGATATAAGCAAAATTTTCCGGAATATGAAGATGCTTGCGGTTATCCATACACATCCCGATCAGAAGCTGGGCTTCTGAATAAATGTCAAAAGGACGATCTAAATTATGATATTCCAAAAACAATCCAATGGGTGTATCGCGGTATTCTTCAGGAATGTCTTCCTTTTTAACAATGGGAATAATCCGGTAATTCATCACACCTCCCTGTTAATTTACCCTGCAAAAAATAGAGTTTCCCTTCCGTCGGAGGGTTCACTCAAAAATCTGGCGGGTAGTCGCGGACGCCAGGCGAACCTGCCAAACTGTTGAAATATCGATACTTATAAAACTTTACCGCAAACGAAGCACCGGCTGGCTTATCGCACTAGACGAACCCATTTTCAATAAACTGACAAAAATCAAAGAACCAACTGACTCTGAGCCTTATTACGACTACGTGAAACACCGCAAAAACAACAAGTCCTTCGAAGCTCCCAAATGTAGTCCCGACCTTTGGTCGGGACAAAATTTTGGAGCGAAGAAGAACGGAGAGGGAGGGATTCGAACCCTCGGTGAGCTTGCGCCCACAACGACTTTCGAGGCCGTCACCTTCAACCACTCAGACACCTCTCCGAGAAATTTGCTTCGCAAATTTCGAGGATTTCGAGCGAAGCGAGAAATCTTTAATTCCGCTCAACTCAGGATCTCGAGCCCTTTAATCCAAGATATCTTTTTTGTCACTAATTAACGCAAGCTTTTTAGACCTGGAAAATTTTTTAACCTGTCTCTCTCTCAATCGGGCATTAGCATAATCGCCAACTTCTTCTTTATGTATCAATTTTACTGGACAGCGGTATTTCGTATATCGGCAAGCATTCCCATTATTATGCTCTTTAACTCGTCTATCAATATCTTTAGCAATGCCAACATATGAATATTAGGGACAGATACCTGTTTTTGCCTTACCTGGCGCACTTGGTTACTTGACGGAACAAAAAATTATTAATTAGTGTCTGTCCCTAATATTCACTAATATTCAACTTCATTCAAACTATATCGAAATTTCGAATTTAGCTCCAACTTTTGAGGCTGTTATTATAGGGACAGGAGCTGACAGCGTCAACTGCTTTCGATGTCAGTAATAATTGAATATAAAGACGGGATAATCGGCCATTTTTTCACTTCATCATATGAATCAGGTTCGGGATCCATTTGGTGGATATTCACCCTCAAATTCATGTCTTCCGTCATCCCGAATTCAGCAAAGGAACCGGATAAAGGCGAAGCGGAAATAACAAAACGCTTTTCATCAATTGGCTTTAAATCATAACTATATCCGCGCGAAATCCCGGACTTAACATCTTCGGATTTAAACGAAAGACTGTTTGACGGTGAAACCAGACGAATATTGGGAAGTCCGGACAGCCTGGGAAGAGGTTCCCCGGTTACAAGATGATACGAGCGCACATAACGGCCGAGGGCTTCCACATTGAACCTGGCCTGAGTCGTAAGATGATGACGATACAGATAAGGGCCAAAATACGCGATTGTAACGATCAAAAGCATGATTAAAATTAATTTTTTGATCGTCATCATATAACTTTTTCCAGCACATTAACGATTTTTTGATCGATCTTCTCACCCATTAAACGCATTTCGTTAATTGCCTTTACCGACACCAACGCTTTCCGATAGGGGCGATCCGAAGTCAGCGCGTCAAATATATCGGCGACCGTTAAAATCCTGACCAACAGAGAAATCTCATCACCTTTCAAACCATCAGGGTAACCGCTGCCATCCAGTTTTTCATGATGGTGGCGGACGATATCGCACAAATTACTCAGGGAATGGATCGGCTTGATAATGCCTTCGCCGATCACCGGATGCTTCTTCATCAAAAGTGATTCTTCCTTGTTCAGCGGCCCGTTTTTAGTCAGAATGTCATCGACAATGCCAATCTTCCCCAAATCATGAAGCTTGGCCGCATCCCGTAATGCCAGCCCATCATCTTTTGAAAGATTCATTTCTTCCGCTATTCTTACGGCCAGGTTGGCGACGCGATCCAAATGACCGCGTGAATACGGATCTTTAGCTTCGACTGCCATAGCCAGCGCTGAAATCGTTTCAAAATACGTGCGCTCGCGGTCTTCGTTTAACTTTGAATTTTCAATGGCAACGGCGGTCTGCAAGGCAAGATTATAAAGCAATTCCTTTTCCTCATCAGCGAATTTCTCTTCACAAACCCGCCCGCTTAACAGGATGATCCCGAGTTCATCTTCATGAAGGATCATGGGAGCCGCCAGCACCGGCGATTCAAGGATCGGGGCCAGTACGCTTGAAGCGGGTATCTTGCTAATAATAACGGGTTGTTTTTGCGCGCATATATCCTGAATAAAACAATCGTCGTGGTAAACGCGCTCTGTCGGAATCTTTTTCCCATCACACCCAAAGAATGACTTCAGAATAAAATCGCCCGTCGTTTCTTCCGTCAAAAACAGGAAACCAGCCCTTCCGCTTAATGCTTCCGTCATCGTTTCGATGATCAGATCCAGGAATCCGTCAATGTTTTCCATTGAAGAAATTCCCTCTCCGATCCTTGATAAAACCGTGCTTAACGTCTTCTTGGCCAATTCAAGGTTACGGATATTCTCTTCCAGCTGGGTTGTCACTTCATTAAACGACCTGGCCAACACCTTGATTTCATTGGTATCGGTATAAGCAAGCGGTCCGGTTTTAACCGGTCCAAGGATATCCTTCAAAGTCTTGGCGCTTTTGATGGTCACCTCGACAACGCTGAATAACATCGCCCTTAACGCCACGTATCCCACTCCGACTCCCAGAACAACAAAGGCGAGAACCAACGCAAACTGAGGCTCATCAAGAGTTATCTCGCCATGCGTTTTGATCATTAGATACAGATAATAAAGTACTCCGACGGGAATAATTGACATCAGGAAATACAGGATTGTCATTTTCCTGATAATTGAAGCATTTTCAAAGGATGAAAGCTGAATCTTTCCTAACATAGACAAAATGGCTTATAAAATATTATGGCTTACCGGAGCGGTTGCTTTTATAAAGTAATTTTTAGAATTTATTATAGTATATCACAACCAGTTTTTCTGAATAGGAATGATAAAGAAATTTTATAAACGGGAATAAAACTTCAGGTTTGCAAATTTTTAGGAAGACGAATACGGACTGTGGAGCCTTTTCCGACAACAGAATCGTCGAACCAGATATCACCGTGATGGGCTTTAATAATCTGCCGGCACACCGCCAGCCCCAAACCAGTCCCCTTTGATTTAGTCGAAAAAAAAGGTTCAAACAAACGCTCTTTAATCTCTTCGCTGACGCCGCAGCCGTTATCCCAGATCTTCACGTCGAAAAAATCATTATTTTCATCCGTCTCAACCCGGATCTTTCCCGCCCTTTCAACCGGGATTGCGTCAAAGGCGTTGATAAACACGTTGGTGAAAACCTCTTTCAATTGAAACGGATCGGCATAAAATTTTCCGTCTTTAATATTAATATCAACAGCGACATCAACGTTTCGCTGAGGATAACGGCCTTTTGCGGTGCTGATACTTTCAGAAATAATCGGCTCCATTTCAACCTCTTCCATCTTTGGATTTCTTGAGCGGGAATAATAAAGAAGATTGTCGATAATTTGAGAGCTCTCCCCCACCTTTTTTTCGATAACGCTCAAACTTCCTTCCAACTGCGGATTATTCGCCCTATGCCTGACATTGCTGACGGCGATATTGATAGCCGCCAAAGGGTTCCTTAACTCATGAGCAACGACGGCCGCGAGGCTTCCGATATCAGAAAGTCGCCGGGCATGGGCCAATTCACGCTGTTTTTCAAAAAGCTCATTAGTCCTTTGTTGGACAAGCCGCTCAAACTCTGCCTTGTCACGCCGCAAAAGCTCTTCCAGCCGTTTGCGTTCCTGAACATCAATCCCTATTCCGATATGGCGTCCGTCGCCAAGCCGGACGTTGGCCCAACTGCTTTCAACGGTTTCCCCGTTCTTTGTCTTCATGATAAAGTCTCTCCAGCCGGGCTCCAATGAACTCATGTAGTCCACGACCTTGCGGCGATATTCCGGATCCGGATAGGCCTTTTCCATAAGGTCCCAGCGATCTGCCTCCCCCCATCCGGTCCGTTCCTGAAAAAAGCGGTTAGATTCAATATTTTTTAAAAAAGGATCGTAAATCGTGATCATGACAGGGATCGTGTCAATTATTGCGTCCAGCAAATTATGCTCTTCCCGCAGATTATCGATGATTTCTCTGCGGTTTTTTGCGAAAGCCCAAACCACCCAAAGAACTGCCATTCCAATCACGCGATTAAAAACTGCCATTACAGGGGCTACAACCGGCGGAGATACTATCAACCCTATGACCATCAGGATTGTTCCCAAAACCGGAAGCAGGATAATCCTCTCCTTATCGATTGAGAAGATCAGCAACAACGGAATCTGATAAAGAACCCAGTTCGCGTATCCCAACTGGACGAGAATATCAATGATAAACGCAATCATATAAATCAATAGCGCGTTATAAAGAGCCTGATTGCGGTTGCGTTTTTCGAATAATCCACTGCTAATCATTAAGGCAAACTTTCAAATTATTGAAATCGAGATTATTACAGCGGAAATGATTATAACGGTTGACGGGGAAATGTAATTGAGGAAGTTTTACCAATAATTGACCTGTTTCTGCCATTATTGGAGAACGAGTATTCACGATAAACATATCTTAAACTGCTTCTCTTTCGCACCAAAATTTCGCTTCGCTCCATTTGGGTGCTTCGGAGAATTCCGTTCTTCTTCTCTAGTAGAACCAGTTCTTCGAGGCTCCCAAACGTAGTCCCGAGCAAAGGTCGGGACGAAGTTTTGGAGCGAAGAAGAACGGAGAGGCTGGGATTCGAACCCAGGGTGAGTTGCCCCACGACGGTTTTCAAGACCGTTGCTTTCAACCGCTCAGCCACCTCTCCGAGAAATTTGCGAAGCAAATTTCGAGGATTTCGAGCAAAGCGAGAAATCTTTAATTCCGCTCAACTCAGGATCTCGAGCCCTTTAATCCAAGATATCTTTTTTGTCACTAATTAACGCAAGCTTTTTAGACCTGGAAAATTTTTTAACCTGTCTCTCTCTCAATCGGATCGCCGAACCGTAATCAGGAATGTGCCGATTACCTCAATCTTTCAAAAACGATTAGCTTAGACCAGCGAGCATTCGCGAACGCGACTGATGAAAAAATATTGCAAAGAATATAACCTCGATTCCCAGTCCTGTCAACTCTAAAACCTGATCCCCGCAGATGACAGGATGTCCGTATAAATTTGTTGTCCGGTATGCAAGGCGGCGTTCAAGAAATCCATGAAAGAAAATCTCTTGAAAATCAAATCCAGTAAACCAGCAACAATAAGGATATTGGTAATTGCAATAAGACTGATATTAAAAAGATAGTGTCCTTTTAATTTTGATTCATCTTCTTCATACAACTCCTGGGCTGAAAGAATGATATGCAGGGCCAGCGTAAATCCGGTAAAGAAGATCAATGATTCCTGCCCCCATGTCTGTTTAAAAATCACGGCCACCAGAAAATAAATCAACAAAAGAACAGTGGTAATAACGGGAACGGCAAGAACGATCGCGTTGGCAATCACTCCTGCGAACGAGCAGATCTCAATAAAAACACTTTGCCAGAAACGGTATAAACCCTGCGGGGTAAAGATGAACAAATGAATGATCGTGTAAGCGATGACTCCCCACCATAAAACTTCCGCGCCCTCGCCAACGGCGGCCAGCTCGTTATTAAAACCCGTTACAACAGCGATGTTCGCCGGTATCAACGAGATAAAAATTACTAATTTCAAAATCCCCAAAAGTCCTCTGGTCATCGGGCCTCCTGTTTTTTTGAAATTTTTTCCGCTCCTCCCATATACGGGCGTAAAACTCCGGGAATAACGATCTCCCCTTCGGCAGTCTGGTAATTTTCAAGAATAGCGATCATGGTCCTGGCCGTTGCCAGACCAGATCCATTTAACGTATGAACAAACGCCGGCCGGGCCTGACCTCTTCCTTTAAAACGGATATTCGCGCGGCGGGCCTGAAAATCCTCAAAATTTGAACAGCTTGAAACCTCAAGCCATCGGTTTTCTCCTGAAGCAAAGGCTTCCAGGTCATAACATTTCGCGGCCGCGAAGCTCAAATCTCCGGAGGCCAATTCAAGGACGCGGTGAGGCAGTTCTAAAAGCTGAAGAATTTTTTCGGCATTTCCGACAAGCTTTTCCAGTTCATCATAGGATGTTTCCGGCCGGACAAATTTTACAAGTTCGACTTTATTAAATTGATGGACGCGGATCATTCCGCGCGTTTCTTTTCCATACGAACCCGCCTCGCGGCGGAAGCAGGCGCTGTAGGCAGCGTAACGGATGGGAAGATCTTCTTCGTCCAGAATTTCGTCGCGATGAATATTGGTAACGGGAACTTCAGCAGTCGGAATGAGCCACAAGTCCTCGCCATTGCATCGATACATGTCTTCAGCCATTTTGGGAAGCTGCCCTGTCCCTGTCATTGTTTGAGTATTGACCAGAAAGGGCGGGAAAACTTCGCGGTATCCATGCCGGCCGGTATGGGTATCCAGCATAAAATTAATCAGGGCTCGCTCAAGACGCGCTCCCTCACCTTTATACAGCATAAACCCTGCCCCGCTTAATTTTGGCGCGCGTTCAAAATCCAGTATATCCAGGGACTGCCCTAGCTCGATGTGGGATTTCGCTTTAAAATCGAATTTACCGGGTTCACCCCATGTGCGGACAACGCGATTGGCTTCCTGGCCGCCGACCGGAACGGAGGAATGCGGAAGATTCGGAATAGCGATAAGAATTTGATGGATTTCCTGCTCGATTTGTTTGGCCGGTTCCAGCAGCGATTCGATTCTGGCTTTGATTTCCTTCATCGCCGCAATCTTTTCCGAGGCATTCTTCTTCTCCCGGATCAATGCCGCGATATCGTCGCTGGCCCGGTTTTGTTCCGCCCTCAAACGATCCGCCTCTGTCAGCATGGCGCGGCGTTTGATATCAAGGTCGAAAACTTTATCAAGATCGGCTGAAACGTTCTTCGATGCCAGCCCTTTTCTCACACGATCGATTTCTTCACGGATCAGATTAATATCCAGCATGCGTCCTCCCCTTCACTTACGAAACAGCGGCTTCCTGTTCGAGATCACTTAAAACCATATCGATTTGGTGAACGAGGCCGCGCGCGTCGATAGGTTTTTCAAGATAATATTCAGCCCCGACTCCAAAACAATCCACCACTTCCCCGCCCTTAACGCTTCCTGTCAAAAAAACAACGGGGATATGCGCGGTGCGCTCATCGGATTTAAGCCTCAGGCACATTTCCTTGCCGTCCATTCCCGGCATTACGACATCGGTCAAGATTAGATCCGGCATTTTTTTATCGATCTTTTTCATTGCCTGAAAAGCATCCGATGCCGTATCAACGTCATAACCCGCTTTTTCCAATGTCCTTGAATAAAAACGACGTTCCCCTTCCCCGTCCTCAACAATAAGGATAGAGCGATTTTTAAGGATCCGCTGGGGAACACTTTTTCGGCAAAGTTGCCGTAACCACTGCCACATAAAGCTCCTCCGGTTAAAAAAATCAAGGATATTCTAACAGAAAGGCTTTTTATCCGCATCTAAAAATTAAATTTTATCTATTTTTTCACCAATCTGTTTCTTTTTGAAAGACGCGATTCCAAAAGCCCGGCAATAATGCCAATCAGGCATGAATTTCATCAATGGCAAAGGGATTCTTCAGTGAAGATTCTTTTGAGATTATTGATTCATAATTTGAATTTCGTTTCATCAAGACAAGTTAACGGTCTTTAAAAACGTCATGAATTCGCCGATGCCGTCCTGGTAATAAAACTGGTCGACCGCCTGGTACTTAATCTCATAATAATACCGGTCATTTAAAACCCCTATCAGCAATGAGCGGCGGGGAACAAAATGTTCATCACGGTATGTATATTCGATAAGAAAACCATGATCCTTGGAGACTGGATAAGGTTTGTTCCGGACAACATTAAAATGCCCGAGTTTTCTGTTGAGCGAAAGATTATCAATAACCAATTGGGCCGCTTCCTGGGGAAGCATATCTGCTGAAAGCCTGCGCTTGGCCCGGGGAAATTTATAATTGGAGCTTTTCCTCTGGAGCACGATACGCTGCAACTTTTCCCCGGTACGAGACAGGCACAAAATGCTCCTTGGAAAAGCTGTTTTATCCCAGTCTGGAGGGAGAACTGCGCTGATGCCACCGCGGCTCCACCTTCCCGCCTCTTGCTGCCGGGCCATTATCAAATGAGTGCATCCGGTCACAGACAATGCCATCATTCCCGCCATGATAAAAAACCGGTTAACCTTCATGCAAATACCCTCTCACGTATTCCGCGTCGGAAGCTTCAGGATTTAACCGCAAATATTTTTCAAAACAGACGCGCGCCTCCCTGCGGCTGTCAGTATCAGCCTTTTTATACATCATCAAACCCATCTCACGATAAGCCGCGGCGAAAAATGGGTATTCCTCAATCGCTATTGACAATACCTCAAGGGCCTCCTCATTCTTTTTCTGACGCGCGTATGCCCTGGCCATAATAAGTCTGGCTTCGGCGACTTTTTCCTGATCCCGAAGATCATTATCCCGGACCAACTGTTTGGCTTGGCGGATCGCGTCTTTGAGTTTGTTGCATCGAAGGCTTAAACGGGCATTATCGAGAAAAACAGCAGCGGCCATTTTTTTAAATTCTTCTTCCCCTTTCGCGGTTTTAAACGGGCTCTGTTCCCTCTCCATCAGTGCTAGCAACTTGCTGAAGTTCCGGATACGTTCTTTGGCCCTGGGATGAGAATTAAAAAAATAAGGCAATTTCTTTTTTCCCTTAGTGGCGTCAGCCAGACGTTCAAATGCGCGCCTGGACTCATAAGGGTCATATCCGGCCTTGCGCATTAGCTCAAAACCGATCCGGTCAGCCTCCCGCTCCAATTCCCTGCTGTAACCTGCCATGGAACCGTTAACAACCAAATTCCGGTAAAGACGCGCCAGCCTGGTATAATTACCCGGCCCGAAGGCGGTTTGGAACATAGAAAAAAACGCCGACTTATGGATGCGGGAACGATGTTTTTTCAGTCTGTGACGTTTAAAAAAATGTGCGGCTTCATGACCCAGCACGGTTGCCAGCTGGGCTTCATTTTCAAGATTTGCGATCAGGCCGGTATGAATGAACATTGCCCCATTGGGAAGCATAAACGCATTGAAATATGGATCACGGATAACATAGGCCCGAAGAGACACCTGATGCCTTTTCTCAAATTCTCCGGTTACTTTATGAAGAACAGTATTGATATACTCAGTTAACGGGGGGTCATCAGCGATGAACCCGCTGCGCAACAAAACCCGTTCTTCGCTGTCGGAGCGGCGCCACAAGCCCAATTCGTCTTCCGCCTGGCCAAAAGCGTTCTCCGGTTCATAACTCACCTCAGTTGAAACACAGGCGCCGAGACCAAGCCCGATCATTAATGTCAAAAATAAAACTAGAACAGTTCTCATTCCCCCTGACTCCGGGTTTCGGATAAATGATAAAAAACTTTCGTCAAAATTTTGTCGAGCACGTTTTGATCGCGCAGATCGCCGGGTTTGTTCACGTAATCAAACCACAATACATCGCCGGTATCAGCATCAATCACGGCCAGCGCCATCCAGTCTGAACCCACAGGCATGAAGAAACCGACCAGGCCGTTGACCACAGCCATTGAAACCCGGCCCGGGGTCCAGATGGA
Organism: Candidatus Omnitrophota bacterium; assembly: GCA_040753435.1. Classification (GTDB taxonomy): domain Bacteria; phylum Omnitrophota; class Gorgyraeia; order Zapsychrales; family JANLHA01; genus JAKLFA01. The sequence goes on along the minus strand of JBFMEN010000033.1, from coordinate 6,071 downwards.
TTTTTGGGCCGCGCAAAAAAGAAAAAGGTCTGCATCCGGGGCGAACTCCTTGAGCCGTGACACTTCCGGCCCGAGGGTGTAACGAAAGGATTGATCCTCCCGCCCGGCGCGCTTTTTTTTCCTTTTAAAATCATGTTCAACCACGCTTGAAGAGACGGTGAAAAACATGCCGATCTGGCTGTCAATAAAATCGCGTCCTTCCCCATCCAGGTCGAGCGGATCTATGAACGCGACCCTCTTTGCGAAAAGTCCAGCCAGGCGTTCCGAAAGCAGTTTGGAAGCAAGATCGCCGGACTGCATGCTCCACTCATACATAAACTCGGACACGCCTCCCGCCGTAAGGCGGCAGATCTTCATCTGAGGTTGAATAATGGCAACGGTTCGGCTCTGCTCAAACCGTTCTTTGAAACGGGGATGTAATCGATATGTCGTTGCGGTACAACCTAAAAGGAAAAGCGGCAGCAGGATCAGCAATGATTCTGCAGGGATGCTACGGTACAACGATCCTCCTTGCAACTACAGCGGTTTAATGTTTTAACGAAAACATTATAATAAAATACATCCGGGGACACAATACTTAATTCACCCCGAATTCAAAAATTTCAAATACATCCTGCATCCGGATACATAATTCAAACATCCGGGGACACAACATGGGGCACAACACTTAATTCAAAATTTTTTGTGCCCCCGGAATTTTTCCAGCTTCTCTTGAATTAAGTATTGCGTCCCGGGATCTTTTTGACCAGTATCAAGCCCAGCCCCGACAATATAGAGAAAACTGTTGCCGGTTCCGGAACCGTGCTTTGCGGCGGTAAATCATTGACAAGATACCCGGGTGAGAACAATTTTCCGTCAGCGTTGGGCAAATCAGTATGACTGACCCAGCCGCCCCTGGTTCCTTCCGGACTCCTCGTGATGGACTGATCATCGCCTGCTTCAGAACCGTAGGTATGGGAATCTATCAATGACCCGGTTGCATCAGAAAGGATGATAGTGTCCCCGCCATTATTCAAATTTAAAGACCCGGATGTTAAAACCTGCCAGTCGATGCCCGGCAGATTGGGTGTTCCTCCCCCGAAAACGACAAAGGCGCTGTTCGGCTGAATCAATGTGCCGGCGGTAAAAGAATATCTTTCTGCCAGCGCATCCGCAATCGACCATCCGCTTATATCCACGGTCCCGGATGACAAATTGAACAATTCGACAAACTCATCCTCATAAGAATCTCTTGTCCCGTCGTTATTGGCATCGCCCGCCGGTCCCAAAGCCGGGTCGGCCAGGAATTCATGGATGAACACAAACGATTGCGCATTGCCTGCCCCCATCGGAATCATCATCAAAACGATGATCATTAAAATTAAACACTTTCCCCTCATGAAAAAACTCCTTTCTAAAAAGTTGGTATTTTTCGGGAATTGCCCTTTTCGGGGATTGCTCGGGGGATTGCTTGACTGTTTTCTATCAGGGGGAGACTGAGAGTTGTATTGAATTGACGAAAGCCTCTCTCAACTTGAGACGAGATCAATACCTAATTTTTGGGAAACTTTAATAATATCTTCATCAAGTGAAGCTATCGGCAGACTTAACCGCAGTGCCAGTTCAATATAAGCCGCATCATAGGCAGTGAGATTGTGTTTATGAGCTATTTGAAAAACACTTGCGGCAGTGCCAATCGTTGGATTATCAAAAGACACTGGGAGTAACGGCAAATCTGACATCAACTGTCTGGCTTCCTCTTCCGTTAACCGATCCATCCTCACCGCGACCATCAGCGTGTTCGTCACCTCATAAACCCAAAGCGGGGGAACGACCACGGCCTTTTGGGCTAATGACTGGAGAATTTCCGATGCGGCTCCTGACGTTGCCTCGTTCAAACACCACGACACATACACACTGCAGTCCAGAATAAACTTGTTCAATATCTTCTCCCCTCGGCCCTCATCGCGGCAATTTCTTTAGAAGAACATTTTCTACCCTTGCTGAATTCTCTGATCTTTTTGATAAACAATTCAGGATCAGGCCCTTTTTCTTGATAAGCCGTCAATTTGGCAACGATTTTACCGCGGTTGGTAATCAAAATTTCTTCTCCATTGGCTGGTTTTTTAAGAATTTCAGAAAAATGAGTTTTCGCTTCAAACGAACCTATCTTAATCATCATGATATCCTTTTAAACTAGTTAATAAACCAGTTTGAGAATACCACACTCGTTCGTGCGCCCGCGTCAAATCCTTCCTGGGCCCGTTCCTTCCTCATTCCCCGGCTTGGTATGCCTCAAGAACACATCGTGACAGCTCGGATTTAAAGGAATCGGAGAGGCAGACAACGGTGTCGTACCAGCGGTCATCCCGGCCTTTCTCCTGGGGCATTGATACGAACAGGCCGTTTGATCCTTTTACAACCCGAAGCCCCTTGACTAACAAGGCATCATTAATTGTCACATCCGCAAATGCGACAGTCGCCCCGCCGTTGTTTAACCGATGAATCCTTTTGACCGATAATTCCATGGTTGATGCTGACATCTGGACCTCCTTGTTTAGTGATCAACAGTTCTGTAAAAAACTCTTTGGGGAAAGATTAATGAAATAACTCCGGGGAATTTAAGGGGTAATTCAAAGCAACAGGGGGAAACTATCATTCGAGAAACCAGAAAAAATGGCTGCCTGATTAACGGACATTACCTGACATGAAAGCCGATGCTTTTCTTCGACTTTTCCGGTTCTGTGTGTAACCGCCTAATCAACTCAATGATTGCCCTGATCTCATCATCATGACGACCGACGTTTTTCTCAATCTTTTTTAACTGACTGGCCAGATCTTTATGAAGCGAAACCATCTGCCGTAATTGAATAAAGGTGCGCATAATCGCGATATTAACCTGAATCGCCCTGCTACTGTTCAAGACGCTCGTGAGCATAGCGACTCCCGGTTCAGTAAAAGCATAAGGCATATACCTTCCCCGCCCCAACTTGAGGTGCCATTTTGGCACCTCAAGTTGTCAGACTCATCTGCATACTTTTCATGTTCCCCACGCTTTAAGGTGCCAATTTGGCACCTTAAACTTTCATATTCATCTTTGGTCAGTTCAAACATAAAATCTTCGGGAAATCTCTCGATATTCCTCTTCACCGCGCGCTTAAGCTGCTTCGTTTCAACTCCATATAATGACGCCAGATCTGTATCAAGCATCACCTTCTGCCCTCGAATTAAAAAGATCATGTTCGTGATGATTTAATTAGGGGGTAAACCTTTCTAGATGTATTCTTCGAGAAGCCGGATCCGACTGTTCAATCATATTAAATTTTCTAAATAATCACTTTCAAAGTCTTTAGAAATTCATCAAAATCTTTTATACCATCATGATAATAATGCTGTTCACAAGCCTCATATCGAATTTGATAATAATAATTGCCCTGAACAAAACCTATTTCTTTAACATGATACGGGACAAAGTCATTATTCGTGTATTTGAATTCTATTAAAAACGCAGCAACCGGCAAAGATGTGTATGGTTCATTAGACAGAACTGTAAGGTTTAAGAACTCCTTATTCAATTGGGTCTCATCAATAATCAGCTGGGCCAGTTCATGTGGAAGCATTTGCGCCGTGATTTTTCTTTTTGTCAAAGGTAGTTCTTTATCAATATTGATCCTTGAAATAAAAATATTCTGCAATGTTAAGCCATCTTTTGACATATGCAATAGACAGTCAAAATTTCGGATCTTTGCCCACCCAACGGGAAGCTGCGCCGTTAAAATTGATTTTTTGTAATTTTGATTTGACTGCTGAATAAGTGTCACCGGCATACATCCGGCGAGAGAACTGATGATAAACACAAGAATTATAATCTTTGAAAATGTTCTATTCATGAATATACCCCCTGATATAATTCGCATCTTCCGCATTTGGTGAAAGTTCCAAATATCTTTTGAAATACTGATTGGATTCCTGATATTCTTTATCCTTATAAACCATTAAACCAATTTCCCGATAAACTGGGGAATAATCAGGATAATCCCTAAGCATTGCTGAAAATAAATCCCGCGCTTCATCCGGCTTGTTCTGGAGTGCATATATCTGACCTTGCAACAATATTGCCTCAGGACTGCTTTCTTCTGCTTTCAGAAATCTTTCTATCTGTTTTAATGCCTGCTCTAACTTATTGCATTTAAGACTTAAACGTGCATTATCCAAAAGAACCCTTCCGACATGTTGAACATATTCGGCCTCCCCTTTGAATTTGGGAGGAGCTTCATTCTTCAAATTAGCCAATAATTTCTCAAAACTAACTATTCGCTCTTTTACCTTTGGATGGGTACTAAAAAAATAAGGAATTTTTTTCTTTTCATCTTTAATTGATTCATATAAAAGTTCAAACGCTTTTTTTGATTCAAAAGGATCATAACCTGCTTTAAGCATCAGTTCATATCCTTGCTGATCGGCCTCTCTCTCTAAATCACGACTATATCCGTAAATGGTTCCCATTACGGCCAATTCTCCATAGATACGGGCTAATGAACCATAGTCCCCAAGTCCCGCTGTCGTCATTTGAAAAAACGAAAAGAACGCTGATTTGTTTATCACCGAACGTTGTTGCCGCAATGAATGACGATTTAAAAAATGAACTGATTCATGCCCTAATATCGTTGCCAGTTGAGCCTCATTTTCGAGAGTCGCAATTAGTCCGGTATGTATAAACATTGCACCATTAGGCAAAACAAACGCATTAAAATAGGGATCTTGAATGATATAAGCCCGTAAATTCACCTGATGCTTTTCCTCGATATCAGCCACAAGCCGTTTAAGAACCCGATTAACATAGTCTGCTAAATCCTGATCCGGGTACAGAAAACCGCTATTCCTCAACTCATACTCCATCTCCTTGGATTGGTGCCAGATTCCTTTTTCATCATCATCTTGCTGAAACTGTTGAACATCGGTAATATTCGCTATATTTGTTGATGCGCAACCTTGGGTGAAGACCACGACAATAGAAATTATTAGAAAAAGAGAGTGTCTTTTCATTACGTTTTCTTTCTTCGCCTTTCAATTCGAGACAATAGCTTTTTAATAACCACATCAACAACCTTGTGCTCACGTAGATCACCAGGCATTGGCACATAATCAAACCATAGAAGGTCTCCTGAATTTGCGTCAACCAATCCTACAACAATCCATTCCGACCCCGGCATCAATTGAATTCCAAGCGCAGCGCCGACAACAGACATACACACCCTCCCTGCAGTCCAGATAAAATTCTGTCCCGAGCAAAAAATAAAAATATTCGCCTCAGGTGCGAATTGTTTCAACTGCGCCACTTCAGGCCCAAGCGAATAATCAAATTTCTTTATCTTATGAGGGAACTTAAAAGGACTTTCGTAAGTATGCATCAGTACACTAGTGGCTACTACATAAAACATCCCTGCCTGCTGGTCCAAAACCATCTTTTGCGCATCCGTGAAATCTTTTCCATCGATGAACAATGTCTTTTTCTGCAGGATTTCTTCAACATGATCTTTCAATGCCAAACTGGTTTCTTCTTTTGATTTCCGGCTCCAGTCCTCCATATACTGAGGAATTCCTCCGGCAGTAAGTTGATGCATCTTCATGTGGGGAGAAATTATTGCGATTGTTTCTGAAGTGTTAAAAGATTGCTGGAATGACGGATGGCTTCGATATGTTGTTACACAACCTGTCAATAAAGGCACGACCAACAAAAGGATTAAGCCCTTTCTCATTTGCCCTCCATTAATGTAGTAATATCGGAAATAAATAAGATATGTAAGAAATTTTCAGCGTGGTTCTTTAAGGAAAGAGAAAAAATGAGATTAAACATGAACGTCTTTCAAATAAAGGCGATTTATTTAAATGGTATCTTTACTTATGTAACATGATTAAAAAACTTTGTAAATAGTTTGAGGGGGCTTTTTATGACAGTTTTCTACTTTTTTCTAAAAATTCTTTACGAAGTCCCGCAACAAATTTTGAAATTCCTGAAAAAATTCCGGGGACACCGAATTCCGGGGATTCAATCTATTTGCTTAAATAGTGCCTGTCACTATTATTTTATT
>JBFMEN010000032.1:0-11661 GCA_040753435.1 Candidatus Omnitrophota bacterium | reverse complement strand
ATCTTGAAAACGGATGATTTAGGAGAAAAGGAAATGAAACGATTTGCGTCGATTCCTGGCATGATTTGTCTGAATGCACTCGTTATCCTTATTCTCCTTGAAATCGGGTTGAGAATTTCCGGCTGGGTCTTCCTTGTTTTACAGCATCAGAACAACCAGTTCCGTCTGAAGTCTAATGGACATGTTGTGATTATGTGCATTGGGGAATCGACGACGGCACTTGGCGGAGATCATTCCTATCCCAGTCAGTTAAGCGAGATTCTTAAACAGACATTTCCTTCAAAGGATATTGTTGTTATTAATAAAGGAATACCCGGCCAGAATTCCAGTTATATTCTAAAGTATATGGAACAATGGCTGGATGAATATGATCCGGATATGGTTTTGGTCATGATGGGGATTAATGATGAAGTGACGACATTGATCCCTTTTCAGGATGACGGCAGTCTCAATATTTTTCAAAAGACCCTGCGCCAATTACGCTTAACCAAACTTTTTTTATGGCTTAAATCCGCGTTGATAGAAAGGTTGACCGCGAGAACTCCCTCCGCTTCTGATGATATTCAAATTCGTAGACAACAGATAGCTAAAAATTTAGCCCTTTATTTTAAGGCCATAGAGTATCAAAAAAACGGCCAGATCGGTCAATCAATACGATTGTATACCTATCTTCTTGCGGAAAGAGATCCCGAAGTTTTGCGCCATGACATTGAAATCAGGCTGATCCGACTTCTTGAAGAAGAAGGTAATTATGATGCCCTTGTCCGTTTGATGCCGTTTATTTCCCACTATAAATGGAAAACCGGCTGGCTTGATCAGGTCTGTCGGTCCGATCAGGGAGCAGAGCTCGTTAAAGATCGTATTTCGTCAGTCACATCCAAAAAACCCAATGAAACGGCTCTTTATAATTATTTATCTCATTGCTATCAAGTCCTTGGAAAAGATCAGGAAGCTGAGCAGTATCGCGAGCATGCCCGTGTTCTCCGCTCCCGATATTATTCCCCGGACGAAAAAAAGAACTACATCAATTTGATCAAAATGTTGAAGAAAAGAAATGTTATAGGTATTTATATTCAATATCCTTTGATGGATATCACGCCGCTCAAGATGATGGTTAACGAGTACATCAGCGACGACAGTATTTTTATAGAGAACAAGGTTAATTTTGAAGAAGCCTTGCGGGAATATGGATATGACCGGATTTTTTACGATAGATTCGCCGGTGATTTCGGACACTGCACGGAACTGGGTAATCGGATTCTCGCTGAAAGTATCGCTGACAGGACAGGGGAGATCCTGGAAAAAATGCAAAGACCTCCCTCCCATCCTGTCATCGAAAAATAAACGCTGTTAAATATGCCTTACCTGAATCTGCTGGCGGTATCGTTCAATCGGATGCGGCCCTCTTAATTCCTGACGATAATCATGTCCTTCCGCCTTGATCATTTCCTCGATCACTTCTTCACTCGGGACCCCGCCTTTGTTGACCGTTTCCTGATGCGTAAAGTAACGATAATCGCTGGGCACTTCATCCGAAGATATAAAATCTGTTTCCATTGTTGTAAGATCCATCTGTTCCTTCAGCACCTGGCGTACATAATCAATGTTGGAACGGAATTGAAATAAGTGTTCAAAGCCTTTTGAAGGCAGTCTTTCAGCCGGATCTTTCTTTTCATATTCGATCGCCGTTTCCCTTGCCATTTTAAGATGGGTCAGCTCCATTTCCAGACATTCTTCCCATACTTTCCGGGCTTGTTCATCGTAAGCGTGTTCCATCAAAGATCGATAAAGCCAGCATTCGTTCAGTTCGTGAAAAAACCATCCTTCAAACCAGGTCATGCCTGGATCAAGGAGGGATTCGTAATGGGTCACGTGTTGCTCTTCAACCTGTCCGATTTCGATGTAAAGACCCCTCCCCATCATATCAATGATCCGATTGCCCGTGTTCATGTAATAGTTCATGGTTTGCTGCTCGGCAGCAACAATCGTTAATAAATGGAGAACTGTCATAAGATCTGCGACAGTTTTGTCAGTAAAACTTCTGACGTCATCTTCAGGAAACCTGTGTTCCAACGCTGTCGGACGGCCGACGGTGATTTCCGTGTATTCTTTTGTTATGTCCGATGGTTCTTTATCCATAGTCATTTTCATTAAATTTGAATAACGGTAAAGATGATCGAAATCTTCCAGCAGGGCAAAATCCAATGCCTGTTTTACGTAAGGATCTTTTTCGTTCTGTGCAAGGAAAGCGGTCAGATCAACTGCCACTTGCTCGTATCCGACAGTTACCTCAAGGCTCGATTCATTGCCCGGGATCATCCAGTTTATCATCTTCTGCTGTTCCTGCTCGATGCGCCGCACCACGGCAAGTCGTCGTCGTAATTCCATATCCTTTGCATGGCGGGCAAACTGATGGGTAAATGAAGCTGCCTCAAATTCAATCCCGTTCATCAGGATCCCCGCGGTCCTTGCATAAGGATGGACATCATCTTTATCATAAGGTTTTGTATTTAATTCCTTCCAGTTTTTAAATTGCTTCTCGATGGGTTTGCCTTTTTCATTCAGGGGGTTATACATTGGATATCTCCTTTAAAATATTGTTATCGTAAAACCATATGAGTTTATCCTAAATGAAATGGTTTGAGAAAAAACAGGCGGTTTCTGTGGAAAAATAACTTTATTCGCGGAACATCAGCGATTATTGGGAAAGTCCGGAAAAAAATCCGGAATGAGGATTATCAGGAGAGCATCGGAGGAATTCAAGCTTTTTTGCACGTGACCATTTTTTTATTTCAGCCTCGCGTTTGAAGGCCGCGGACTGGGAAATGGATTCTTCACAATAAACCAGGGTTACAGGGCGTCTGGACCGGGTGTATTTCGCGCCTTTTCCCTGATTGTGCTCCAGGATGCGTCTCTTCAGGTCGTTCGTCGAGCCGACATAAAGAGTGCCGTCGGCGCATTTTAAGATATAGGTTTGCCACATAAAAGGATCCTTGTCAGCGCAGGACATATTGTTTTTCCTGGATACGGCGAATGGCTGTTTTAAGGTCGGTCAAAGCATTTGAGTGAGGATTCTGTAACAGACCGAGTTCAAGCAGTCTTATAGCCATGGTATGGTTATCGAAATTAGCTAGATTTTTCGCAAACTCCAGATAGGCCGTTTCCAGGCTATTGTCCAGGGCAAGGGCTTTTAAGAATAATGCATAGGCCAGGTTGTTATAGTTTTTCCAGGCCATCAGGCTGCCAAGAGCCGTGAGGATATCTGCGTTTTCACATTTCCAATAGGCCATCCTGGCATACAGGACAGCGAGTTGAAGGTTATTTTTTTCAATTTCATTTAGAATCAGCATTTCATACGGGAGTCCGGGAAGTTCATGTTCTTTCCAGGGACTGAAATCTGTCAACTCCGGGGGAATGATTTCTGTCTGGAGATAGTATGCGTTCGTAAAGTCGCCTTGTCTTAAATACGCCCGCATCAGGTTCAGTTTAATACGTTCTTTTTGCGGCGCTTTCTGAAGCGCGTCGGACAACAGCGTCACTTCATTCTGCCACAGGATGTTGCGGTTGAGCGTGAACGAACTAAAGAAAATTAAAACAGTTCCCGCAAGAAGTATTTTCAAGCGGTGATCCAGCATGATTTTTTCCATTCCCGCTGCCAGCAGCCATAAAAATCCGAGTGACGGCAGATAAAGCCGGTAGGTTTGAATTACGTCGTCAATGGGAATGATCGAGGACTCGACGCTTAAGGTGATAAAAAACCACAGGATCGCGAATGACATAAGCGGTATTCTGCGGATATTTATTACCGCCCAAATGATGGCAGCGACAAGGGTGACCAGGTACGTCAGGGTGACGGGCGAAGCCAGCGAAGTGACGAGCGGATATTGATAATCAATGCTTTGTCCTGCGGGAAAGACAAGCAGGCGAAGATAGTCAATGATGACGTGGATTTGGGTGAACAGATAATGGTGACGCGGGATCAGATTTGTCTGCATTGAAATTCCGGCAATATCCTGTCCGGCTCTGAGGCTGACCATTAACAGGACCGGGATGATCAAAAGGCAGAGTAAAAATGGAAACAGGTCACGGCCTCTTTTTTCAAGACGGGTTTGGGGATAAAGAGTGAAATCTGCGAGTGCGATCACGACGGGAATGGTGAAGCTTGTTTCCTTGGTCAGCATGGCGCAGATCGTCGAGGCCAGCGACAGGATTTTAAACTGGAATTTGTTTGTTGCCCTGAACCGGAGGAACAGGTAAACCGATGCAAGATAAAAAAATGCGACCAGAAGAGTCCCGCGCTGGGAAATATAATTCACTGCATGGGCCTGAACCGGGTGCATTAAGAACCCGAGGAAAACCAGAGAGCAAAATAATTTTTGGGAAAAGGAAGAATTTTTTTCTTTCCTGTTGGCGGCGTTCCATAGGAGTGCAGATAATAATAAGACCAGGATGCTATTGAGGAAATGCAGCGCCAGGTTAAAAAGATGATAATAAACAGGCTGGAATTTTCCATAGTAAAAGTTCCAGGACAGACTCAGGTGCGACAAAAACCGTGTTTGACATGATTTTAAAAGGGGCCTGGGGTCGGGAAATGACTGGATAGCGGCATTATCGTGGATTATGTTGAAGTCGTCAAAAACGAAATCACCCTTGAGAGACACGGAATAAAGTGACCATGTGAGAAGAGCGCCTGTCAGTAACAACGCAACCAGCCAGCTGTTTGAGTAAACAATTTTGTTCGGGATTCCGATTTTCGATGATGTTTCATCCATAGACGTCACTTATTTTCTTTCATTAAAATACTGAATTTGATAATGTCTGTCAACAAGGCTTTGAACTGTGGTTAATGATGTATTGAATCAGAGGGCTGAAAAGCAGGACATTGGGTACAATTCTTTCCAATCTGGATAAAGTAAATCTGACGCAAATACAGGCTGAGTTTCAAAAATAACGCAAAATTCCACCGTAAATCCTGATATTCTTTAATAGACAAGATTTCTGACAGGCGCGGGGCGGGATAGGTTTTAGTTAATTTAAAATGGTTTGCTTCAATCATGGGCTTAAATGAATCAGCCGTCGTATATTCTCCGCCTTCAACAAACAGGATGGTCCCCCCGGGTTTTAAAAATTTTCCGACCTTTTCAAAAAAATCTCGATGCACGCGTCCTTTTTTATCATAAACACGGATATCATTGAAAAAATTTTTCCACGGTCTTTCAATTAAATCCCATGGAGGGTTTCCGACCACCAGGTCCCATTGTTCGTGTTCAGGAATGGAGTCGAGGCAGTCAGATTGATAAACCGTAACCCTGTCCTCCAGATGATTACGTTTGATCGTTTCCTTAATGGTTTCTACAGCCCGGGGATTGACGTCCGATAGTGTCAGGCGGTCGCAAAGGTTATTTGCCAATAAATTGAAACCTATAAAACCGGGTCCTGCGCAGTATTCGAATACGTGCCCCACCCTGCCGATTTTTGTTGAAACCAGGTGGGCGAATTCATAAGCAAGGATTAGGCCGCCTCCGTTTAAATTGAAGGTGTGGCTGACTTCAAGGTTCCCGTATTTAACTACGGGATATTGATGCGGGCGGCCGAGTTTATTTTTAATTATTAAAAAAAAAGCGTTAACCAGGTTGAGTTCGACTGCCAGGGTCCACAGCATCAGCAGTACTACGGAGGAAAGAAGAATCAGGATAAATTCATAAGTAAGAAAGAATCCGGCGATATCCAAAACGATTAAAAGAATTAAGAATTTGAGAAAGAATTGTATCAATTTAAATTTCCATTAAACGGAATGATTGCGATGATGTGTTAGTGATTGGTTCAATCTTAATTGAAAATCCCGGCCTTTGCAAGTTCTCCAATGTTATCGATGTTCATGTTTTTGTCGGAAAAATCAAAAAATATTATTTTCATGTCGTTTGGAATTTGATTAGTTGAAGCAGGAAGAAACGTTTAAGTTTATAGTATTCTTTAAGAAATTATTTAAATGTTCGAAGATTGTTGCGGCAATCAGCGGTTGATACTGTTGCAAAATGTGGACCCGGTCTTCATAAACTGTGTCCGGGATTTCGTTAAAGACCCCGCTTAAATCAATGAAATTCAAGCCCTCCTCCCTTCTGGCTGTCTCTGCGCGTTTGAGTATTTCAGAACGAATCATGTTTACGCCCGCCATCTTTGCAGGATCAATGAAAGACTGCTCCTTTTCAGTAACAATTTTTTTGACATAAAGAGATGGTTGAAAAAAAGCGATAAACTCGGCGCCAAATGCCCGGGAGATCTTTTGAGATTTAATCAGATTAGTAACATAGATTTCAGCGATTTTTTCTTTCCAGTTTTGGGAAAGGTAACCAGCCCTGGTTCGAAGATCGTCGAGGTTGTAGAAACTTTTGAGGAAATAGTCCGGAAAAAAATATCTGAGGATGTTGCTGGAGTACATTGCCAGCGGTATTCCGGGATATTTTTTTACGTCATTGTCAAGGATTGGATTCGATTCATAAATAAAATAATTGTATGGATATCCTGGACGGGGATCAGCCGCGAATGGGTGATCCATATCGTTGAAACCATTATAGAAAATGACCATGTCCGGATTATAATCCAGGGCTTCGAAAACGAGCCGTGCCAGCTCCATTGAGGAAACCGAGGAAATAACTCCGAAGTTATAGACCTTGACAGTTTGGCAGCCTTTTTTTTCGTACTGATATTGGATTAGTCGGGGGATTTCAGGATTTCCTATAAAAACAGTTGATCCGCCCAATACAATGACACGGAATTCATCCGCTGGTTTCGGCATGACCGGCGCTTCGCCCGGATAACCTGTTTTGTTAAGAAAAGTTTCCGTGATGCCTGTTTTTTTAAAAATCTTCGGGTAGGATTTGGCGCCAGGGGCTCCTTTGAACATGATATAGGGATGCTGCTTTCTTAAATCCGTGATTGAGAAACTTTTCTCGGCAATAAAATGATTGCGCCGAAGGAAAGCGATACTTATTTTATCTATGATGATAAAAAGGAACAGACAGGAAACAGCCAGGTACAGTATATAGTTCAGGATTGAGAAATGTTTTTTATAATTCATGTTACGTCCGGCCGTTTAGATGTAAGTTTGAATCTTTGCATCCTGTTGCGGGCCCTTCTTGGAGTTATCCAGATGCGTTATGCAGGTCATTAATGTGATTCCCATAACGACCATCCATGAACAAAAACCCACGATTAGAACGACGGAAGTCATCCGTTCATATTTCCATTTTTTCATAATAAATTTAATTGTGACAACCGGGATTAGGATAACAATGACGGCTAATACGGGGACTGCATAAAGGAACGATGAAAAAACGGTCAGTATGAGAAACCCGAACAGGAAAAGGTATGAAAAAAATATCGTCGTGATCAGGTACAAAACAAGAACAACTACCCCATGGAATATATTCACAATTTATCCTTTTTTTTCGATAGAAATGGATGGTTTTAAGAATTATGGCGGTGCGCTCAAAGGTTGCGAGTGAACATTAGCCGCCTATTCATAAAATGATATTCAGATGAGCATTATTATATGTTTTAGTACTAAATTGTAAAGTGATTCTGAAAATTCCGCTGGCAGAGCAACGGGTAGGAAATTTTTCAGAAGTATTTATTTGTTTCTATCGCACAGCCCCTGCATAATCGAGGCGGCGGTTGCTGAGGACATGGTTGGATAGAGCGCAAGCTCAAGGCCGATCATCAATAAAGCCACTGCTAATGATATAAACGCGTAAATGGTAAAAGCGGCATCTGCCGGTTGATATGAAGTCAAAAAGGCGCTCAAAACCCAACCGAAGATCGCGAACTGAAACATGTTACAAACCGTCGGGGCGCCCATCCCGATAAAGAAATCACGGGTAATCTTGCATGATCTGTACTTGAAAGCGAGCTGCAGGTATTTAACTCCTATCGCAACACCGCCGATTCCAATGAACATAAGCCATTTAATCGGGAAGATTGCGGTCAGTACGTTGCAAATAAAACCGACAAGCCTATACAAGAGCGTTATTGATTTATCAAGAATTCCTTTTTCATGCGTCGAAAGAAATTTATGGTAAAAATCACGGACGAAATAAGCCCATAATAAATGGACGGTAAATACAGGGAGCAGCAAGGTGGTGGACCAGGACGCAGACGAAGGAAATTGTCCTTTCAATGAGCGCAAAAAAATCCAGTTGTCCGGATTTTGCCCAGGCAAGTTCATACCCAGCCGCAGGGTAAATATAAAGATCACCGGTAAAAAGAAGACCCAGTCTTGCCAGGTAAGCATATTTGATTGATGTTCAGTAATATCAGGACAGCGTTGCTTAAAGGCATCAGTATAATAAATGATGTTATCGCGCTCCATTGGATCAAGATCCGTCCCGCTTATTTCACGATACTGTTCGGCAAGGAAATCATGAGCCAGTTCAAATTTGTTATTTTCGGCATTTTTATCAGGTTTAGCGCCTCTTGGGTCGCAAGAAGTTTCATCGTCGGCGTCTGCCGTGACCAGGCCGTATTCAATTAATTGCGACAAACAACGGTTGATGTCCTCTCTTCTCTCATGACATATGCCGGCAATCGTCTTTATATCGAGATGCCGTCGCAGTTCGGTTTTTGCGCTCAGGGCAAACAATATCTTCCTGGCGATTTGAGGGTTTGTTGAATTGTCTATGAAAGATGCAAAATACCGCTTGATAAGGTTTGATTTATTTATGATATGGCAGTCATAAATCTTTTCATCAATGCTACCCAGGTCTGCCTTCGTATTTTGTAATACCAAACCGATGACCTGAAGTTCGGCAGGTAAGACTGTTCCGTCGCTGCGGATTATTTCAGATATAATTTTTTTCCGGACATTATCATTATTGACGATATTTTGAAGTTTTGCAGCCGCTTCATTTATTGCAGTGCCGGAATCCAGAAATTTCAAGTCTATTCCCCTTAAATGTGTAACTTTATGGGGGGCTGGTACAAGATGCTCGAGAAACCGCATATCATAGTACCATTCTTTTCTGATCGCGATCACGATGCGGATATTTTTCAATTTTATCGCATTGGAAACAAAATTGAAGAACCAGTCCAGATCATTGATATTATCTTTTTTTCCGGTATCAGGCCCCACCGGCTTCAACTTTTTTTCATCTTCTTTGATCAGAAATTGCTCAAATTGATCAAAAATAATGAGCACAGGAGTAGCACTGTTTATATTTTCAAGCTTTGCTTTGGGATCATTGCAAAATGATTCCGAATTGAATTTGGGTGAATGATATTTTAGAAATTTGGAAATATTAAGCTGTGGGGCGTTGTAATGCTTCACATAATGAACCTTCCAGCCCATTTCCCGAAATGAGTTTTGTGTCTTGTTTTGTAAAAGGACAGACTTCCCTGCTCCGCTATCGCCGACAACAATGACCGGCTGATCCGAATTTTCATTATTGTTTAATATTTTTTGTTTCAGCTCTTCTTCTTCAGGCCGATCCCACGGTTTGGTCAGTTTGTCGGCGCTGACAATTCCCTGGAAAGGGCGCCATACTTCAAATTTTTTCTCCAGCGCGTTCTTTCGCCAGAAATAGAGAATACCTCCGATGATAACCGTTAGAAAAACGATCCCCCAGAAAGCGAGCAATTGAAGATCACTTTGATTAATGGCGGTAACGATGGGGCCTGTTGCGGCAATAACTGCAAGTAGAACGGGTATGGTTAATTGCGCTGAGGTTTTGGAGAATTCAGGAGCCAATGCGGCCAGCCTTTTCGATGTGTATTTTAATTTTGATGAATTTGGATACATACATTGTAAATTTCTCAAAAGATTTTGCAATTATTTTTTGTAATTTGGTTTTTCATCGCAAAATTCAAACAAGTACAAAACCGCTCCGGGCCAGCGTTCATTTGTTATCAGGGCCCCCTCATTTTTAAATGTATGAACGATATGCTTTTCGGCTTCCGGATCTGCCTGGGCCAAGAGAACCCAGGCCCTGCCTTTGTTTTCAAGACTTGCCAGATTATGATTCGCCGGCTTTATTCTTCCGGGAAGGAGTTTTCCCGAAACAAACATTTTGCTGTCGAAACCCCGGTCGCAATGATAGAGATACAAGAAATTTTCACCCGCATTCTCGCGGCTTGTTACGTCATTAAAAATGCCGGTGAGCGGGATTTTTTGTTTAAATTTTAGTGCGCGGATATAGTAGTGATAAGCGTACTGTGCTTCATTATTGAGATAAATGACATCATCTGACTTTTGTTCTTCTTTTAAAAATTCCAGCAAGGGGCGCGTTTCAGCGATATAGCGCGGTTTGAAAATGTGATGAAATGATTGCGATACATGCGGAAGAAGAAGCAGAAATAAAAAGACAGAACCCGGCAATAGTAGAGCTTTTTTCTTTAAGAGAAAAGAAAAACCTTCTCCAATAAAAATGAATAGCGCCGGCACTAAGAAAAGCAAAAAACGGCCTCCAAACGGATATTTATTCAGAAATGCGGCGAAGAAAGCAATAATCACCGGCAGAATGAGCGGAAAAAAAAGATTTTTATTCGTTTTCGCCAGGTGCCATACGCCGAAAGAGAAAACCGGGAATGCGATTTGCCATTGAAGTCCCCCGGGATTTATGAACATCTCCCGGATCATGATAATACTTTTTGAGAGCTCCGAAAGCGAAAGGAAATAATGATTTTGACAAGATATCATCCTTGGATTGCTGAAGTTCATCTGGTAATAATAAAAATAAGCAAAAAGAAAAAATAGCGCCCAACTGATAAAAATTACCAGTTGTTGTTTTAAGAGCGCTTTTCTTTCTTTTTTAAAAAAAATCTGCGCGACAGCTATTCCTGTCATGGCCAAAATTGCCGGATGGGATACCAGAATACATATCCAGCCTAGCAGGCAAATAAATATGATTTGATGAATCCGGAGCGGTTTTGAGAGAGATGAAAAAGCTAACGTCCAGATAATGATGGTTATTAAAATGTCTGAAGAATATTGTTTGAGCTGCGCGGATTGAAATATGACCTGGTCGCAAAAAGCGAAAATCGCGATGGCGATGATTGCTGTCGTGCCGCTGGAATTTTTTTTAAGCATCCTCCAGAAGAGAGACAGTGAGGCAATACTGCAGATGAGAGCTAAAAGGCGATAGGAAAATTCATGATTTCCAAAAAAGAGTACGAACAGTTTTAGAATGAGCAGAAAACCAGCCGGCGGGACGGCATAATATGAAGAGATATTCCGGTTAAGGACGATATCAGAAAAAGTTCTTCGTTGCAGATCGATTGCCAGCCAGGCCTCATCTGCCCAGAATGACAAGTTGTCAAGGTAATGGTTTAAGCGGAAGAAAATTGCGGCGGCAATAATCAGCCAGACAAAGTATTTTTGAATTTTTCCAGTGTGAAAATCCAAAGCCCCGCCTTGTGTGAAAAATTGCAGCGCCCTGCTTCAAAAGTGACAAAAACCTGGCAGATGGTCTTCGCTGGTTAAGGTTTGAAAATTAAGAGTGCCGGTCTTCAATATACGGATTAATTGGCAATATTATGACTTCAGAACCTTCTTTTAGAAGACAATCAATCAGTTCAGGAGAAGGAGTTTTCTTAAAAATCATAGATGTATAACATCCGTATTCTTTAATTCCAAGTTTGCATAATAAATTTTTTAAAATAATAAAAAAT
>JBFMEN010000031.1:0-4594 GCA_040753435.1 Candidatus Omnitrophota bacterium | reverse complement strand
TGGCAGATCCGATTCAGCTTTTATATTCTTGGTTCCGTAGATTTGAGAAAGAACAAAATAATCCGTGATTGAAAAAGTGTAAACGATGTACCCGGTTTACAATGTAAACGATGTTTCAGTTGTACATACCGGCAGTCTCTACAACGGCTAACGGTTCCCAACGGGCAGACGCCCGAGCTTGGTTTACCAAACAGGAGAATTTTTGAACAACCTCCCCGCGAAAAAAAACATTGACCCCTATCAGCAACTGATCAATTCGTTGCACATGACCTGGGCCGAAGGGCTGGCCGCGGCCCAACGCGCGCTCGAATATCACCGGGTGAAAACCTACTGGAATTTCGGAATACAGCTTAAATTTTACATCGACGAACATCATATTTTGACAAATGTTAAATTTTATAAAAAATTAAGTAAAAAGATGAAAGAGCAAAAGGGAGACCATATCTCTTATGATACTCTTCGCCGCACAGTCCAGTTCAGCCGTGAATATCCTGTCTTTCCTGAAAATACGCCGCTCACCTTCACCCATTATTTAAACCTGTTGCGTGTCCATGACCCGCGCGCCCGGCAGCGCCTTGAACTGCTTGCCATAAAGAAATCCATGACGGTCGAGCAGCTCCAGCAGGAAATCAACAGCCTTTGTCTTGTCGAGCAGCCGCTGGTATTGGAAAAGCCGGCCCAACTTAAATTCGAGCGCGGTGAGCCGTATGTTTACGCTATTAAGAATATGAAGGATATCAACGGCAAAAGGATTTATCGTGTCGACTGCGGGTTTAAGATTCACAAAAATATTTCTTCGAAGAACGCCAGTTATGAAAAAGGCGGCAGTATTGTGCGTTTTGTGAAAACCGGCGAAACATATTCATCATATATGTGCGGAAAACTGCGCGACAAACGCTACACCTATTCGGCGATCGTCAAGAAGGTGGTGGACGGCGACACGTTTGACGCGACCGTGGATGTGGGTTTCGGGATCTGGATTGAGGATCGGTTCCGCTTGAAAGGCATTAATTGCGAGGAAATGAAAAGCGGGGGCGCGGCGGCAAAAGCCTTTCTTAATAAGAAGTTCAGGGAATGTCCGTCGATCGTGATCCGCACATTTAAGGAAGGCATGTACGGCCGCTGGCTCGCGGATGTGTTTCTCATGAAAGGCGAGTCCGACCCGCGCGTCATCGCCAAAGAAGGCGAGTATTTGAATCAGGTGATGCTTGATAAGGGCCTGGCGGAGGTGTATGGGGGGTAGGTTTCGATGTATATTAATTCCCGGGACACAATAATTCCCGGGACACAATACTTAATTCGAGATAATTAAGTATGATGTCCCGGAATTTTTTGATGTCCCCGGAATTTTTCTATATTAGGCTTTTTGAAAGGATGTTATGAATTAACAAAAACATTGTATTTTTTGTTAATTTATGGTTTACTTAATTTGTATGAAAACCATTAAAAATAAACTACTTAAGAGGGTTAGAGGTAAAGGACGTGCCTGGGTATTTTCTGACAAGGATTTTATCGATTTTGGCACACGTGTATCTATTCGTGCGGCTTTAATGGATTTGGTAAACCAAGGGAAAATTCGCCGGGTTATACGTGGATTATATGATTATCCCAAGTATAGTAAAACCCTTGATCAATTTTTAAGTCCTGATGTTAATCAAGTCGCCCAAGCCTTGGCCCGTAAGTTTGGTTGGAGAATCCAGCCTTCGGGAGACACCGCGTTAAATTTATTGGGTCTTTCTACTCAAGTGCCTGGAAAGATGATTTTTCTTTCTGATGGCCCCAACCGCACTTACTTAATTGGAAAAACCGAATTGGTCTTTGAAAAAACCACATTAAAAAATGCTTCTCTTCAAGGTGATAAAAGTGTTGTGGTCGTTCAGGCATTAACGGCTTTAAAAAAGGATAGAGTAGATGATGATGTCATAAAGAAAATTCGATCTTATCTTAATGAACGGGAATGTGAAAAAGTTTTGAGGGAGACAAGAGTTGTTAATGGATGGATTTATGATTGTATTCGTTCTATTTGTCAAGGAAAGCCGGAATGAATCAAGTCGCACTTTTATCTGAGTCCGATAGACGGGACTTGTTCTCTGAAACCGCAGCAAGAAAGGGAATGACTCCCGTTATTATTGAAAAGGATTTTTGGGTTTGCTGGACTTTGAGCAAAATATTTGAGCATGCTCACTTATCTGATAAGGTCATTTTTAAAGGCGGAACGAGTTTATCAAAAGTTTTTAATTTGATTGAGCGTTTTTCAGAAGATATTGATTTGGTTTTAAACTGGGATTTATTAACTGACGAAGATCCCCGGGAAGAGCGTTCCAGAGCTAAACAGAAGAAGTTTAATGAAGCTCTTATGCGGAAAACTCAAGAATGTCTTAAAAATTTTGTGCTGCCGTGTTTAACAGAGGCTGTAGGCGGCATTTGCAAGGTTGAAGCGGATAAAGAGAAAGAGGGGGCGGTTAATATTCATTATCCTGGAGTTTTCCGAGACGAGTATTTGCGACGCGAAATCGTATTGGAAATAGGCCCTCGTTCAGATTGGATTCCTCACGAGCAATACTCAATTCTTCCTTACGCTGCTGAGGAATTCCCCAATCTTTTTACATCAGCAGAATGTCAGGTTATTGCTTTAAAGGCTGAACGGACGTTCTGGGAGAAAGTTACAATTTTACATGCTGAGGCGTTTCGTCCCGAAGGAAAGCAGATGCCGTTGAGATATTCCCGTCATTATTATGATCTTTCTTTAATGAGTCTTTCTTCGATTAAAGAGAGCGCGCTGGAAGATTTGCAGCTTTTGGACCTTGTCATTAAAAGCAAAAAACTCTTTTTCCCGTCAGCTTGGGCTAATTATGATTTAGCAAAACCCGGCACAATGAAACTTATGCCGCCTAAATATAACGAGAAGGTCTTGCTGGATGATTATAGATCCATGAAGAATATGATTTTCGGAAAATACCCTTCATTTGAAGAGGTTCTGTCGAATATCAAGCGGCTTGAAGAGCAGATTAATGCTCTAAATTGTTATTAAAGGTGCATTAGAAAGCAATTTTTAAAGAATAAAGAATAGGGGACGAAAGAATAGGGGACGGAGCCCTATTTAAAGAGCGAAAGAATAGGGGACGGAGCCCTATTTAAAGAGCGAAGGGCGAAAAGCGAGGCATGCCTCGTCTCTACTGATCGAGTGCGTGAAATCGGGAATTCCCTCCATTTGAAACGGCATTAGCTGGTTAACCCGCCGTGCAACTTATTTAAGATAAATCCATGAACCTTTTGATCGACATCGATGTTGACGATATGGACAAGGGAGTTAAGTTTTACACGCAGGCTTTGGGTTTGCAAGTGGGACGTGTTATGGAAAAAGGCGGGACGGTCGAACTGGTTGGGGGATCTTCACGGATCTATCTTTTAAAGAATGAAGAAGGATCATCTCCTTCCAAAGCCACATCACAAAAGCGCACTTACAAGCGTCACTGGACCCCGGTCCATTTCGATGTTGAGGTTGAAAATATTCACGGCGCTGTTGCCCGTGCCGTTAAGGCAGGGGCAACGATCGATAAAGACATAGAGAAATTTCCTTATGGATTCCTCGCTGTCATGGCCGATCCGTTCGGCCACGGCTTCTGTTTCGTCCAGCCGACGGGTCGATGGTATGATGAGATCGCTGATAAATTATGATGAAGAAGAGGGGACGGAAGAATACGGGACGGAGCCCTATTTAAAGCGAAGGGGCGAAAAGGGAAAAGCGAAGAGTGATAATTAAGTATTATTCCCCAGAATTCATTTATCCATATATCGCGATCCGCAACATGAAAAATTGACAAAGAAAAGCAAGGGCATATAATAGTCCCATACCTTTTCCAGAAATACCTACATTAATTAATCCCCGTACAAACGCGGGGATTTTTTTATGCCAAGAACAGCTCGTATTATCATACCTGAAACAGCCCATCACATCGTACAAAGAGGCAATAACCGGCAAAACGTTTTCGAAGAAGCGGCGAACTTCAGGAACTATTGTTACTGGATCAACAAGTATGCTTCACAATATAAGGTTTCGATTTTGGCCTACTGTTTGATGAATAACCATGTTCATTTTATTGTAGTTCCCCAGGACACGGAAGGGCTCCCCTGCTTATTCCGCACTGTGCATATGCGGTACGCTCAGTATGCCAATTACAAAAAAAATAGAAGCGGACATTTATGGCAGGGGCGTTATTTTTCCTGTGTTCTGGATGAAGAGCATTTGTTTTATGCCATCAGATATGTGGAACAAAATCCTGTAAGAGCCAAAATGGTGAAGTATCCGTGGGATTACGAATGGTCAAGCGCGAAAAGGCATGTTCATCAGACTGCCGAAAATTATATAAAAATTACGAATACAAAAGTTGTTGATAGCGCGCATTGGAAAAGTTATTTGTTAAGTAACGATAACGGTATTGATGATGAGATCAGGAAAAAGACGCAACCAGTTGACTCATAATTAGATGTTACTCGTGAAGAGGGAATTTAGGATTCGTTGCCTCAGAATTGATGTTACCGGAGAGATAGGCAAAACGCATGGCGTTGGCGATTTTTGTTTCCATGTTTTTTC
>JBFMEN010000030.1:25795-53471 GCA_040753435.1 Candidatus Omnitrophota bacterium | reverse complement strand
ATCTAAAATATGTTTAAAACGTTCAAAAACAGTCGCGGCCAGGGGGTAACCGTTCAATACGCAACCCTTTTTGTTATTGTTTTTGCCGTTGTGACAGCCATGAGCGTTTATTTCAAAAGAGTAGTTCAAAGTCGTTATGCCGGAGCCAGCCGCTACGCCTCACTCGCCATTAATGAAATTTTTAACTCGCCGGAAAATTATAATTTAACAGGAAGGTTTATAGGACAGTACGAGCCTTATTATGCCATAACTGAAATGGAAAGGACAGTGACGGGGAGAATTATCGACAGGGAACAAGGAGTACTGGGGCCTGCATCGATTCATGAACGCGAATATGAAAACATGGAGACAACCATGGAGGGTTTTTCAAACCAATTGTCCCCCCGTTATGGAGACTAAAAGAGGGTATAAAGCCCAAACATTTTTAGAATATGTGCTGATGATAACGGTGGTTACCGCCATCATGATCGCCATGTCGACAATGCTTAAAAGAGGCGTGCAGGGAATGGTTAAAGTTGTTTCCGATCAGGTTGGATTTCAGGTCAATGCTGAACAACAGGGCGGGACTTCGGGATATCTGGTTGAAATGACTACGAGATTTGAAAGAGATCAAGGTACAAGAGTTCGCGACAGGGCCGGCAATATTACTTACGACTATGTTAAAGATGAGACTAAAATAGACACGGTGGTTTTAGCAAACGCCGGATATACTGAAGAATAAGAAATGATAAATTTTATTCAAAAAAATCATAAAGCCCAGACCATGCTGGAGTTTACAGCGCTGATAACGATTGTTATAGGGGCTTTGATCATGGTTCAGGTTTATTTTAAACGCGGGATTCAGGGCCGCTGGAAGGCGTCGACCGATGAGTTAAGCGAGGAACTGTATGATCCTTTTTTGTCTGATTCGAACGTTCTGTATCGAACGGCGTCGAACGCGGTTGTCGAAATAACAACCATTCGCGACAACACTGGATTCTGGACGATAAGGGAAGACCAGACAAATTCTCTGGACACGCGCTCGGGTTCAACCCTGATTGGAGGATATCAATAGTGTTTCAACGATTGCCACAGAGATTTTCGTTGGGACAATCTGCGGTTGAACTGGCGATTTTCGGTTCGATTGTCATATTCGTGATAGGGCTTATTTTAAAGATCTCATTAAATGTTAGTCACGGCATGAATATCGAGTTAAGGGCCTTTCGTATGGCGCTAAGGGAATCTTTCTTGACGGCAAGGGGGGATTATTCAGGAGAATTTTCAGCAGGCCGCAACAGCGCCAGCGTGATTATCATAGAAGACCGCCTGACGATTGATCCTTCTGACAAAACAGGGACCCGGGACAGAATGCCGATCATGGCCCAGGGGGCGGGAACAATGACCCATACTCTTATGATGGACGTCGATCCCAATGATATTTATGACGCCCCGGTCATGGACCTTTTAATCAACGGCGTGCGTTTCCCTTTTTCCACCACACAAACGACTACCAAAACTTTTGCGAATTTAAATCTCCCCGACTGTCAGGGTTGGGGCTTCGGTCTTCATACAGGGGCGTGCCGGAACATTGACGGCACCTACAGGTTTTTCAGGAAAGCCTTTCGGGTTATGGATGAGTGGAACTCGGCCGATGACACCAGATTTGATTTGAACTGGGACGGGGTTGTAGATGTTCCTGATGCCCTTATTTTCAGCGATGACCCCGCATATAATTACAGAGATGTTTTTACCTGGCAATGGATTCCTGCGGTCCCCGCGCCTGATATGATGGTTGACATCGACGGAGACTGGAAAGAAGAACGGATTGTTTCTTGCAATCTTCCGGTCTCATGCCTTGTTGTCGACAGCCAGGACGGGGACATTGACGGAACTGTGGACGAAGGGTCCGAGGCGCGTTTTGCGGTGGACCATCCGGGCATCCGTTATCAGAAGCCCGGGCTGATTCCGGATATGAGAGCGTATTCTTTTACTGACGATGACACCATGCTGAGAATTGAAGAGGGACAGCTTTATGATCCTGCCTCCGGCCGTTTCATCCGAAACCAGACCAGGCAGGATCATTTGGATATTATCGAACGGGTTTTTTATTTAAGCAATGATACCAAAAAGTTTTGCGCGGACGCGACAACTCCTCAAGTATGGTCAGAGGCATGGGCGAGAAACCGGGGGCTTCTCGGCATGACGAATCCGGTTGAGGCTTGCGGCGATTGTTTTTCGACGATGGGGGGAGTCGATCATCGTAAATTGACATGTATGGATACCACGGTTCCCGCTATCTTTGTGCGCAGTTTGATCCGCGATCGAAGACGGACCCGCTGGATTACAAGAACCGGGGATTAGAGGCGTGAGTCAAAATCAGTTTAAAAAAATAAAAAGCAAACGCAACGCGCAGGCGACCATGGAGTTTACATTTGCCATGCTGGTGGTTGTTCTGTTGCTTATTGGAATGATTCAGGTGATGGTGTGGACCGGCGAAGACCTTGCCAACCGCCGCCAGGCGTACGAAGAGAGCATGATCCGGAATTTGCCGGGGTGGCAGCAGGCAGACGACGAACCATACTATTATTCAACGCCGGTCGCTTCCGCTGTCCCGAGCAACATTTTTGGCGACGTTGAATTTTAAACAAGGGATGCCATGATCCGTTTTTTGCGAAAACATTCTATCGAACGGCTCCGACTGCTTGTAAATCAGGAACAAAAAAGGCAGGCGCTCCTTTCTTCGACCAAAGGCCAGGTCGGCCTTGTGCTGATTCTTCTTGCCGCGCTGGGGCTCATCTTTTATGCCATGTCTTTGAATTTAAGCAAGATTTCAAATGCCAAAATTCAGACCATGGTGGCCGCGCAAAAGGCAGCCATGTTCATGGCGTCGTTCATGGCCAGTTATGCTCAGCGCCTGTCGGAAGAACAGCTTGAAGGCGGTCTGCGGAAATGTTCTTCTACATCGCTTTTCAAACGCATCGTCCTGGCCGTTGTCCTGGTCATTATCGTAATTATTGCAACTATTACCGAACAACCCTGGATGTGGGCGGCAGTTGTTGCCGCGGTCGCTTCTACCGCCGCAGCCATTATTGACGCCGTTTATATCCAGCCTTCGCTGACAGACATGTGGAACGAGATGATGGTGAGGACATTAACCCCGCAGGGACAGCTTATCGAGTATGGAATGCAGACTGCTTTGCGAACCGTAATAGATGACAATGTGGAGTTCCCGGATGTCGGCGATTTTGACGCGGACGGGGTGTTCGGCTGGGATTTTCAGACAGTAGGCGGCGTCGACCAACTAACAACGGTTAATGATTATACGAACAGATTTGCCTATTATTATACATTGCGCCTCGGGCAAGTGACTCCTCCTGATACCGCGGCTGTAGCAGAGCTCGGCAAGCAGTTAAATGACTTTATTTATTTTTTTGATAGCCAGGTAGAGCCTGTGGATGCCAGTGACGATGTCTGGGGTTTAACTGATATTACCGCAGATAATGCCGCTCATGTTTGCAATACTGCCAATCGTCCTGCGGAATGCGATCCTTGCTGTGTTCCCGCCAGGGCCGCCTGTTGTGATATCAATGTTTGTCCGTCCGGCACTGTCTGTCCCGGACCCGATTGTTGCAATTCCTGTCTTCTCACAGATCCGTCATGTGTCTATGAGGGCATCAGTGCAAGCTGTGCGTCAGGCACAAACGCCAATTGCGGGAATACAAGCTATGTCGGTGATACGGCAACCGGAAATATTTTTCCGCTGGTTTATGATCCTTTTTATGAGGATACCACTAACACCATTTTCTCGCTTCGAGAGCAAATCGGGCGTGATGATGAAAGTCCTGTTTATGCTGTTAATTCCGCCAATCCAAACTGGCATATAGAGGCAGGGATTCCGGCGACCACGTCTCACCAGATTCTTAGGGCGGGGGTGTTGGATCCGGCAGCTCCTGTTCCGGATACCTGGTTTTATGATGCGACGGCGGCTGCAGTTGAAAACCCGCGCGACTGGTATAAGATCCAGGATGTCGGCGGATTTTATACGATGGATCCACAACAGGGCGTCTTCCCGTTTCTATATGCGATACAGGATATAGAATCCAATTTGTCCCTGGCCAGGAGCGCTAGTTACGCAAGGCTCCGGTGCTACTGGATTGACGACAATGTCTGCTCAATGGAAAGCTATTCTGATCCTTTGAAAAAAGGGGCGCAGCTTTTTCCGCTGGCGCTGGGCGCACTGAATCCTTTTTCCGGGGGAAATGAAGTCATTGACCTGGGCACGGGAGGAATGCCTGATATTGTGGACAGGCCAAATCTGTTTCTCCGAAATGATCTTTGTCTGATAGAGGGAGAGTATGGCTGGAAACGTGGCACGGACCTGTACTGTTCAGCGAAGGATCTTTCATCCCCGGATGAAAATTATCCTTATTACACTGAATGTGGAAAACACGGCAACTGTGTGGTGGACGGAATGGATACAGACTGCCTTTGCGGGGAAGGCAACTCCTGGGATCCTAAATATTTTAATGAAGATTCGATGGACGACCTTTATTATGGACTTCCCGAATTCATCAGCTGGTCGAATGATTTGGTTAGCCGGATCGCCAGTTCTGAAATGATCTCGTTCATGAGCGTCAGTTCCAATGAGTGGTATCGGGAAGGGGAATTGTGGGTGGAAGCTTTGGATGAATGGAGATCGCAGATGAGTTATTTTTATAACGAAATCGATGGATGGATATATCCGGGCGCCGCTGCTTCCTACGCCGGAAGCCCTGTTTGTGTAGGAGACATGGAAGGCGTGGGCGAAATAAAAACCTGGTGCATGCCGTCCCCGGTCGGCGTTGCCAATGAATTCGGGCTTAATGAATGCATGGGGATCTCTCCCGAAGAACAGCTGACTTTTAATGTAAACCAGGCGGATGCGGATAACCCGGGCAGCGGTTACAGGGGAGACCTGGAAGATGTTGTGGCTTGTCTGAATTGGAATGTTAACGACGTCAATACTTTTTATGATGAATTGGGGGTGTTTCAGACAGCCACGGGAAATCAGCAGAAATTTCAGCAGTGCGCCAACCATTGTGGCCCATGGGCCTGCCGGAATCTGCCTCGTTCTCCGGTTCCTTTTACGGGCGGTTACGCATGGCTTGAAAATGCGATCCTTACAGGCATTGATGTTTACTGGAGCGATAAAGAGATGTACATTAACTGTTTGAATTCTCACTCTTATAGCCAATGTAATTCTGCTTGCGATCCCCTTTCTGTTCTTCCGCTGGTTAATCCGGTCACAGGTGTGCCGTATACGATCAATCCAGCTACGTATAATATCGCGGACGTCGCCAACATCATACTGATTGAACAAGCAAAGATCCGGTGGGAGGATGACTGCGCGTCTGTTGGAACGTTTAACGAAACGCTGGATTGCAACGGGAGCACGATTGATATCTTGACTTGTAATCCGGCTGAAGCGGCGAATTTCGACTTTTGTATCAGCCAGTGGGACGGCGGAAGCTGTGAGGCCATTGTAACCCAGGGTCTTTCACCGGTCGACCCGGACCCGGACAGGGTTTTTTATAACAGTCTTGTAGCCCTGACAGATGGGGCTGCCGCGAATGACGAGGCCGATGACACGACTGGTTTTTGCAACGAACCGGCTTTTTTGCAGTGGGTGCAGGAAAGCGCGAATGCGTCTGAAAATATTATTCTTAAACTGAACCAGCGTTTGGTTTATTTAAACTATGTGCTTCAGGAAGGGTTGCGGGCCAGGCTGGTTTTCGGAGAGGCCGTCGACAGATTTTCAGAATTCCTGGACAACAATACTCCTTATGTCACCGGACCCGCAGCAAATGAAGACACTTTGGGGGCCGGCTATCTTTTTCCCGATCTTGAGAGAGACGTTGAATGGATTCGGGAAGGGGAAGTCATGGACGACGGAACGAACGTTTATGTCCATTACGATGTCGATTCTCCTGCTGAGTTGATGCGGGCCCTTGCCGAAGAAACGGCGACCCTGGACGTGACGGGAACTAATTCCAACTCCCTTCCTTCGGTGGCGATTTATGTTTGGCGAGGCCCCGATCTTCCTCCTGGAAAGACAAGGATGATCGGAGGATTTCCCTCCAATATCGGCTACGTGCATGCGGTTAAAGTCGAAGTGCGGGCGCCGGGAAGATGTAACGGTGCATGCATTACGGATGTCTGGCCATGGATTGAGACGGAAACGTCGAAATGGGGGACAAAACGCTGCTATTATTTAAGGGACTATGAGGGGCGCGCCAAGGCCAGGGCGATTCGATATGATGA
Source organism: Candidatus Omnitrophota bacterium (assembly GCA_040753435.1). Classification (GTDB taxonomy): domain Bacteria; phylum Omnitrophota; class Gorgyraeia; order Zapsychrales; family JANLHA01; genus JAKLFA01. The sequence continues at coordinate 47,192 of JBFMEN010000030.1, read as the reverse complement.
GCCGGTTGATACTAGCAACAGTGCGTTTTCTTTTGCTAACGGCGTGAGCATCTGGGGGATGTCCACTGCTCATCCGGATGTCGGCCCGGGCAATACCGCGACTATTTTTGCCGACGCGACTCCCGCCCCCGGAGACGAATCAGTATGTTTTCAGCAAATTGATCCATTGATTCGGCTGATCGGAACAAGAGTCGCCGGAGTCCCTGGCCAAACAGACACTTTGCATCACGCTTTTATGTTAAACAGAATACCCGATATAATGTCGGGGGATGATTACAGCCGATGCTGGACGGATGTTCACCAGGACCTTCTTTCTCACGGCGTTCATACCGACAGCTGCGCGATGTATGTGTGGGAAGGACTGGACATGGGGGTAAAGTTCGTTCCTTGTGACCAGGATTTTCTTACCGGAATAAATTGATGTTTATGTTTGAGGATATGGTATGATAAAAAAAAGCAAGGCGGCATCAACCGTTGAATATATGGCCCTGATTGTTTTCATTCTCGGCGCGTTGTTTGTTTTTAAACGATACATTGCCAGGGGGTTGTGGGCTCAGTGGAAAAAAGCCGGTGATGTGTTCGGCCATGGAAGGCAATTCGACCCCAGGCCTTTTGGAATAGACGGCGAGGACGGAGGAACGCTCAGATGCATGTTTGTTTACGATAACCCGTCCAATATTTATGACAGCGCGGGTGTTTGGGTTGATCAGGTCAAGTATGATGAATGCATTATTAATAAAGATCCTAATTGCGCGCTGACCTGGAGCAATCCGCCATATGTTCTGGAATATTGCAATTAATTTTTAACGAACAGCTTAAGGAATCAGGCGGAATTTTTTAAAGGAGAGACATGCTGGTTTTATCAGTCTTTTTTTCTTTTCTGACGTCGCTGCTGGTTGCGTATTTTATCCTGCCGGCAACATATAAATATGTTGTTGCCTTTAATCAGAAGCGGGCCTACCGGTTTTCGGTCAGGTTGGAAAGGGTCGTTCCGCGCTCCCAGGCGAGAAGCGTTGTTCATATGTATATGCTTGCTCCGATAGGATTCGGCGCGCTGTCATACATTTTTTTCCCTCCGGGAAAAATGCAAATTGTTGGAGCGGTTTTCGGCGGCATTTTCGGGCTCATTTTTCCAACTATATATACTAGATTTCTGATCTTTAAGAACAAAAAAATGTTTGATGATCAGTTGATAGACGCCTTGATGATTATGTCAAGTTCGTTTCGCGGAGGCTTGAGCCTGATTCAGGCCATGGAGGCGGTAACAGATGAAATGCCTGATCCAATGAACCAGGAATTGTCGATTGTTTTGGGCGAAAACAAAATGGGCGTGTCCATGGAAGAATCGTTTGACCATTTATATAATCGAAAACCATCGGCCGCTCTTCAACAAATGATTACCGCGATCCTTCTGGCAAGAGAAACCGGAGGAAACCTGCCGGCAATTTTTCAACGGATCGTAGGCGTTATCCGACAGCGCAAGCGCATCCTTGGTCAAATTGAAACACTGACGCTTCAGGGTAAAATCCAGGGCGTGGTAATGTCTATTTTGCCGGTTGCCTTTTTTATGTTCATTAATGCCAGCAACCCGGAGCACTTTAAGCCGTTATTTGATACAGAGATAGGAAAAACGGCCTTTGCCGCGGCCGTTATCCTGGAAATTATCGGGGCGTTTATGATATGGAAAATAAGCTCATTCAAGGACTTTTAATAATTACCTGAGATGGTCTTTTTATATAGGGAAATGCAATATGTTATTTGTTATTAGTTATATATCATTTTTGACTGGATTTACGTTTATTTTGGCAATTTTTCCATTAGAATGGGAAGCGCGCCCCACCCTGCAGACTTTTGGTTACGATATCCAGCCAGCCAGGAAAAAGACAAACGCCCTGTCTTTTATCCGGTCGATTTCTTATATTAATAAGCCTTTTTGTCAGGGAACGATACGAAACCGGTTAATTAAAGAATTGGCCATGGCTCATGTGAATTTAACGCCAGAGGAGTTTTTCTTTTTCAAAGAACTATGTATTGCGTTTATTTTGGTGTTTACTTTTCCTTTTGTTCCTCCTGACTTGGTCCTTTTCTGGGTGTTGATGGCTGTTTCTTTTGGATATATGATTCCTGAATACTGGTTAAAAAACAAAGTAAAAAAGGTAAAAGGCGTTATTTTAAAGGAACTTCCCGATGCCGTTGACCTGCTAGGCCTGTGCGTTAATGCGGGGCTGGATTTTATGCTGGCCCTTAAATGGGTTGTCGAAAAGTCACCCCCGTCGGTTATGATTAATGAATTGAATACATTGTTACAGGAAATCAATGTCGGAAAAACAAGAAGAGAGGCGCTGAGGTCTTTGGCCGACAAATACAATCTCCCTGATCTGGCCACATTCTCTCGGACTTTGATTCAGGCTGATAAAATGGGGACATCCGTGGCAGAGGCATTAAACATCCTTTCGGAAGACATGCGTGAAGCCCGTTACCGCAGAGGGGAGCAAATGGCAATGAAGGCGCCGATGAAGCTTTTGGTCCCGCTTCTGTTTTTTATTTTTCCGGTTGTTGGTATTCTAGTCGCAGGTCCGATTTTCATCCAGTTTTCAACGGATAATCCTTTAGCCAAGCTGGGAAGATAAGGTTCAAACGCTGTGGTGGACATTTTAATGAATGTCCATTCTGTATAATTGGACATTTTTCGATTAAAATTACTAAAGAATGGGTTGGATAAGCTTTTTTATTGCAAGAGGCGAAAAACGCGAGTCGGATTTGGGCCTCAATGAAATGTTGGAAAAAAACGAAAAGCTTTCTTGAAAAGCTTTCCGGAAAGCTTTTCAAGAAAGGTGGTTTGTTTCCTAACCGGTTGACAATCCCCAATATTTAAAAAAATTTTTTAAGAAAAAAGTTGCGGTTATATAGTATTAAATGATATACTTTTACCACAAGAGGCGAGGGCCAACTTACCAAAAAAAATCTCAAAAAACTCGCTTCCCACAAAAATAAAACTTCCTCGTTCGACAGCAGAAAATCCTCTGCTCCACCGAACATATAAATTAATTCAAACAGTACTAATTTTACTATTAATTTCATATGGACAAAAAATTGGACATAAGAGAAGATGTTCTTTTTGTGTCTGCTGATTCCGACTCAGACAAAGAGAACGAATCTTTATATGTCCAAAATAATATATATAGGGAACCGCCATTTCAAAGCCGTTTTAAATCCTGGATCCGTGCGGTTGCCCTGGCTCTTGTTTTAATCTTTGTACCGGAACAGGCTGGCTGGGCCTTCAGCTATAATAATCCGGCAGTTCTTTGGAGCAACGCTCCTGTTTCTCTCGCGGGAACGCCCGTTCCTTCGACGACGATTCCTGCAGGCGCGCCGGCAAATCCTGTCCTTCCTCCCGAAGTGGCCGATCAATTAGCTAAAAATATGGAAGGATTGTTGAAGCAGATTGCCGTTTCAAATAATAAAAATATCGAGCTGGAAGTCGCCGCGCCGCAGAACTCCCTCTTTTCGGATATCGAAAAACTCCGTCTGCACGTAAACGCAGACCTGACTTTTGAAAAAATCAAGGCTTATCGGGAGTGGCTGCGTTCGCCCGGCATCAGCCTTTTGAACTGCGGCGTTTACTCTCTTCGTGATTTTCTGAAAGAAAAAGAAATTGAAGTTACTCTTGAACAGATTTCCATTTCGACTCTCGCCGTCGATATTTTGTCGAATATTATCCAGCCGGGAGAGCCGGCGCTCAAAACATCTTTGTTCGCTATAGATCGCGTCGCCAGAGCCTATGATCTCGACCACAAAGTCATCAAGGTTCAGCCCGGCGATATTTTGAAAATTTCTGCCCCGTTCATTGCAAGTTTCGGTTCGGAGCATTTTGTTACCGTCACGGAAATCAATGACACGGATGTTCATTATCTTGATATCGGACGTCCTGTGACCGCCGGCCGGGAAGATTTTGTGAAGCAGGCGACGGGATTTGTTTTGATTGCAGGGGGCCTGCCCGACGGCATTAAACACAAAGAAGTCTCCGACGATGAAAAAGCTTATGTCTGGGGAAATAAATACGAGGACAGATCCGACGATCTTCCGGGCCTGGTCGATTCGTCGGGGGTGTGGCTCGAGATTACTATTGAGGTGGCTATACAGATTGTCGGCGCTTATTTGGGAACAACATATTTTAACGCGCCCTTGTCAGTAGTAGAAGGAGTTTTTGTTGCTTATGGCGCTTCCCAGCTTGCTTCGGCCATTACTCAACTGGCGGTTTTGAAAGGATGGATTTCCGCGGACGATGCCTTTATTTTAAGCGTGGCTTTGTCGGTTGCTTTTTCCGCTGCCGCGTGCGCTTTTCAACCAGGATCTGCAGCCACCGCCGGGGGAAGCGCAGTAAGCGAGGCCGGCAAGGGAGCAGGGCAGAAGGCAGCGGGTTCGGCCGCATCAGAAGGAGCAAAAGCCGGATTAGAAGCGGGAACGAAAACAACCGTTCAGAACGGAGTAAGCGAAGCTTTAAAAGAAGCAGCGGATAAAACCGTTTTGCAAACGATAGGGGAAAGCATCAGTAAAGCTTTTACGAAGATCGGCGACTTTGTTACTGGAATTATAAAAGATGTTGGAGGGTTTTTTAACGAACTCTTTTTCAAAATCGGCGATCTTTTGAAAGGAATGATAAACGGCATTAAAAGCTTTCTTGGATTTGCAGCTGAAACAGTTCCTCCGGCGGCGGCGCCGGGAACAGCGGCCCCGGCCGTCACGGGTGAACTCCAAAAAGAGGCCCTGACGTCGTCGGCAACGCAGGAGACTGCGGGAAAAGCTGCAGGAGAATTGGGCAAGACGGCTTCTTATGATTGGGGAAAGGCGTTCTCTAACGCGGCGAAAGGTTTCGGCAAAGGGCTGGTTTTAGGCACCGCAAAGGGCATTATCATGAAGCCTGTGTATGAGTTGCTCTATGACGTGCTCGATGATGTTTTTGGTGAAGGAAATGAGATCCTCAAGCAATTTGTCGCCGGGCTGGTGTCTTCTTTGGCCGCAGAACTGGGCGTTCGGCTGCTCGCCAATGGGCTGGGTTTGCAGGAGATGATCGGAGACGGCGGTAAGAGGGGAGAGCGGGCGGAGACGGCCGGGAAAGAACAAGCAAGGATCGATGCAGAAAATTTTCAGAAGGCCAATCCTGATGCGACCCCCGCGGAAATCGGCGAGGTCCAGGCGGAAGGATATGTTAAGGGGTACATGGATCAGTTGAGAAACGATACGCCGGGAATGACCGCCGAAGAGGCTGTCGGCGCAGAAAGTTATTTGAGAGGGAAACTGGGGATTTCATTGGAAATGTCGATGGGTGAGCCGTCAATATCTCAGGAAGCGGGCGTGAGTCTGGAAATGCTGTTAGACGAGCCGGCAATGGGCCTGGAAATGCTGGTAGACGAGCAGGCAATGTTTCCGGAAACATCCGCGGGTCTGGAAATGTCGACAGGCGAGCCTGCAATAACGCAACCAAACGGAGCCCTTCCTGATCTGACCGTGTTTGTGGCTAATAGTTTAAGCCAGAGCATGGACCAATTTTGGGTCGGCGCGCAGCAGCGTTTGGTGGGAATGGCGTTCAGCGCAGGCCTGCGATTTTTGTTAGTCGACGAGGAAGATCAGGATTCATTGTGGGCCGAGGCGGTCGGCGCGATCGGACAGATGATGGGAATGATGTTCTTGCAAATGGCTGAAAATGGAAAGTTGGGCGCGGAGGTTATTGAAAAAGATTTGAAGAAAGTTTCCGGGGAGAAAAACAGGGAATTAAATGAAGCCAACGGGACCACGGACGAAGTTTATTATTACGACAGCGACAAGCCTTTGGGCGAAGCCAAAACGCTTGGTCAGTGGCAGGACAGTGACAGCAAAGTCAAATTTGTGATCAATGACGAGCAGGAGTTTGACGTTTTTCTGGTCAGGCAGCAAACGGTTTTTGAAGCGCTGGGGACGAAGGTAATGGAGCAGCTTTGGACCGGAGCTTTCGCCCTTCTGCTCGATTCCATTGAAGAGGCCTTCCTTGAGGGAGAAGACGGCGAGGGCAAAGAGCATATCAAGTATCTCTTGGACAAGCTTGGGCTGAATCTGGCCGCAGTTATCGGAGCCTCCCTGGCAGAGGGCACGATGGCGGCGATCAACGACAGCATTAAAGAAAAAAAAGACGTGGCGGATGGGAAGGAAATAGACGAAAAAATTTATATTGAAAAGAAAGACGGTAAATGGGTTGATGAGAAAGGACAAGAGATAAAAGATCAGGAGGTTTTGGCTGGCCGGACGGAGGATGAAAAAGGAATATTTATAAAAGCGGAAAAAGAGAATGTTTTTTGGCATGTTGCCTGGGAGCAGGCCTTCAAGCCTGTATTGAAGGAAACGATTATTGATGCCCTCACAATGGGGCGCACCTATCCGCTGGAATATGACGCGCAGGGAAACGTCGTCGGGTCAATGGGCGGTTTCAAGTTTATGAACCCCGGGCAATTCGCGAGCTTCGCCGTTGAAATGGCATCCCGGTCAGGCTTTACTCTGGAAAATACCCGCCAGCTTCAGGAACAAAAAGAAAAGATGAAAGAAAGCGGCATGACCGACGAGCAAATCGACGTGTATTTTAATGACGCCATGCTAAAGCTCACGGACAGGACCCGGCAGGATTATCTTATTAACCGGATCACAACGAGTCTGGGCGGCGGTTTTTCGAATATAGATGTTTACCAGGGAGGAGGGTTCGGGCCGTCTTTGAAGCGCGGCCTGGAGTATCTTATATCGGCGACGCTGGGCAGCACGGAGAAAGACAAGGAGGACATGCATCTGCTGGGATTGAATTACCGGGAAGTTTTAACGACCCAGGCTCAGTATTCAATTACGAAATATCTGGGCGTGGACAGGTTTGATTATAAACCGGGGACCATGCAGGCAGTTTCTTTGAACCGGCCGGATAAGGCCGGAATGGTTTTAGTTCAAAAAGACGGGAAAACGGATAAAGAGCCGCTGGAGTATGATTTGACGCTTCGGTGGTTTAAAGGACTGACCGCCGATGACCAGGCGTTTTTTAATATGTATGCCGACAGGGCGGGCGCGTATGCCGTCGATAGTGAAGGCGAATTTGTTTTTCTCAAAGGTTTTTCGCAACAGGAAGAGGGCGAGAAAGTAAAGGGTCCTTTGGCCAAAGGATTCCAGGCGGCTTTTAAAGAAAAAGAACTTGTTGTTTTGACCGGCGGTACGGCAGAGCGGGAGAAGCAATTGATCGACAATGGCGTTGTCACAACGGCCGAATATGAGGGAGCAGGCTCGGTCATGAGCAGCCGGCAGCAGTTAAAAGGGGAAAAAGTCACCGGTTTTTCGGACGGGCAAATAGTCAGCCGCCTTTCTTCCGGATACGCGTTGATCGAAAGTTTTTCAAACAAGAGGGACGAAGGGCAACAGAATCCTTTCTACTCAATTTATAGTCAATCCCTGGATTTGCTTGACAAAGACGGCGAGCTGCTTGGACAGCCTCTTCTTGAAAATACTTTTGTATACACTATGGAAGGCGGACAGGACAGACATTTCGCGAGCCTGGTTCAGTTGTCGCTGGATAATGAGGACGTGCGGGAGGCGGTGTCGTTCTTGAAAGAAGCAGACCTGACGTCGACGGAAACCGTTGAAGGCGAAGACGGCGAACAAAAGCAAAAGAAATTTCAGGCGGATATTGCAAAGAAGGCGATCGACAAAACCGGCCGGGCTGATTTTAATGCCCGCGATCAGATCGTCGACATTCTCGCCGCATCCGGAGACTTCTATTCTGTCAGCGATCAGGGCTTTCTCTCACAGGACAGAAGCCGGCTGGCGTACGGGTTTTTGTTTGAAGGAAAGAACCCGGGTATCAGCGGGGATGCAATGTTGTTCATGCAGACCCTGGAAGGGGCCGGGTTTAAGCTGGACAAGGAAGGGAAAAAGATTTTATCCAGAGAGGCCAACACTATCGGCGAGGCAGTCGCCATTCTCATCAGGAACAATGCAGGGCTTGAAGCCGGACATCTAAAAGACGGCATCCTCGTCGACGAGTTGGGAGAAGAGAAACTGAATGTCGAGATCTTGCGTTTTACAGAAGATCCTGTATCCGGGCTTGTAATGCTGGAGACGCTGCAGGGGTATAAGGCTGGCAAGATTTTTGGAGCAGAAAAGAAGGAGATAGACAGAAATTCTTTTTATAAAAATTTCCGTGATGCAATTATCCAGCATAAAAATTTAAATACGGAAGAAAAGGCAGAAATTAACGCGGCATTCGACGCGGCGGAAAAAGCAGGAGTCCCTATCGCCGGACTGGGAGAATTTGTCAAACAGAATCTTAATAATCTTTCTCCTGAAGCCCAAGAAGCGGTTCAGAATGTAATAATGATCATGGTAAACGGAAAAGAGCTTTCTCCGGAACAAGAAGAAATTCAGAAACGGAATGAAGAGCGCGCGCTTGAACTGCTGCAAAAGTTGTCCGGGGCCGGATCTATTGTTAATGCTGTCGTTTTAGGAAAGGGATTTGCGGAGGAATCAAGCAGCGGCCTTTTAAAAGAGTTTTCTTTCGACGGCGACAATTTTAAATTTTTCAGCGACGAGATCCATGGCGGGGCGATTGTAGAATACACCATGCCGGACGGAACAGTTGTTCCTGTCGTTTTTTCGACGCCTGAAGGCGATCTCGAAATCAAAGGCAAGGCAAATCCATTCAAAATGGTTGTGAGCGAGCAAGGCGTGTGGAAGGATTCCGGATTTTTCGTCCTTGGGGAATTTCAGCCGGATCCGGACAAGGCGTCTTTCGGTTTTGATTTTTCCAGAGACTCTTTCAAAAGCGGCGAGGTTATCGAGCTTGGATGGCAGTTGAACGATGAGGCGGGGAAACTGGAGCAGGTTGTTGCGTGGCATCATGACGGCCCTGAAGCATGGGAAAAGACAGAGGGTTCTTTTTGGGCTGAAATGCATGTGGCGGGACCCGGGGGGCTGACGATAGATGCTTATGCTCCCGGATGGGAAAAAACGCTGATTAAAAAGAGTTTCGGCGACGCAGACAAAAAGGACGGGAAATGGGCGACTATCGATGAGAAGAAAGTGACGACAACAAAAATATATGGCGAAGGACAGGTCTTTGGAGAAAAGGCATGGGCGAGGGCCAAAGGCAAGGATGGGTACGAAGCCGAGTTTTCTTTTAAAACAGTTCCATTGGAATTCCTGGAAGATGGAAGCAGAATTATTAAATTTCAAGGCGCCAAAGCGAAGAAGGAAAAATTTGTTTCTGTGGAAGAAGATGGAACATATGCCAGCGTTCCTGTTCCTGAAAATCTTTTTCCTGTCATGGTTCCTGCTCTTGAAAAATCTGAAAAAACCGGAGATAAGGAGGTCGGGATCGATCGGGTCGTAATGGATGCCATGCTCGTCGGAGACTCGCTTGGTCAGGTTGCATTGGGCGGGAAAAAAGTGGATCTCTTTTTGGCGGATTTTACCGGCGAGGGACAAGGTTTGGCATATAAATTTCAGCCATGGCGTTCCAGGCTTCAAGGCGGAACAATGGAGCAGGTTCTGGACGGGATGCATTTAACGGTCAAAGAAGGATCAATGGAGAACCCGCTTGCCGCCAATTTTACAAAATTCGGAGGCACTCTTTATATCAACAGCGGCGGATTTACCATTTTAAACGGGCGAAGGAAGCTGGACGCCGGAACGTTCTGGAACTTGCTGGAAATGCGCGAGGAAAAAGGGGAAGTAAAAAAAGTAACAGGCATGGGACAGGCGGATGAGAATGAAGATGTGGCGCTGATTTTCGGCGTAAACAAATTTGATGCGCAGGGAAATCTAGAGTGGCACGCAGGCACAACCGATGAATATTCTGAAAGGATCGCCCAGGAGGTCTTTCTGGCCTTGATGGATGAAATGCGGACCGCCGAAGCTCTTTCGTTAAAGCGTGGCCGGGGATTCATGCTTGCCAGAGACGGGAACATTCTGGATCTGGACCCCAATGGAGCCACGATTGTTTTTGACGGGAAAGAATTCCGCAAAGTTGTTTCGTATGACGGGGAAGCTCCGCTGGTTCTGAAAGATTTCGGGCCTGAATTGATTTTTTCAGAAATGGTGCTGGCGGCAATAGACGAGAGCATTGAGAGCCACAATCAAAAGAAAGGAGCTAAAGAAGTAATTAGCGTCGGGGAGTATTTAAAAACCCACAAGAAAGAGATTGCAGAGACAATTGCGTCTATGCAGGAAGAAGGCGGGGTTCTTACGCTTCCGGAGACGGGCGATCAAATAAAAATTGCGGAAAAAGACATCGAATTTACCAGAAATGCCGCTTTCGGCGAGGTGGAAGGCTGGACAGACAATCAATCGATACGGCTGAAAGATTTTATTAAAGCTCCGGGAGAAGCGGGCTATCATCCGGATAACGTCGCTTTGATGGTATTGTCGCTTCAGGGGGCGGATGATGCGCAAAAGAACCAGGGAGAAAAATCCTGTGACTTGAATTTAGATGAGGAAGCAAAAAAAGAGCAGCAGAAAATAGATGCGATAACGCAAAATTTCGGCCTTGAAGGGACAGATCATAAACCTGCGTATATTCTGGAAGATGCCGCGGTTAAAGACGGAAAGATCGTCGGGAAACTGTCATTTATGGCAGGCAACGTCATTCCTTATGATCGCGGATTTTTCAAGCATTTGTTCAGCGGTGATCTGAAGGATGTAAAGGATGCGAAGGTCGCTGCGGCTATTCGCGCTTTCCGAGAGCAGATTGGCGTTTTCCTGTCGACGGATGCGGAAACGGCCAATGAATATTATTCGCTGGACGAAGAAACCGGCATTCCGGCTACGAAGCAGGGGCAGGAGAGGATTCTAAAATTACTGGCAGGATCAACCGGCGATTATGTTCTCGATTATTTTGCCGACCAAGCCAATTTCCGTTCTTTTGCCGAGGCAGGAGACAAAGATGCGGGAAAAGCTTTTATTTCCGGATCTCCCACAGCTCTGCACATGGTCATCCCCGGTTCAGAATATACCGTCTATAAAAAAGCGATATTGTTAAAAGATGCGTGGGATGTGGCTAAGGCCACGGAAACAGCTTTTGGGAGCTTGGGCGCTGACGAACTTGAAGGCTTTATGGAACAAAATCCGTTTGAAACTCTCGGTTCGGAGACAAAAGACGATATTTATTTAAAAAATTTATGGATGAATCCCGCGGTCGACCAGGAACTGGCCGGCAAAGAAAAAACTGTTGTGAGTTTGTTGAAGGTCACGGATGAAGGCTTGAAAAATATTTTTTCCAAGCTTTTGATCGATTCTAAAACATTGGGAGCCGATGTCGGCTTAACCTCGGATGTGTGGTTAAGAACCGGGGATCATTCGGCCTTCTTTTTAGGAGATCGTCTTGTTGCCCTTCAATCAGGAGATAGGTTTTTGAAGGAGACCCCTTTCGAAGCGATAAAATTGTCGACTACGGATGAAAAAAGCAAGTTTAACGTGGCAAACACAGAAAAGTTTCTCTTGTGGCATCAAGCAAATCGCAACAATTCCGAAGGGGCCGTTCAAATAGGAATTGATGACAACAGAGGATTTGCAGAAATCAAAGATATCAAAAATTCTAAAGGCGAGACGGATGAATGGTTTGAGACTGCAATGAAACAAGGTGGTTTTGTCGAATTTTCCTTATTGAAAGCTGAGAAAAAGGATGAGTTGTTAATGGCGTTCTGGAAGGACGTTGTGACGCCGGTTTCTCTTTATAGATGGATGGGTTATGACGAGAAAGCGCAAAGCGATCCATATAAACATGAGTTCCGGGAGTATCGGACGTTTTTTACTCTTGATGACAGGGAAGCATACGGGCTGCACGAAGAGGCTGAAGATACCAGCACCATTCAGATCACTCATAAGGCTTTTCAATTTGAGCAAAACTATGAATCGAAAGTTTTAGATAATCAGGAAATATTGTATAACGGAAAATCCTTGGTACAGGGTGTAGCGGAATACTTAACAAAAGTTGAAAAATTTGATTCAACGGTCGCACAAGAACTCGCGCAAACCGCCCAATTGGAAATTGATGCGACGCAAGGGGAAGGACTTGTTCTCGTTTCATTCAAAGCTCCGATAGGAGGGGCGAAAAGCATTAAAGATGAACGATGGCGCGATCTCGAACAGAAAAAGTTTTACGCGTTCCTCGATCTGCCTATGAAAGATGCGTATAGTTTTGGAGAACGGGAAGGCAACTTTCAAGACAGGGGGAAAGGAATCAGTTCCTGGGTCTGGGATGACGAAGAAAAGAAAACAGGACGCTGGGGGGAGGTTGCTTTTAAAGACGCTCAGGATGAACTGGCTTCGCTTGGCGCAAGCGAGGAAGCTGCAAGTCCGGATATGCAGCTTGAAGACGGCATGTGGTCTTTCCGCACAAGAAATCCGGAAACAGGGATTAAATTTTTTAATGCATATGAGGCTGGCGACAGACAGCCCGCGCTGAAATTTATCTTCGCGCCTGACGGTTTCGGAGACATGCGTTTTATTACGGCAACAGATAAAATCGCAACGAGAAAAAATGAAGACGGAACGGTCGATACTTTGATTATGGTAAGGGATGGAGAGAAGTCTGAATATGAAATCACGCGAGATGACGCTTTTATTTTGTTGAAGCCTTTTTTCCTGCAGTTTGCTGATATTTGGAAAAAAATCCAAAAAACTCAAAAGGCTTATCGGGTTTATAATTTAACGACGGGGAGATTTGAAGATAAAATTGGAACATTTAAAGATGCGAGTGGGGCAGAGGTTGTTGTCAGCCCTAATGGACTTGAAACCTTTTCTTCTAATCCGTTCATAAAGTTTTTCCAGAAAAAGATGGGAGATTTTGTTTCTTTGGCAAGTGAAGATTTCGAGGTCGGCGGTATTTCGATGCTCGAGTCTTCTTTAATGGATGCATTTGATTGGAGAGCTTCTACCGCTCAAACATTCAACTTTTTTAATCCATCTGTTTTTGATATGGGGATATATATTGCCGCGGCTTTTAGCGGCGGTGCCTCGTTTGTAGGAAAGATGGGCCAAGCCGCTGCAACAACAACACGATTGACAAAAGCGGCGCAAGCTGCTTCCAGGGTTGGAAGATTCTCAAAAGCAGGCATTTTGGGGTTTGCCGGTTTTAATGTTGCCGTTAATTATTATGGGGCTGTTCAAAATGATCAGAATTTCGATGGTCAGGACGTTTTTGTTGCTGCGTTTACAGGTCTGAAGCAAGGGGTGTTTTGGGAGGTGTTCGGACTGGCTTTAGGGCTGATTGGAAAAGCCGGAACCGTGGCCGGTGAAACCGGAGCAGTTGTAAACAAGACGGGGTTTTTAGCGAGGACGAAAAATTTTGGAAAATTTCTCGGAACACAGCCATTGGCTGCGATGACAATCGGCGGGGCAGCGGTCAATGTGGCGCGAGGATGGCGGAACGCTGAACCAGGCCAATACGGTTGGGGTGATGCAGGCATGGATGCTTTGGTCGGCGGCGGGTTTGGATTTATGGCCGGAGCAGGGAAACTTGGGTTAATGAAACTTTCCGGTGGAGTATTTGCGGAAGGCGTGGTTCTTCCAGCGATTTATAATACGGGCGCTTATGGTTTAATCAGCATGGGTGGAGGAATGTATGACCGGGGGCTTGAAGGAAAAAATATTTTTGAGGGTAAGGGAAAAGACTTTTTGTTTGGGAGCATCGTCGGAGGTCCTGGCTTTGCTTTTGCCAAACGTCAACTCGGGATTGGCGGAACGGAGATTGTTTCAAGGATAACAGCTTTGGAAGGTAAGCTTGCCGCAGGCGCGGAAAACCCATTAAACGCCTTCGGACGCAGAGTAGCGAGCATTGAACTGGCTGTGCTTAAGAGCTTGGAAGGAAATATTGGAAAGTCCTTTCTCAATCCTTTTAAAACAGGGGAAGGACAAACGGCGCTTTCCAGATTACCGGCGGGAATTGTTTATGGAGGCGCAGCCGGTTATGGACTTTCGTTGACGGATGAAAGTTTGTCCAAAGAGGGATATATCAGCTGGGGCCGGGCGAAGTATGTAGCGTTAGGTATGGCAGGCGGTGCTGGTGCAGTTGGCGCTTCGGCGTTGCTTGGCAAGGCTGGCGCAAAAGCCGGGGCGTTTGGCGGGAAAGTTGGGGAGGCTGCCGGGTATATGATTGATGCCGAGGCAATGAACGCCGTTTACAACCTTATTCGGGGCGAAGACGCGTTCAAAAATCTGGGCGCCCCGTCAACGGGGGTGCTTTCCCTGTATGGTTTGGGACTTTTTAATAAAGGAATGAAAATCTTCTTCTTGGGAGCGAACGCGCCGTTACAAAGGATCGCCTATGTGAGTGGATTATCCCGTCTGGCTGCAGAAGCCGGAATGGATTCTTATGACAAGGCCAAAATGACGGAGCGCATCAAGCTCCTTCCGATGGGATCAGATAGTTTCTTAAGTGAAGAAGAGATGGCATCCACGCCATTTTTAAACAAACAAAGAGAGATTGCCGTCAGGAATAGAGAAAGAGCCGCAGTTCAGATTGCCCAAAGCCGTTACATTGAGAAGGAACGCTCTGGCTTGAACCTGGCCGGACTTACTGCCCGGCATATTTTACTTGCTCCCGGACGACATTTGTTGAGGATGGAAGGAAACTTTGCCGGTGATGAGCTTTCTTCTCTTGAACAGGGAGAACTTGTCAAGCATTTTGAAAACAAGATGGGCCCTGCCGGTTCTGTCCTGATTTTTCCCATTGCCGCCGCAAGGATGATGCTTTCTGCTAGCACATTCGCCCTCCAAGGTGACACGCTTTTTAATATCAGAGAATCTATTTCAGGGTTAATGGACGTCGTAAAAGAAGGCGAAGGTCTGTTGGATAAGGATGCTGAGGGGCTGAAGGCGGGAGACGTTGCCTATTTGCTAGGAAGCCTGTACGGCGCGGGCAAGGGATTTAAAAATGCCGCGGACATCACAAGAATCTCTATTTATAATCCACTTGATAAATTATTAACTGTAAACGGGACAAGAGGCGCGCACTTAAACAAACAGCAATCAATATTTGAAACATTAAAAGAGCTGAACAAATTAGCAAATGGAAAGGCCGGATCCAAGAGATGGCTAACAACACGCAGCTATTCTGAATTAAAAGCAATGGCAGGCCCTATATTTAGCCGTTACAACATGATGACAGGGCCGGTTAAAATTTTTGAGAGCGTAAACAGGGCAACTCCGGGATTCATGTGGTTTAATGTGGCTGCAGGAACCGTCATTCCTCAGATCATGGGGCAAGAAGATGAAGGGGATATGGCCAGACGTGTCAAGGCCTTGAGTTATCAGACAGATACATTGGCCCGTGGAGCGTTCGCTTCTGCGTTAATGTTTGAAGCGATGGCCCCGCTCATTTTAAAGATGTCGGCGCGAACAAGTTTGATGATGGATGCTCAAATGGGAATGAAGGCAAGGTGGATAATAGGGCCTGCGGGCTTAGTGGGATATGCGGGGGCGTATAAAGCATTTGTGGAATACAGAGCAAGTCTCGGAGAGAACCCACAAGAAAGCCAGGGGCAGAAACTCCTTTCTGATTTTGGTGCGAATCTTTCTTTGATGCTGGCAGGGGCTTATTCGGGGACGTTTTTAAGCGGATTGAAAACAGGTCGATGGACAAAGTATAATCGATGGACAAAGGCATATAATCAAGGAATCAAGCGCAAGTTTGGCGCGGGAGAGGCCTATGCAACCCGAACCCCAAAATTAATGAGGACCTGGATTTCTGCAAAAAGATTTGGAGTTGAAGCTGGAGCGTTCGTTACAGGAAACGGGCTGGGTCTTGTTACTGCCGGTTCGCTTCTTTATGGCGGAAGAAAGATGTTGGTCGATCCGGTTTTGGCGCTTTGGGACAACGACTGGGAGTGGTCATCAATTAACGATAAGGAAGCCGAAACAGAGATCAGGGAAAAGCATGGTGCGGACTTCTTTTCCCATTGGGATGAATTTAGTCGCCCATGGGTGGGAATTCCAGGAATTTTTACGCCACAGCGCAATGTTCGTATTGAAAAGAGCATTGATCCCAAAGCGATGGTGAATCACATCGGAGACGCAAAAGCGAAGAAATTTATTAAAGAAGCCGAAAACATTTTAAGAAATGAAAAAATGAGTGATGCTGAAAAGCAAGATGCTCTCAGGGCCTTGGCCAAGCGCGAGGGTTTGGATATCGATAAAAGAATGGAAGATGCCGACAAGAGCAGGATTAACAGCCAAACCATGATGCTTGCCTTGTCGGAATTAAAACTGAATCAGCTGATCGAAAAATCCGAACTGCGTGATGAAGCGTTTCGAAACGCGAGCATCGATTTAGAGAAAGGGTTTGTCTCGAAATACAAAGACGGGACATTGCTTACTTTCGTGAAGACAAAAGACGACGGAATTAAAGCTGTCGAGAATCGTATGATGAGCGACAATGTGGATTTTGCGCTAACTGCGGTGCTGGGCGCGACGGTTTTTAAGGTAGGGAAAGGATACAGTTCTAATTATCAGCGAATGTTGAAGAATCCTGCAAGCGAGGCAAAAGGATTTTTAAAAGGCGGTGTAGAAGCTCTTGAAAAAGGCCAGCTTAAACAATCTTATGTAAGCGCGAAGGCAGCGCCTTCTAAATACGCCCATCGCTGGGCGGCAACTGGCGCCGGGCTGGTAGCTGCAGGATATGGAATCAACTTGTTTTCCGAAGAGATTTCAGAGGCGACCCGAACAAGCAGTTGGAGTCCGGATTTTACTGCTGAAGAAGTAAAGGATTGGGGTAACTTCTTTCAGGTGGCAGGCGCGGGCGCATTGGTTGCCGCTCTTGGAATGTATACCGGCGCAAAACCGATAAGGTTTAAAGGCGGAAAAGAAATCAGCATTGCCGGACTTGTTCACACGGGAGCTTTGAATGCCGGAAGGATGAGTTTAGGAAGCCTCAGAAATATTGTTCAGGTGATGGCTCCATTGCAAATTGTGCTGGAAGGGACTTCTTATGCTGCAAAACAGGCATCATATACGGCGACGAATGAGTTTTATCGTGGATTCTTGAATTACACGTTTGCTGCTTTTTGGCAGGATAATCTTGTTTGGCATGATGGACAATGGATGGATTTCAGCTCGGTCAAATATTCTGGTGCAAAAAGTCTGGGAGGAAAAGCTCTCCTTGGGTTTTCGACGGGAATTTTCGGTTATGATGAAATTACCGGCGAAGCGCGAGTCAAATCGTTCGCGGAGGTCCCGCGCTCACCGTTGCAGTTCATGCCTGAATGGTTGGGCGGCAAGCCTATGTACGATGGCCAGTATCGCGGCATTGACAGCAAGACGTTGATTTTTTCAGCCACGCTGGCTGCGTTAAGACCGTTAACGCCGGCGATACAGAACATAAGGACGGGAGATTTCGGCAGACGGTTCACGGCCTTTAATGAGGCTGTCGACGAGACATTTAAAGTAAGTTTCTTAAAAGATTCACAACCTGTTCGTTTTACCGCCAGACAGACGTTAAAATGGGGAGGACAACAGATTACAAGAGGAGCTTCAAGGTTTTTACACACAGCAGTCAAAGGAACGAGTGAAGAAATTGCAGAACAATTTGCACAAATTCCGATTACATTAACATTTGGGTTTACCTCTCCGATTGCCCAGCATTTTGGAGCCTCCCGATTAGCTGCGCAGGAGTTTACATCGCAAATGTCCGAAGTTCTTCAGGAAATTGTTTTTGAATCACAGAATGTCGGGATTCGCAATCCTCGTTACGCGAATAAAAATATTTTACAGATTTTAAACGGGCATACTGGAAATCTTGCTACTTTGCACGGGAAATTGGTAGCGGCTTTAGATGCAGGACAATTAGGCAAGGACTTTGACGCCAGGGATATTGACTTTGCCGTTCAGGATTACATGGAGTCCGGATACCTGGATGATGAGGGGATAACATTTCGTGGGCGCATCGCGATTAGCGCGGCATTAAGCGGAATTAAAAGAGATGTCGTTTATGAAGGGGATATTTTTACGGTATCAAGAGCCTTGGTGGAGACGGCTCCCGGGAGCGGGATCAGACATGAAGTTTTTGTCGTCGATATTAATGAAGGCATGGACATTGAAAAGTTTATGAGCGAGAGCCTTCGCATCGGGAATTTTGAAAAGAAGTCCGATACCCAGGCAATATTTATGAGACCGAGAGAAAATGTCTCCATAGATGGCACGGCAAAAATGAGTGGGTGGTTTTTAAGCGGTCGTCAGGCTGAGATCAATGTTCCGGATGAAGGCTTGAGCGGACTTGCCGATCTGAGCAGCGGCAGGATTGAGCCTTGGCAGGTGGAGAAAGAGATCTCCCGGCTACAAGCTGCTGTTGAACAATCGGGAATGACTCCCATCGAGTTCATTGTTAAATTTTCTTTGGATTCTTTTCCCAGAGAGAAAGATGGACAGGACGTAATGCCGGGAAAGGAACTGAACTTGAAAGAGGTCAAAATTCCCGGAGTTGGAGGTGAAAAAACAGCCGCAGCGTCTTTGCTAAAAGGGGCAATGGCCCGGCTTCCATCCCAAAAAATAACGAGGCTTCTGGAGTTTGGCAATAAATATTTTTTACGCGGAGCAGCGCTTCCTCAAACAGTTGAAGAAATTGATACATTGCAACGAGAGATTAACGGTTTATTGATTGAGGCAAAGGATTTTTGGAAGGTTTATTCGGCGGGAAAAGAAAAATCATCGAAGAAAGCGGCGCAAGCCTTTGGTGATATGGCTGGGTCTTTGAATAGATTGACTGCGGTTTTAGCCGAACAGAAAAAAGCTTTGACGTCGGGAAAAGGAGCACAACCGGGTTCGAAAAAATTTATTCCCAAAGAAGTTGTCGCGAAATGGAATCATGCCGGCAGACAACTCGGGACAGCGGGAATTTCTTTGGATCAACTTCGGATGGTGACCGGCGCGCAGGATAAATTGATAGAAGATAAGCATTTAACAAGTTTGGATGCCGCAGATTTTATGATGAGGAGTTCGAGTTACGAAGCCCTGGAAGAATTGAAAAAAGAATTATCTGCGCCTGGTTTTAAGGAAGAGATGTTTAATGGGATGAGTCTGGGGGATGTCGTTTCTTTTGTCGGCAATCTTGGAGTTAGTGCCGATGAGTTTCTGGAAGAGCTTGAAGAAAAGGGTGGGGTTGAGGACGGAGACATCAAAAGCGGAAATTATGGGCGATTGAACGAAGAAGGATCGAAGCTTCTTTATAAACGGTTCATGGGCGGAACATATAAATTTGTTCAAAATCAAAGGATCCTCCGGGAATCTCTTAAATCTGCTAATTTGGCCAAGTCCCGGGCTGTGGCGGCCGCTGCCAGAGCGGTTCAGGAGGCGGCTGGCGGGCTTGAAAAAGTGGCGGCGCATTTGGAGGCAGCTTCAGCCTTTATGGATACGGCTTCAGGGTATTCAGCCGCACAGGAAGGCGTGGTTGGAAGTCCTTTGAACGAAGTTCCCAGAATGAGAATCCAGGCAGCTGAGCATTTGAAGGCCGCGAAGGAGGAACTGAGAAAATTTATAGTGAGCATTTCAGTTGGGACCTCAAACAGCGAAGAATTGCTTCAGCAGATTCAAAACCGGCTTGTAGAGCTAAATCAGTTATCGGTTCAACTTGTTAAAACAACGTTGATTGATTTTAAATCCGGAAAGGCACCCAAGACCTTTGAAGGGTATCAGCAGGTTTCTGTGCTTCGCGGGTTAACGGGAGAGGCGACGTTGGGCAATACGGTAGAGCTCGCGGAACAGGAAATGATAAGTTATGCACGGGCAAAGGCGGAGGAGTTTCAGGAGGCAATGCAAAGCGGTGAAGTGGAAAACTGGTCAATGGCAAACCTGACTGATGCAGTGAACAGTATAAAATTTTTGGTGAATTATCAAGGAACAGGAAAAACGGGTAAAGAAATAAAGGCTTCCCGTGCCCGAACGCTGGCAGATAGGGCATTAGCCAGGGCCGAATCGGTTCAGGAGGCACAAACTTCAGCGCCTGAAGTAACCGCTGAAGTGAATCCTGCCGGAGTAATTTCTGAACAAAAGAAACTAGCCAGAATTCTGGGAGGAGCGTCGGGAAGAGTTCAAGACCTGAAAAACAGACTTTTACAGAAACAGGAAGTTCTGGGAATGGTTCAGGCGTCTTCACAAAGCGATTTTGCTGAAGGCCTTCTGGAGTCGGGGGTCGACGCAGACAAGGTTGACGACGTGGCCCGCATTTTTAAAAGTCTGAGTGAAAACAACACATTGGCTTTTTCTTCATCTGATATATTGGCCGGTCACCTTGTTTCAGCGGGCATTGACGCGGAGACAGCTGTGTATGTCACGAATCCGGAAACGTTAAAAAATTTAATGGTGGCTAATGTTTTTTCAAAACCAGTTCAAGCAATTGTCACGGCAAGAAATTATAGACGCGCGGGTAATCTTTATAGTTATTCGGCGCAAATGTATCAGGAACAGGCAGATGCCGGCGATGCTGAGGCGTCGGCCCTTGCTCTTGAAATGAGAAGCAATGCGTTGGATGCCTATCAAAAGGCGGCACTCTTTTATACTAAAGGAAAATTTTCCGGGCCCGATGCAGAGACGGTTCAAGCAGGTATTGATTATCAAAAGAAGGTTGCGGCGGAGGCGGAAGAAAGAACGGCGAGCGGGGTTGGCAGGGCAGAGAATTATGCGCGGGAAGAAGAAACAGCTCGTCGGGAATTATCGAAGGAGCAGGGGCGGGTTGAAGGGTTAAAGGGAAAGATTTCTGAAGTTGAGGCGAAGATTGCGGGATGGAAAAAAGCGAGGGAAGAACAGGAGAAGCCGTTAAGCCGGTATGGAGTGGGAACAAAGGAGTACAACCGGGCAAAAGGAGAGATAGCGCGTCTGGGAAGTTATATTGGGAAAGCAGAGGCAGAGCTGGAAGGGATGTATGAGGAGTTGGATTTGGCGGAGGGAGATTTAGAAGCTGCCATGACGATGAAAGCGGAAGCGAGAGAGAGCACAGCGGCGGGGGCGATGGGAAAAGTTGAGTACGGGATGCTGGAGAGACAGGCACAGGCGGCGAGAACAAAGGTGGCAGCATTAGAGAAGAGCGCGACGAAAGAAGATTATCGGAATGAAGAGGAGCAAGCGAAGCAGGAATTAATAGCGGTTGCGAGCCAGATCAGAGAAGGATATAAGGCGGGAAAGGTTAGAGGCCTGGATGGATATAAACAAGTACAGGAAGCGTTGAGGATTTTGGGAGATCATGCTCTGAGCGAAAAACAGCGTTCGGCTGAGATTGCGAAGGAGAAGAAGGTTGCGGCGGAGGCGGAAGAAAGAACGGCGAGCGGGGTTGGCAGGGCAGAGAATTATGCGCGGGAAGAAGAAACAGCTCGTCGGGAATTATCGAAGGAGCAGGGGCGGGTTGAAGGGTTAA
>JBFMEN010000030.1:0-25695 GCA_040753435.1 Candidatus Omnitrophota bacterium | reverse complement strand
AGATAGCGCGTCTGGGAAGTTATATTGGGAAAGCAGAGGCAGAGCTGGAAGGGATGTATGAGGAGTTGGATTTGGCGGAGGGAGATTTAGAAGCTGCCATGACGATGAAAGCGGAAGCGAGAGAGAGTACAGCGGCGGGGGCGATGGGAAAAGTTGAGTACGGGATGCTGGAGAGACAGGCACAGGCGGCGAGAACAAAGGTGGCAGCATTAGAGAAGAGCGCGACGAAAGAAGAGTATCAAAAAGAGCTTTCAGAGGTTCTCAAAGCTTTTTCGATGCAAAAACCGATTCGGGAAGAGTCCGATATTCTTAATGAAGGGTTTCGACAGAAACATCGTTATTTGGCCCAGGTGACGAGTCGTTATTTGTACGCCAGGGCCTGCGAGCTTTTAAATCAAAACAAAAAACGTATGGATCCTTTCCAGAATAAGGACTTGACGGATACCAACGGTCTTTTTTATAGAGAATTGGCGGATATAGAGGTTGCGGCAGAGGTTATCGCAGGATTTAGAGGGCAGTTGCAATCCCTGATTTCCGATCTTAAGCGACAGAGAGTTGAAATTGCAGACAGGGAAACGAATTTGAAAAAGTGGATGGCGAATCCATCCCGGAGCCCGGAGCAGCAGACCCAGGCTCGAGGAGAATTGGAAGAGCTTGGAAAAATTGTTGAAATGATTGATGGGGAAATTGAGTTGTATCAAAGGCCGTTCAGTTTGCCTAAAGCCGAAGCTGTTCAACTGAGTAAAAATTTTGCGAGTCTCAAAAAAGTTCAAAGAGTTCAGAATAAATATTTTGATGCTTTGAGACGGGAGGTTTTCAACAGAAAAGAAGCACTTGAAAACCAGCGAGATGCGCTTTTGAGGCAAATTGCAGAAGATGGGCGTTTGGAACCGAACGATGAGGAAAAGAAGAATTTGTCGGTGATTGAAGAAGGGCTGCAACGAGTTCAAACCGACGGAATTAAAGAGGCCCGGAGATCTGCTGATGTCAGCTCTGCTTTTAAAGCCTATCAACAGGAAGTCGCCAAAGAGGCTGTGTCCTTTCCCTTGTTGAGGGAAATGAAGCTTGAAGGAAGCCCTGCAGATTTGATAATGATGAACGGCCTTTTACAGAAAACCCGGCGAGAGCTTCAATTGCAACATGCTTTGAGAAAAATGCCAAATCTTTCAGAGATTCTTGATGTTCAGCAGAGAGTTGCTGCAGAAATCATAAAAACAGACAACTCTGCTGAAATGCTGGAATATACTCCTCATTTTGATCCAGATGCAAAGATTGGTTTCGAAAACAGCGATTTTCGAATTCAGGAAAGGGTTGTCCTCGGTAAGTTCGGAAGGCCGGAAAAAGTTTTTGTTGTTGAGACCGGGGAAAGCGGCAGTTTAAAAGATATTAACCAGGTTTTGGAAAAGCTGGAAGTCAAAGGCAAGGTTGTCTCTGGAAGCCAGGCTGTGTTTTCAAAAGATCAGGTAAAAAGAGAAGACGGATCCAGGGGATTATTAACCAACAGTCAATTTGACGGAATTGGAAACCATCATTTGCAGAATGCACTGTACGCCTTGATGTTTAATGAAAACAAAACATCCGTCTTGGGAAAAGAAAAGGTGTCGAGTCCGGAAGCTAAAAAAGCCGCCGTTGCGCATAAATTACTGAAAAAAGAACTGCAATCTTTTAAAAACAGAACTGTTACGGTTAGAGGAAGCGACGGAACGCTTAAACAAGTCTCGGGCGAAGATATTATTACTGCGTTTGATAAGACACGGATCGTCTGGGGTGATTTTTCTTTTTCTGAAATCAGAAACGCTATGAACCGGACATTGGAAGACATGGTCGACCTCAGTGAAGGAAAAGTGACCGGGGAATCCCTAGCTCAGGAACAGGGAGAGTCTTATGCCAAACATATTGAAGCCCTGCTGAAAGATGTTAAGACAGCGAAAAACGGAAGGCCGATGAATCCGCAGGCTTTTGCGGCAAGATACCGGTTAACATTGAAAGATAGGCTGCTGGGAGCCCATTATGGAAGCGGAGGCGGAGAGATTAGGGATGATGACGGCAATCCGATTGGAATTAACAGTGTTTATTTAAATATTTCAGCTAAAGGTATTGATGCATATTTGAAAGAATCTGGATTGGATGTAGCCCGAGGCGGACTCAGTGATGAGGAAAGATATAAAGAGACAATGCTTCATGAAATGCTTTCAGGTGTAGAAAAGCTTAATGGATTGGAGCATCATTCAATTGTTCAATTCCGGACTGAAATGCTTGTCGCTGCGGGGGAATTGACGATAGAACAGGCCGACCGGATTTATGCCAAGAACAATATGAAGTCTCCCCGGGAGGTTTTGTTGAAAGGGCAAGCTTCTGAAACTGCCGGCGCTCTTGATGGAAAGTTTCGATCCTTGGAACAGTTGATTTCAGCGATTTCCGGAGGTTCAGTTGACACGGGATTGGGTGAAGCCGTTGATATAGCAAAAGCGCAAGGCAGGGCAGTTACGGCGGGATGGTATGGCGGAGAAGGAAACCGTGACGCAATTGAAGTAGTTGCAGTGAAAGATCTTTCGAAGCAGGCAGGTTTTGAGGCTGGATTGGTAAATTATGGCCAACAGGTTTTCGTGGATACGGATAAGCTGAATCAATGGCAGCAGGCGAATCCCGGTAAACCGCTTGAACAATGGCAGGATCTTCAACATGAGGCCAAAGAGCTTTCGCGCTCCCAAAAAGGCTATGAATCTGTGACAATGCAGAAGGGACGGGTTTTGAGCGCGGCCCATTTTGAAGCTGAACATAAGGCATTGGCATTGATGCCGACAAGAGATCAGGGAACAAAGGCCCGATTACAGTTGAAGCAGCAGTTATTGCAAAGCATTCAGGCGACGACTGGGGCCGGTTTGTCGAATGTTATAACCGGTTTAGGAATTGAATTTAGCAAAGCCGATGCGGTTGCCCGCGCGTTGATTAGTTTAAGCGCCAGCACCTCATCGGCTTTTTCATCGTCTGATATGCTGGCTGGACATCTGGTCAGCGCAGGCATTGATGCCAAAACTGCTTATCAGGTGACACAGGTCAAAAATCTTCAAACCGTTGCGCAATCGGTGGTTGGTCAGGAAGCAAAAATTACCGGTCCAGGTGAAGTGATGCAGCAAGGCGTGACCGGAGAGCCTGCAGCCCCATCTGCGGTTATCAAGACTCCGCCGTCCGCTGCTCCGGCCATCAAATTGCCAGCGGCTGTCCCCATGCCCGGCAAGGCTCCGGCCGGCGCTGTTCCTGTCGCTCCGATGGCTCCGGTTATCACGGGAGTTCCGTTAAATTTTGTCGCTAATGTAACCGGCGAATCTTCGGCCAATCCCGCTGCTGGCCAGGCATTTGAAAGTCTCAAAGCAGCTAATGCGCCGAATCCAGCGTTATTGTCGTCCGGCACAGGTAGTACCCCAGACACCCGTTTGGCTTCAAATAAGATTTCATCACAACCTTCAGATCGCTCAACCGCTCAAGTTTTCAAATCATTCGATCCCGCTTTGCTTGGCCGCACAAATCATGTGGTTGTGACGGAGAATTCGCAAAACGCCACAGCGCTCGTCATGGATGCCGAAGGGAACGAAAAAATTTATGTTAATACAAGGCAGGGCCGCGTCGCGATTCCTGTCAAAGGCAACGCGGTTGCCGCCGATGTGAATGTTGACGGAGTCCGGTTGAACAAGGGAGATCGCGTGACGTTCAGCCAGGACGGACGGACGCTTTTCAGCGATTTGGCGGGATTGAAGGCGGTGCTTTCGTCGGCAAAGGCGGATGTTGCCGAAGGGCAGACTGAGGTTGTTGATTATCAAAAAGATTTCGGCCCCGTTCAAATTGTTAAAGCCGGAGTTGATATCAGCAAGAGCGAAATCAGCGGCCCGGACACTGTTTTTGTTAAGCCGTCGGATATTTTGAACAAGGTCTTTCCGGGGAGAGTTCCTGATCAGGACGGATTGATCGAGTTGACGCAAAAAGAACTGGATGAGGCGTTTAGTTTAGAGAAGACCGGCGTTGACTTTGATGGAAAACTGCGCGAACAGAACCAGTCGATTGTCACCATGGCGCGCGAACGGGGCGGGGTCAAAAATATCGCCGGCATTGATGAGCAGAGCACGGATTACGGCGTTTACCGTGCGGCAGTCGGCGCGCTCCGGCAGGATTTACAGAAGAGCATGAATCTGGCGCAGGCCAAAGCCCGGGAGGCCGATAATGATGAAGACCGCGCGGCGTTTACCATGGAAGCGGCGCGCATCAGCAAGCAGATGGAACAACTCCAGCCGGAAAATATCGATCTTGTCATAATCTCTCCCAAAGACATTCAGAAGTCCCAGAAAAAATTCATCGCTGAGTCAGATCTTTCTGGTATTCAGCAAGTCGCGTATAACAAGGCATTAGATGGACGAGTTCCTGCCGGTTTTGTGGATAAAAACGGCCGTGTTGTTTTGTTCGCGGAAAGTGCCGCGCGAAATGAAGACCTGTTGGTCAAAACACATCAGGCCCAGATCATTCAGCTGGGTATCAAAGAGAAGATTACCAAGACCCTGGAACATGAAAGCGCCCTGAATGTTAAAAAGATGACAGATCAGGAAAACATTCAGCGCCGCGCGGATCAAGTTAAAACGCTTGGATTGCCGTCGCAGGCGGCAGTGACCGGACGGGAAGGCGATGTGACGCGGGTTGTCGATGCTGCCGTTGCTGAGGCGAAACTCCGGGGCGAACAGCATGAAATTGTTTCCGCTGAAAATTTATCCGGGCAATTCACGCCGGAAGAGATTCAGTCCTTCCGAGCGCAGGTTTCAGATCCCGCGATGATGACGAAAGACCGGGTCCCGTCCGCATTGTCCACGGCCGCCGGAGAGTCATTGTCAAGCCCTGTCTCCGCCACACAAGAAAGAACATCACCCCAGAAAGATGCGGCAATCTTGGCGGAGAATCAGCGGGGACGACGGGTGGGCGAAAGCGGATATTTTAAAGCGCTGGCGGCTGCTTTAGCCTTCCATATCGGTGTTGGAGGTTTGGGGTTTGTGCCTTGGTCCGCAAGAGATAACCAGCGAAAGGTTTTACCAAAGTCAGAAATTTCATTGACCATGGATTCTCCGCAGGTCATGCCGATTGATCTTGAGAATATGAATTTTACACCGGCGGCAGCAGGGCTGTCAGGTGAAAAAATTGTTGCGCGAATCCAGGCTGAATCACCACAACCCCGAATGGATGCTGTTGAGGCGGTAATTCCGGATAAAACTACACAACCCGGAATTGATGCCGCCGGGGCGTTAACCATCGATCAAGCTAAAGCCCCACAGCCAATAGCGGTGGAAAAAGATAGCGAAGGAAATCTGATCGCGGTTATGCCAGAGCCGGTTGATCCGAAATCCTTCTCAGTGCCTGAATCCTGGGGGATTAAAGC
Organism: Candidatus Omnitrophota bacterium; assembly: GCA_040753435.1. Lineage (GTDB taxonomy): Bacteria > Omnitrophota > Gorgyraeia > Zapsychrales > JANLHA01 > JAKLFA01. The sequence continues at coordinate 20,282 of JBFMEN010000030.1, read as the reverse complement.
TCCGGAAGGTATTTTTGCCGAGATGGCGAGACCGGTTCCGGAGGGTCAAGATTATGTTGTTACACCTATTGGCGCGGAAGGTGAGCGGATAGCTGAGCATTATAAATATGCCTCCGCGGAGCAGGCGGGTGATACTTTTGATCGCATGATGATATTTGCGGACCAGGGCCGGGTGTTGACAGATTCCGAACTGGAAAATAGAAAAGCGCCAAAGGATTATCTGGGAAATGATGATTTCGGTCAGAGCCGCCCGATTTATGATGCTTACAATGTGTCGTTCGATTCGGCCGCTGGTTTCTTTACCGCCGCCGCTCAGAATCAAGGGGTTCAACTTAACCAGGGCGAGCAAGCCATTAGAAACAAAATGGTGCATGAAGGAAAGATCAGGCAAGAATCGGACGGATCGTATAAGGCGCTTCAAAAAGGCATGGTCATTGTTTCCGCTGGACAGATGTCTCAAGGGGATGAAGAGATGGCTCAGCGGCATGAGCTGGGACATCTTCTTTATGAAAGAGACGCGCAATATCGCTCCGACATCCATGGGGTTTGGAACAGCATGGACAAGAAATGGCAGGATGCGTTTACCAGGCTTTTGAATCATTTTGGTTATGGCCAGTCGGTGCATATGACGGAATTCGCGGAGTATGTGGAAAATCCGGGATTGCTGGAGCGCAAACTTCGCGGGGTTCATAATCAGGCTGCTGTTTTTGGCGGAGAAATCATTAGCCAGGAACGAAGAAACAAGTCAGCGGAGATCGCTAACGAACTGTTGGAACATTGGTTTGGCGGTCAGGAAGGTCGCACGTATTCCGGGCAATACTACACGCGGGATTTTCAGAATGAACTAACCCGAATCGTTCCTGCTTTGCAAAAAGCGAAACAAGCCTCCATGCGCAGAGAGCGTTTGGGAGATCTGCCGGTAAGCGAATATGATTATAGCGCTCCAGTTATTGTTGATCAGGGGCCGGGGATAAGCCGATCCATTATCATTAAAACCCCCCGGCAATTCAGAGGGAACAAGGATGAGATTTTAAAACAATTACGAAACTCCCCGGATATTGATGAATCGTTCAGGCAAAAGGCAGAGGTAAATTTAAATACGTTCATCGGCAATACTTATTCCGGCAATGACACCTTTGATTTAACTGATACGGGTGATGGCTGGACGGTGGAATTTGTGAGAAAAGCGGGAGCAATTTCCCTGCCACAGAGTTTTGAGCGCGAATTGGAACAGGCGCGGAAGGCAAGCGGACTTAATTCCCCGGATGCGAACGATTATTTAACCAGTGCTCAGAGAGCGATTACCGGCTCTGACTGGAGCAGCAAAGAAAGTCTTGATGTGACCAAACCGGTCAATCTGGGAGGGGAGGAACGCAATTTAAAAATTGGATTTTATCAGGAAGAGGTCGCGGCTTCGGGTGAAAATGGGCAGGTGAATGAAACGAAAAGATGGAATATCGCCATTCAGGCGTTGAGTCCCCATCGAGATTACTGGTGGGGCGGGCAGGTCAGAGCGCTCGCGAAACAAAGAGAAGGCGAGCCTTTGAGCGAGACATTCGACCGCGCAGTTAAGGAGTTTGAAATCCTGGCACAGGAAAAAGCCGTTCGCCTTGATCCTGCCAACACAGTTCAAACGTGGGATTCGAGACAGGCCATTGATCATATAAAAGAGTTTATCGCCGGAAGCGCTGATCAGCAAACAGACATTATTAAGCCGATCAGATTTGAAGGCAAAGATGCAAACCTTCATCTGATCCAGACAGGGTCTAATGGCAGCGTTGTATCACGGTTGGCGATTGAAGAAGCTATTCCGGCAGAAGGAATGATGGAAAGCAAAGTCCTTGACCGGCTGGGAGTGGTTGTTTCCGGCGAAGACAGGGTCTCGGGAGTGGAGGACGCTTTTAAGGCTCTTCAGGTGGAAATCAGAAAAAGGGCCGGGCGAGCGGCAGAGGGAGTGGAGCCTGCCGTAACGAATTCCAGGGCTCCGGAAAAATCGAAGACCTCTGCTCCTGATGCAGCGATCCTTGGCGAAACAGCGTCGTCTTTTGCTGGTGTCGCAAAGGGCTTTTTCGTTAACAATCGATTCGGTTTGAAGAAGTTTGCCCGGCAAACATCGGAGGGCGCGTTTAATTTGGGGGTTATGGCCGGGAGAGCGTCCCGTGCGGAATCAGACGAGCAGAAGGAAGGCAGGCCCGGTTCTGAAGCCCTCAATGGGCAGGGGATGTCAAAATCGGGGACGGATAACAGGAAAATTAATATTGACCCGGACAAGATAGAAAATAAAACGCAACAACAAATTTCAGGGTCTTATCGAGAAGAAAGAAACAAAATTGAATCTTATGTTGTGGAATCCCACACGCCATTTACCCACAGGTCTTTTGAATCGGCGCTCGCAGATATGCAGCTACAGTTATGGAACAATCCGGAGCTGCCGGAGCCGTTCGACAGACATGAGATTTCCCCCGATGGAAGAACATTCACCGCGCCGGATGGAAGCATTCATCCGATGGACGATTCATTCCAGAAATTTCCGCCAAGGCTGCAAAATTTAATGAGAGCTTTGGGAATCAGCGTCAGACCCATATCCAAAGAGGAGGAATTGGAACATTATTATCTAACAGGATTTTTGGTCGGGAGCGGTGATGAAGAGCAAATTGCTGTGAATGGATCTGGCTATACTGAGGCCCTCGGTTACGCGGAGCCCTCGTCGTTCCGTATACTATCGGGACATAGGGACGAACATGGGGAAGCCATTGGCGGGCAGAAATTGGCTGAAACAGCCGGGCATGAGGCCGGGCATGTTGTTATAGACAGCCGGAATCCGGCGATTTTAGGCGCATTGGCAGAAGAGCCCGATGCTGTGGTTCAAAGTGTTTTGGATTTGGGACGCGGCCGCGTGGAAATTGGGGGAACACTAACTGTCGAGAAATTTAGAGACCATTTACGGAATGAAGATTTGGTTGCCAGAGAGGTTGTTGCGGAAGCGAAGAGGAAAGCGTTTATGAATTTGAATCCGACGGATTCGCCGGCTGTGGGATTCTTCCGGGACGTTGTTCATGAGGCGTTTGAAAATGATAGCGCGATGCTCTCCCAATCTTCAGCTTCTAACACCGGCACGGTAATCCCCAAAGATACTTTCGACCAAAGGAACCGGGCCACGACCACGATTGTAACGTCGCCGATGTTTCAGAAGGCTTTTAATATTAAATTAAATCCGGGCGATACGGTTATCGATATCGGCGTCGGGGCGGGAGCCGTAACGACAAGCGAAATGGCTTCGGCCCTCCAGGCAAACGGGGTGAAGGTGATCGGAACGGAACTTCCGGATGCAGCCCCGTTGGCGTATGTTCGAAACGCGCAAACAACCGCGTCTTTCCGTGAAAAAATCATTAAAGCTCTGGGCGGAGAAGGCAGGATTGCCCCTGAAAACATCTCGGAAGTAATTCTTTCCGTTAATAAAGAAAACCAACCCGTTGAAGTGACGGTTTCTTTTAATATGGGCGATGATGAGCGGACGTTTTATAAAACGGTGGCGACATCTCCCTCTGTTGCTTATAAGGGAGAAGGGAAGCCTGCGGCCGGGGCGCTCAGAGAAGATTTGTTTGAGGAAATTGTCGCCTCTATGGGCGGCCAAACCACAATTAATCAATTGCTTCAAAACGGGGCAGATTCACAAATTAATAACACCCTGATTGAATTTAATCCTTTGCAGAAAACTCTTCAGGCGGCAGGCGGGGAGTTTGTGATAACGGATAATCCCGCGGCGGCAGGGCTGACGAATGCCAAAGTGATCACAGCCCAGCATGTGACCATGTACATGAATCCGGCGGAGAAGAAGAAATTTGTTGCGTCAACGGCTCCTGCATTGCAGGAGGGAGGAGTTCTGATATTGAAGAATAAGAAGGATTCGGCAGCCCCGGACTCCATATTCGAATTTTATCAGAAGACGGATGGCGTCATGAAATATGCCGGCGGCACGCGAACCTTTGATGAGACGCAACAAATTCTGGTGAATAAAGGAGGGATTTTTAAACAGGCATTGGCGCCAAGGCAGGGGATTTCTGTGAAGACCGCGGTTCGTGTCTGGGCTGTCCTGGGGCAGAATGGGATGGCTGCAGCGAACATGGCCCCGGTGTTTAATGAAATTCAAAGAAAAGAAACAGACATTGGAATTGATAATGCAGAATTTTTCAGGCAAAGCCTTGCCCTGGTCGGGGCTGAGGTTCAAAGAGTTGCTCCTGGAAAAATCGGAACCTGGTATATGTCCGGACTGGCGATGGCGGAAGAAGCGGGCGTCAAGGTCGACATGGCCATGTTGTCAAAGGGCGCGACTCCGGCGAAGATGACAGAGGTGGGAAACGCTTTATCAGCGGTTCCGGCTTTGACAACCTCTGAAACAGCGCCGGCAGCAGCAAAAGCCGGTTCTGCTGATGCCGCGATGATTTCTGCGGCAGGGGTTCAGGAATTTTTAGATATGAATGCGGACAAGATCGGAAGGCTTGATTCTCTGCGGGTGCAGATAGATAAAACATTCCAGGAAAGGAATGTTCCGGAGGCGCAGGATCCACGAGTTAAGAAATTAAACCTTTTAGCCGTGGCAGAAGAATATGAGCCGATCTCTCCAAGAAAAGGAAAACCTGTTAGTCTTTTAGGCCAGATTGCCCGGGGGGAAATCGCGGACTTTCATGGATTGGAAAAGGAAGCTTTTTATGCCTTGGCCGTGCAAATTAAAGAAGAAAATTTAGCTTATAATAAGCTTGCCAAGGGAGAGATGGTCAAAACAGTTTTGGCTAATCCACAGCTTGTTGATCAAAATACCCTGCCGATGGTTGTAGCAGCTCAATATGCAGATAAAGGTGGATTCTATTCTGTTGCAGATGAGTTGTTTTTTGCCCGCCCTGAATTTTCTGCTCAGATAGCGCAGGAATTGACACGGCTTGCTAATGAAACGAGTTATGTAACGAAAGAATTTTCCGCAAGGGTTATCGGTTCAATTATACAGGCCAGCCCTGAAGCAGGGTCACAGTTCTCTTCGGAAACATTGGCCAAAGCGATTATTGAATCAGAGAGGGCGATAAATACAAAGTCTTATCCTGAAGGAGCCTTGGCGGCTAGAGTGAACATTCTTTTTGAATTGGGCAATATATCGAATAAAGCTGAAGTAATCCAGGAAATGGAAACATACTTAAATGCTTCAGCAAAGAATATATTTCTCGGAGGTCCTAGTCTCAAAGACTATTTAGATATGATTGCTGATTTGCATGCCAATATCGGGCAAACCCTTACAGGGAGTACGCAGATCCTTTATGAATCTAAAGATTTTATTAAGGACGTGATTCATAAGGTAAGCAGACTTTCTTATAAAGAAAAAGATTATTCAGATAATCGACCGAACGTTTTAAAGGATGTGGTCAAATTTGCCAGAGAAGCCCGTGATGTGAATGATTTTAAACAAAGAGTTGAACAAAAATATCCTTTTATTACTTCTGATATTGTGCGTCCTTATTTATGGGAAAAGGCAACCAGGGAGAGAGTTATTAATGATCGTCAGAGCGGGCCGGATGGAAGACCGACTGTTGTTTGGCTTGCTCCAAAGGAAAGTCACAACCCTGCTTTTATGGGTGATGACAAGATCATCGATGGAATACCGGAAGGAGTCCGGGTGCCATTTTATGAATGGAAAACAAAAGCCGATATTTTAACAGCTCTTGATAATGCAACAGGGTACGGAACAGAGAATTTTGAACCGGCTTCGGGAGTAGTATGGGGTGCGCATGGGGCACAAACAACCCTCCAAAGCGCAAAGAATATCGTTCTTACTACTGAAGATTTGGATCCTGAATTTATTCAAGAAGTAAGCAAGCGGTTAAAGAAAGGCGCATTTGTATTGATGAATTCCTGCAGTACCGGCAGCGGCACCTCGATGTATGACCTGGGCGATGCGAAAGCATCCAGATTAGGAAAAAACAGGCTTGTTGATAATGTGGCGAATAAAGCCGCGTCCGTTACGAATGTCGGCTTGGTTGTTGCTCCTGTTGCTCCGGCGGCTCCAGTGGCGACGCGGATCAACAAATATGGCCAGTTAGTAAGCGCAGAGTTTAGGGCAATGGGAGAAAAGGTAGATGTGTATGTCGCAAATGCGATAAATAGTCAATTTAATGTTTTTGGGGAATTTACTACGCCAAGACTTTCTTTGCCTGCTTCTTTATCCAGCGATTCCCTTAATGAAAAGGCAGAAAATGTATCAAAAGTAATTATTTTGCCAGGGCAGGCGGAAAATCCTGATGCGAAGATTTATACGTCTGATGGCAGAGATTATCAGACATATCTCATGAATAGCATGGGAATTACGACTCGCGAGCAGGATGAATCAGTGCGATTGATAGAGAGAGGAACAAAGACGAAATTAGATGGTTCTCCAACGTCATTATATGATGCGAGAGGGAAGCGGATAGAGAAGGTGGGTGATAAACCCATGTTTTCCTCTACGCCGGTGAATTTTCCTGATGCCAGCTTGACAGCCCCTGAAACAGCGCCGGCATCAGCAAAAGCCGGTTCTGCTGATGCCGCGATGCTTTCTGCGGCCTCGGTTGTGGCGCTGGGAAAAACCGTGGGAGAAAGAATCAGCTATTCATTTAGAAGACTGTTGCGAGGCTCTTCGCCGTTTTTTCCCGGTCATCCTATCGCATGGCACATGGCTCAACTGGAAAAAAATAAGGACTTTGCCGGGCATCTTTCTGGGGTGATGGGCGCATTGCCTGGCTTGAAGCCGGAGAAACAACGCCAAACAATACAACGTTTAACTGCGTTGTATCGCTCTCAGGGTTCGCCTTTTGCTAAAGCCATGAACGGACAGATCCCGCAACTTGAGCAGATGGGCCCGGTCGCAGCGCCTTTATTGCAGGAAATGATCGTATCGCCGGATATCGTTTACGACCTTTCAACCGCAAGGCCGATTCTCGATGCCATGGCTAATATGCCGGAAGCTTCGGGGGTCCCGACCTCTTTCCGGAGTCTCTTAAGCGGACAATTGCAGCCGGAAGTCAGAATGTATCTGATCGGTTTAAGCAATAGATTTTCAAGCGAGGCTGCTGTGACGATGTTACTCTCTCAGCCTGAAAAAATCGTACCCGAGGCGGTCAGGCTGTCCGCGCAACGTATACTTTCTGGTGGATCTGCATCAGTGAATCAGCTCATAGTCACGGTTGAAAACAAGAGTATCAGTGATCGGAAGCAGGCCGCTGTCGGAAAAGTTATGATAGCATCGTTGGTTGAAAACCAAAGCCTGCCTGTGGATATTCGCGGGCCGATCGAAACCCATGTAGTCAGTCATTTATGGTTCTACGATGAATCCATCCTCAAGGGCATCAGTACCAAAGCATTGTTGGGGAATTTGAAAAATTCTGGAAGTTATTCCGGAGAAATCCTCAGGGAATTGGATCGCAGGCCACAGGATGCCGATATGATTGTGCCTGTTCTCGGGGATGCGATGAGGGCAAGGATTGAAAACTTCGATGTGATCTCGGCGTTCGACCTTTTGATGGCGATGGATCGCCAAGAAGCGATTTCAACTCTTGCCCAGTGTATCAAAGATCCTGGTGGCATAGATCTCGCGGTCAGAGCCATTATCAGACATGATTTGAAAGTCGATAACACCCCGGAAGGTGTCGAGCTTGTCGATGGTGTGAAAACGGCTGTCTTAAAGAAGGTTCTAAGAGGCTTTGGAGAGGATGGAAAGCCTGAGCTTCATGCCTTAAAGACGATCGCAAGTAACAATATCGAGTTTGCTCATCTTATCGGTCCGGTTCAGGACATGAACAGTGTAGCCGAATATCAAAAGATGTACCCGCAGTTCATGGCGCTACCCGCCTCAATACGTCCTTTCGTGACGGATAAGAATAAACTGGCGATTGTATCGACGCTTGCGTCAACGACTGATCCCGGTATCATTTTGGAGCAAGTCGATGCGTTCGGCTACGCAGATTCGAAGCCGCTTTTGAGGACGTTTTTGGCCCTGTCTCTTCAGCGTGATCCGTCGGCCTTGCAGTCGTCAGTCAGCACTAAAAGATTTTTGGAGCTTTTTACCAAGGCTGACAACCTTTTCTCCCCTATTCCGACTCAGGCGGCCAGAGACGCCTATTTGCAGCAGGAAGAGCGCTATCGCACTCCGCAACAGGAGTTCAGGGCATTGTTGAGCCATTTAACGCCTCAGGCAATGACGCAGCTTAAAAAATTCGCCTTTGAACAACCCGGACTCTTCACATTTGAGCAGCTCGATGATCTTCTAGGCCAAGGCGCATTGCCAGGGCTTGCGGCAGGAAAGGAGATCGAGCTCAAGATTTGGAATGAAAGTGTCCTGCCTCGGTCGGAAGTATCGCGGCAGTTTTCTGAAATTCAACAATCCATTTATAAACCGTATTCTAAAGATATTGTTCCCGCCGGAGAACTACTTTTGCCTGGTTCCAGAACCGTCGTTGCGTTCGACACAGCCCAAAACAAGATGATTGGCTTTGTTTCCTACACGACATCTGGATTTGTTTCTGCTATTGCTGTGCGTCCGAATGTTCAGGGCACAGGCCTTGGAACACGACTGCTTGAGGCGGCGGCTCAGGATCTGGCGAGGATCGGAAACAAAGGGATGCGCTTAAACATCGCTGAGCTTAATGAGCTCTTGGAACAAAAAATAGTTTATCACCACGGCATAGGAAAGATGAGATCTCCCAGGGATTTTTATGAGTCTTTTGTCAGCAGTCACCCGGGGTATCAGGTTGTCTGGGGACAGGGAGATATTTCTGAAACAGGAATTCACCGCAATGAATTCAGACCCACAGTGATCCTGTTCCCGCAAGCAATGGTTGATGAGTCCAAGCAGATTGCTGATTTGTCTTTAAAAGGCCCTCGGGTCGGCGCGCTGGATGGACAATTCCAACAGGATGAAGAGTTAGCCGCGGCGATAACCGGACAAGCAGGAAATATTAGTTTAGACCATGCTGTTGAGGCAGCCAAAGCACAGGGACGCGCGTTGACAGCGGGATGGTACGGCGGGGAAGGTAATCAGGGCGCCATTGAAGTGGTCGCCGTGAAAGATCTTTCAAAGAAGCAGGGATTTGAAAGAGGGTTGGCTAATCATGGCAGGCAGATCTTCGTCGACGCCGATCAGTTAGCCCAATGGCATCAGAAAAATCCAGGAAAGCCGCTTGAACAGTGGCAGGATCTTCAGTATGAAGCTCAAGAGTTGTCCGGTTCCGCGAAGGGTTACGAGCGCGTGACGGCACAGACGAATATATTGAAATTTGGTCCCGATGCCAGCAAACTTCCGGCTTTGACAGCGCCGGTGAAAGCCCCAATGCCGGTTATTAATACGCCGGTTATCACGGGAACGCCGTTAAATCTTGTCGAGAATACGGCGGACGGAATAGCGGCCAATCCTGTTGCGACCGCAATCAAAAGCTTGATCGGAGCGCCTAATGCCCCGAATGCAGCGTTAGCCTTATCCTCCGGTACGCCGTCTTCCGGAGAGACGCCCTCCGCCGCCATCACCGGCACGAATGATCGTTTGGCTTTGAATGAAACATCTTTACCGGATTCCGCGATTTTGTCCGAAAACAAAATTTCCTCAGTCGATCCGGCTTTATACGCAACCCCATCCCAACAGCAGCTTGTTCGCATTACCGAGAATGAGGAAGCAGGCACAATAACTGTTGAAAATTTCAACGATGAAGCTGTTGACATTCCCCAAATCGGACGGGTTGCCGCGGGCGCGAAGATGGATTTTCCGGCGGAACGCTTGAAGGTTTCGGATAGCAGAACATGGCGACTGGCAAAGAATACGCCGGCCGCGGCTGAACTTGTCGCTCAAGGCGTGGCCCATCAGGAAGGGAACGAGATCGTTCTTCAGGAAAGCGCGCTTGCGGAAAAGGGATTCGGCCCTGAATGGATCGATAGCAATGTTAAAAAGGTTCAGGAATTAAAATATCAGATAGCAGAACAAAATCAAAAGCTGGTCTCGATCCGAAACCTGCCGACGAATCATCCGTTTGAAGAAGAAATTGAAAAGGTTCAGCAATCCATCGAACAGCTTCCTTCAGAAGCCCGCCGGCAATATGAAACGTTAATAAACCAGGACAAAGTTCTGTTCATGGCCGTTGATGAAGCAACCGAGGCTGAGTGGAATAACAGTGCCGTCAATGCCCTTGATTTGAAACCCGCCGAGCGATTGGTTTACACAAAGATGATGGAAGGTTATCAGCCTTCGTCCATGATGGTCGGCTCCGGTGAAGGGCGCAAGATCATTATTACCCCGTCTTCAAAATATCGAGCAGATGTGCAGGACATGCCTTCATATGACACGGCCCTGGGGAATGAGCTTAATATTTATAATAATCCGGGCATCGCTCCGGCGGAAAACATCCGTCAGTTACGTGAGAAGGCCGGACGTGAAACAACGCGTTTGGTTGCCCCGGGTCAAATTCACTATACTGACCCGCAGCCGCTGGATGGCATAAACAGATCCTGGAAAGGCCAGCCAACGCCAAGTTATACAAGAGAAAATCGCTATCTGGGATTAAATGCCCGAATGCTTGAGTGGGCACAAGGGGCGAAGGCTGAAGCAGTCAAAAACAATCAGCCGTTTGTTCATGTTGAGGTTGGTATCGGGGATTCAGGCGCCCCGACCATTGTTGATTTGGCGAATGATTTTTCAAAAGCAGGCTATGACAATGTTGTTATTTATGCCGTTGATAATAATTCGCAAAATATCGCAACAGCGGTGGCCAATCCCGCATTACAAAATCTGCCGAAAGGCGTGCGCGTTGAATTTATTCAGGAAGAAGATTTTAATCTGGCAAAGCACGGGATTAAAGAAGCCGATCAAATCCGTGTTGCTAATGTTCTTCAATATTACAATCCTGCTGAACGACAGAGTGCGCTTAAAAATCTTTCAGGGTCGCTGAAGGAAACAGGAAAGATGTATGTTGTCGAACAAAGCAGAATGGCCTTGACGCAAAAAACCGGCCTTACCGCAGACAAGGTGATTATTCCGGGATATGACTTTTTCTATATGGATGTTTACGACAAGAATAAAAAGATTCATTCCGGGCTTTTTTCCCTGCGGGACAGTGGCATCCATGCCTTGGAAGACAATCTGGTATTGAAGCATCCGGAAGCCGATGTGCAAGCGAGTATTTTAGAAATCCAGGCGCGCTTGGCTGAGGCGCAAGGAAGGTTTGGGTTAAAAGTGCTTAGAATTTTTGGCGTCAAAACTGCCGAGATTAAGCGCCTGCAAAGAGAATTAGCCGAACGGCAAATGGAATACAACCGGATTCAATATGTAAAAATAAATCCGGAACTAAACAGCCGGCCGCCGGTTGAACTATTAGAAGTTAATGGTGTTCAAGCCAAAGTTCTTGGAAAATCATTAAACGCCGCCGCTTTGTTGCGGACTCTTCAATATACGAATAAACAAGTCCGACCCGGGATGGTGGAGACGGACGGCGAATATGTTTCCGCGGTAGATTTGAAAGCGCAAGGAGTTGTTTTTGACGAGTTGAAACAAGAGGCGGAGAACAAGCAGGGCACTTCTTTTATTTTAAGAGAGTGGATGGCGGCGATTCCAAAACAAGAGGCCGCATTATATAACGAATTATCCCAAATCCCTGTGGTTGTGATCGGCGATCAGTCAGGAGAGGAGGCGCCGAAGGCGGCAGGGGATATTTCACATAACGTCAAGGTTCCCCGGTTGAATATTCGCGCAGTAGCGACATCTCCCGAACATGTCGCACGGCTCACCACTCTGTTGAAACAATTTGGCGCGCAGCGAGATGTCGTTGTCGTGACCTTTGATGATTTGAAAATATCGCTGGCACAGCAAGCGGCTTTAAAGCGAGGCACTATAAGAGAGGCCAGTGCGAACGAAACGAATCGGGGGAGCCAGGAGTTTCAGGGTTGGTCAAAGAATGTGCACGGTCATTTGGCTGGAACCAGGGAATTTCTGGATGCGATGGATCCTGAAAGACGGAATGTCGCCACATATTTGAATACGACCGGAAATTTATCGAAGTATGTTCAACGGGCGCAGCAATTTATAGAATCCCGGGAAGAGACTCCGTTGGTTGTTGAGTTAGGCGCGGGGAATACCGATATCGCCGTGCAAATGGCTCAAAAGAATCCGGACAAAAATTTTATTATCTCAGACGTGTGGGATCCACAAGGACATAAAGATTATCAATTGTATGGAGATGCCTTTGAAAATGGGACGCTCGCGGCGCAGCAAATGGCATTTAATGCGGAGGAGGGCGGCAATAGCCTTTCCAATGTGACGACCGTGCGGGCAGACATCAATCTTTTGCAGGCGCTGCCGGATGGCTCTATTGATACGTTGCTGATCGTTAATCCTGCGGCTCAAACGATCAAAGAATTGACAGTCGGTCTTTCTGATTTCAATCTGGCGGATAAGTTTAGATCCGGAGGGAGAATTGTTGTTAAGGCTGCCAACACTGTTGAAGGCTATTTTGACCTGATGAAGCCGTATGTGATGATAGAGAGGCAACGAGGTCATGATTTTCTTGGCGTGGATTTGCATGAGACCTCTGACTGGAATCATGAGTATTTAAAGGGAAATGTTTATCTTTTAAAAGTCCAGAAAGAGGTTGATACGGCGCGTCCTGGTGAAAAGGATGTGGTAATTTCTACAGCATCCGCAACACCATTTGTTTCTGATAAGGCCATGATGGGAGACAGCGAGACGAAACAGAGCGCTGGTGCTGAGACGGTTAGTGCGAAGGTCTCCTCGCCTGGAATTCAGAAGCAAATTGCTTCGGTAGCGCCTGAAACAATATCGGGACTAGGCCGGATTGCTGCTGCCACTGACATCAAACATACGGCGGGGACTGCGGGATTACGAGGAATAAAGCCTTTCATTGCCGGGGTTGCGGCTTTTGCCGCGTTTGGTTTCGCTGGCATTGTCGGCCCGAATGGCACATTGGCCGTTTCGCCTCAGGTCGCTGAATTTTATCAAACGGATCAATCCACACGGAATTTAACGGCAAAGGCGGCAGAGGCTGAGGTCGATACAGGTTTAAACGCAATGCTGGATAATATGCGGCGTTCCCGCGGCGCGATTGTCCCGGCGGATGTAAATGCGCCTCGATTGGCAGACCTTGTTAAAGATTTGAAGACCCCGACATTCGACAATGTAGCCGGGGCCGTGCGTCAGGAACTTGGGGCGCAATATTCACGCGTTAAAAGCATGACTCCTGCGGAAAAAGAGAACCTGGCTGAATTTGAGCAAGAAGTATTACGCTGGACATACGGCTTTTTGGAGTCGAATATCGCTTACGATGAAGCCGGCGCGCAAACAAAGAAGTGGAAGTATGCCGATTTAAGACACGCACTTTCCGGAAATCCGAACTACAAAGGTATGCCGCGCACAGCCGTATGCGAGTCATTCTCCAATCTTGCGGTGTCTGTTTTACATGATATGGGATTGGGGACTGGTTCGGATGCTGTGCAGAAGGTCGGGGTCAAAACGAATTTTACCGGTGAGGACATGGATAAAACCGGAGGCCATGTTGCGGTTAAATACCAGCTGTCCAATGGCAAATACGGCATGCTGGATTTAACCCAGGGGACAATCGTTAACGGCAAGTTCATTGATTTGGATGAGGCAATCAATATTCCGCACAGGGTGGTCTACAGTCTGGAAAACGGGAAGAAAGTGCCGGTCAAAATAAATACGCCGGGCGATTTACAAAAAGTGAGCGGCGTGACTTTCGATGATTTGGCTTTGGAGAAAAAATTCTCGGCGGAGGCGGATGCTTATTATGAGCAGCATAAAGAACTCAATGGCCGCATTAACCGCGCAGGAGAAGACCTTCAACAGCTTGCCCGGGAAATGGATGGCCTTGATCTGAGAGTGAAAGAATTGAAGGCGTCCGCGGCGGGGAATATGAAACTGCCCGTTGAGACGAAGCAAAATTTACAGAATTTAACAGAAGGTATCGGATTTTCAAAAGTGAATGTAGAGATTGCGCGGTTTAACGACCGGATGCAGGAAGCGGCGAAGCTCTTTAATCAACGGGAATATTCCCGGGCGGCACAAATTTATGAAGAAGTCGGACTGGCGGTGGAGAAGACCGCCGGCGAACTGGAAAAATCGCCGATGGCCAGGGTAACAAAAGAGGCCTCGCCGGTAAGTGACGGGCAGGGAAGAAAAATCTCCGGCGCCGATCTCGTCAGGCAAGTGAGGGAAATCGGTGAGATAGCGAAGCAAAATGCGCAGAACGCGCAGCAAAATCAAAATAATCTGGCCGCCGCTCAAAAACCGGCTGGTCAGGTGTCGACGGGATTGACCGGTCAAGATGAAACCGGTTCATCCGGGGAGCGGCTCATTGCGCAAAAGTCTTATGACACAATTCAAAGCGGATTGATTGTTTTGCAGACAGCCAATAACCGGCTCAACGAGATTGGCCAATTGTTTGAAAAAGGCAAATTTAAAGATGCTGAAAAATTGTATGAAGAATTGGGACAGGATATTAAGGCGGTAGTGGGTGTCATGAAGGCTTCACCGCTTAAAGGGATAAACAAAGAAGCGTCGGGTTTGACATTAAATGGTAAAAAAGCCGCAGGCAACGACATCATTGGTGAGGTGGAGAAAATCGCGAAGGCTGCCGCAGAAAACCGACGCAGCGCCAGGCAGAACAGGCTTCAGGATAATTACAATCAACTGGTCGAACAGTTTAACCGGTCCGCGAACAATCCAAATCCGCAAGAGTTCCGCAATGATATGACTCGCATTACCCGTGAAGCAACCGATCTGGCGAAAGAAGCCCAGGACGAGAAGGAGATATTGAATGCGATAAAAGAATTACAGAATGCCTCCCGCGATGCATTGAAAATCCGAGGGAGTGAAAAAACGTCGTCGCTGGAAAATGCCACCGGCAACGTTGCTGCTAACGCGGGCGCTGATATTAATTTGATGATGGCAGGGGGTGTCGTGCCTGTTTTGCGAAGGAGAAGGCTGGGCACCCGGAAAACCCAGGGGCTGAAGCAAATTGCCAGAACTGGCGTTGAGACAGGGACGAGGACATTCATTAATGATGAAATCAATATTACAGAGAAATTCGATGGTCATAGCGGCTGGGTCACCCGCCCGGAATATTTTGACTGGCTTAACGGAGTCCGTGAAAAAGGTGTCGAAGGTAATCGTCTGACGAACAACGAAAAAACAGATGTTTATTATTATGCTATCGGCGGAGGGAAATCACCAGTAACTCAGGGTATTCAGCCAATAGATATTATCAGTCCGCTCATCGCGACCGATTTTACAAAGATCATCAGTTTTGATATTTCCAAACCTGATTTTGAAGGATTCAGGGCGGCAGTGACGAAAGAGCTTTCCGCTGTGACAAGTTTATCAAAGGAAGAAATCAAATTTACGAAAGCAAGTCCGAATAATTTTATTGCGACATTTTCTTTTGGAAATAAAGAAAGGGAAGTGAATGTAGTTTATGGACAGGACGCGAGGAACAGTTTTCCGGAAGAACTGAAGAGAGGCTATGATGTTCTTTATTCCCGCGGGCTGCCTGTCGTCTTTCCTAACATGAGGAGAGACGTTAGGAATTCCTTATTGGGTAATTTAAGGGAAGGCGGCGTTGTTGTTCTCGAAAACACAGCCGGGCGAGACATTGCTTTAGACGGAGGGTTCACGAAAGTTGACTTGGGAAATACGGAATGGACCGGAGAGGCCAGGCGTCTCGATGTTTTTGTGAAAGGTCCTGTTCTTTCTGATATGGCGGTTCTTGGTGAAACAAGTGTTCCGCGAGTCAGAGCCGGCATGGCTGACGAAGTGATGAGACAGCAAGCCGGTTCCGATCAACATCGAGCTCCGGCGGCAGAAACGTCTTTTATCGGGACATCGGCTGCGGCAACGGCAACCGCTCAATCTTTGACGGCCGTGGATACCAGGGAAGCTTCTGTGGGCGGGGATGATGTTTTGGGAAGACTTCTCCGGCAACATGTGCAGTCGACGTCGACATATGATGCGACAGGCGAAGAAACACAACTTGACAAGGCGATACGAATGCTGAAGGGTCAATATTCTCAGGGAGCCGGTCCCTGCGCGGGTGCGGTTGAATATCTTCAGCTTCTTGGAATGTTAAAGGAGAACCGGGAAGACAGGCGAATATTTAATAAGGTGATTGAGGAAAAAGGCCGGGAGATGAACTTTTCCGAGGATGAAATCAGGAGCCTTCAACAGGGGCCGGTGCTTTTGCTAAGAAGCCAGGATGTAACATTGTCGGAAAAGGAAAAAGTGCAGATTGGAATCTTCAGGAATCCCGGGGCTTTTGTGCGCCAGGGAGTCACTCAAGAAGATATAGCGAAACTGTTTTCTTCCGGGCTGGTTTCGGAGATTTACACCTTGGCTCAGAGAAAAGCACGGGCGCACCTTACTCAACCGGCATCTTCTTTCTTGCATATCAAGGGTATGCCAGGGATTTTGATCAAGGATCCATTTGCCCGGTTGCTGGAATATCGAACGGTACTCAAATCAGGAAGGGAAGCATTGGATGGTCTTAAACGAGATCCGCAGAGATATGCTGCGGAGAAAGAATTGCTGAAACGAAAAAAAGAAGAGAGTTTTAATAAAAATGGGCGCGACTATTATGCAGAGGAGCTTGAACGAGGCGTGCGGGCGGAAACAGGGCATTATGTTTTGGATCAAATGGCTCCGGCTTTCCCTGCCGGTCCGGTTCATGAATTCTTTGATGCCGTGTTTAGAGTTAAAAACGACGGATCTGATCGGGTTGAACGGGGAGAAAGCCGCAACTTGCTGGATTCTTTTTCACGTATCAGCTCAACTGAGGCTTTTGATGAATCCGGCGCCAACATGCTTGAGAGGATGTTAGAAGATGTTTCTGCCCCATCGACCTGGAAGGGATCTGCGGGTTCTTATCGGGATTCTTTGAGGGCTAAAGCCAGGGCCGACGAGAGGTTTTTTGACCATCAAATCGCAGAAGGGATGGTTGATAAGTTGTTGAAAGAAGCGGCTCAGGGTGACCGGAAGAAATTTATGGCTGTAACCGGGGAGATGTTGCGACGGATCAAACAGAATCCGGAAGGCGCGATACAGCGTTACGGTGGGAGAAAAGGCGCCATCGTGCGCGGACAAGAAGGGATTAAACCGTTCCTTGAAGATTTTGAGCAGATAGCAGTTCAATATGATGCCGGTGTGCAGACGGATGCCGCGATGATCGCCGCAGGGGAAACAGCCGCGGGTGCAGTGGCTGTAAATCCGCGTGTCTCTGACGCGGCGATTTCCGGGAGAATGACGCGGGTGGCCGCGGAAGTTTTACCAGGGGATTTCGCTGAAACGACGGTAAAAGTCGCGGGTTCCCTGGATGCACAGCTGAAGGAAATAAAGACAAAATTTAATGAGCTTAAGGAAAAGGGCTTTGATCCGGATACAGCCAAAGAGCTGGAAGCGGCCAGTATTGAGATGGGGCGTTTTGTCAAGAGACTGACGCTTTCGTCAAACCGCATGGAGCGGATGCTGGGAGAATCCGTCAGCAGAGGAGGAGAAGGGTTAACAGAGTGGAATATTGTTAGCGCCCTTTCTTCATTGAGTTTAAATACGGCCAGACCTTTAAACAGAGAAAAAACCGAAATATCTGAGGGATCGATTGCGGCGATCGAACGGGTCATCGGTTTGATCAGGGACGCTGGAGGCAAAGAACAGGCAGACGTTGGGTCATTCAGGGATCTTGCCGGGAAAGAAAGACAATTTATTGTTCTGGAATCAGGGGACGCCAGCAAACCTGGCCGAATGGATGGCCAGGCAGGGAGAACAAATTTCCTGGCTGCCGGTATGAGCATGGGAGAGCAAGGAAGGGCGCAGGGAGAGGTTGTGACGGCGTCAGATTTTTATGCGATGCCGGGACGTGTGGGGGTATTAAAGGCCTCTGACCCGGCGATGCTTACTGAAGACAGCATAAGGCAGATTCGCGAGGATGTCTCACGAACAAAAGAATCGATCGCTCAGAGACCGGAAACAGGAAGACTGGCGGAGGGGCCGGCAGCATGGAATAAATTTTTTGCTGTTAACACCTATAACGACAAGGCAAACGAAATAGAGCAGATGATCCTGCAGGATCCTGAAATTTATGTTGGTTTTGGTGACATGTCAAAAGTCGCGGCCATGGACAAGGGATATCATTATCAAGTGGTCGACAGGATGATTCCTTTCACTGTGCGTGCCGTCGATCAGGTTATGTCGCGTTACGGTGGACAGGCGATTCGAATTTCAGGAGACGAAGTTGGTCTTGTCCTGCCTTCGAGTTTAAGTGAGGATGAAGTTGAGACGATCCGTCAGCAAGCCCAGGCAACAGTAAGCGAGCTGATTCCCGGAGAGTTTGGTTTTGGAAAAGTGGAGTTGTCGGGCATCAAACCGGAAGAGGTCAGGGATGTGCTTACCTTCACACAAAATACAGGCCGGACAATCATTAACGGGTTATATGAAGATGCTGACGGAATTTTTATGGTATTTGACCGGAACAAGCAGTCGTTGGAAGAGTCTTTTGAGGATCAGGTTGCCGTTTTGAATGCTGCGTTCGCGACTCAGGAGCAATTCAGAAACGTACAGGTCAAAAGGGCGGCACAGGAAGAAGGTTTTGAAACATTCAGCCCGCGAGTCGCCTTCGGTATTGACCGAGCATCTCATTCTGTAAAAGATCAGGTCCTCAGGCCAACGTTTGGTTCAGCAAGCCGGCGGGCTGAGATGTTGTTGAATTTGACAAAAGAAGCAGGGATGAAAGTTCCCGGGGCAACAATGAGACCGGCATTCGAACAGGCCTTTCCGGAAATCGCTCATGAGATGGCTTTAGCTGCCCATCGTGATGAGGATTCATCATTACCGAAACTGGATTCGGTACAGCGCCGGGCGGTTATTGCCAGAAGCGTTGACGGTCTGGAAGGAATAACGCTTTCAGAAGATCTGGTGGAACCGTATTTTCATGTTTTTGGAAGAGATGCGCTGGGAGGATCGCGAGGGATTTTGCTTCAGCTTTTGGAACAGCAGCAAGATGTTATTTTGGCCAGGGTTGATACCAGGTACGCATTGAAAGGAGAGCTGGGGCGTCGTTTCGAACAAATGTCGACCTCTGAAAAAGAGGCCTTGCGCTGGAAGGAAGAAGACAATACTGTTGGTTTTAAGGCGTTCAACGAATTCCTGGATCATGCGGTTGCTAATCAAGTGATTGCGACAGAGGTTGATGTCTATAATGACGTTTTGGAATCGCAGGGAATCAAAGGTGCGTTTTTGGTTCGAGGGCCGCCGGATAATTTCTATATTGTTGTTTCTCAAAAACAAAATCCGGGATTAATGCCCGCCCGGCTGGCAGAGGTCATCGATGCTGTTTCGCAAAATATTAATGAAAAAATAGGTGTCGAGGCCGCAGTAAAATTGACAGCCAACGTTGTTTCCTCTGATCAGGTACGAACTGAGGATAATGTCAAAGGTTCAACCGCTTTCACAAATAAAATCGATGCCATGATTACAACTGTTGATGGGCTGACAAAAGCAGCAACCAGCATGCCTTTTGTTGTCACTGAACAAGGGAATATGGTTAAAAGCTTTGATCGGCAAAGACAGAAAGAGTTTCGCCAGGAATTGGGCGAGGTTCGTGCTCGGGATCGTGTGAATGCGCGGAAAGTTTTAGTGGAAAATTTTGCAGGTCAATCGCGGGATATAACGTCAGCTATGGCGCAAACAGAGATAACAATACGCGCTGTAACAGAGGCGATGAACAGAATTGTTCCTGAGGTAACAAGACAGTCCGCAGGAAAGAAAGACATAAATAAACTCCAACGCCAAGTTATTCAAGCGGTGAATATCGTGTTAAGCGAGTCTGAGATTATTGCGATACTGCCCCAACCCCGGGCAGAGGCAGCGCTTAAGGCCGTGACAACCGCGATGAACAGGATAGAGCCTGCGGTGTTTCAGAAAGCTGCGGAGGCGGGAAATACAGAAGGGCTCCAAACGGTTGTTATGGATGTTGTGACTACGGCGTTGAGAGAGACAGGGATTACGCCGGCAGCGACAGCAGATCAGGCAATGATTGTCAAAGCCCAGGCAGCGCAGGCGATCAAGGTAATGAAGCCGGCGGTCGTCGAAGCAACGATTGTTGAAGTTGAGCCGACGATAAACAGAACAGCATTAAAAGAAGATTTAAGGAAAGTTGAAGCGAATCCTTCGTTAATTGATGGTGCTGATGTTGAAACCCGACTTC
>JBFMEN010000029.1:0-80334 GCA_040753435.1 Candidatus Omnitrophota bacterium | reverse complement strand
TTCTTTGCTATGCAGAGTGGGTTCATATGTAACCTCCTTTTAGTTAGTTTTACTTGCAGGTTTAACTAACTTAGGTTACTCCACTCTGCTTTTTTCTTCAAAAGTCAGCAGAGAATTTTACATTATCTAAATCTCTCCCCGTTTTTCTTTGTTAAAAAACGGAAAATTCAATCTCGGACGGCTTGAATGAAGTCTCGGAGTAAATAAAGAGAGCCCGTCGGGGGCTGATCTTTGAAGATAGCAAAACGATAAGGGGATCGAAGACAGCCTGCCGGGCAAGACCTTCGCGCCCCTGTCGCCTGAATCAATTGGACGCGGACCCGCTGCCCGTCTGCAAATTTATAAACAAGCTGGTCGAAACGACAGAGGGCATCACAAAAAGAGATCCCGCTCCCCCCGGCAGATGCGGTCATAATACTCCTTGAATTTGGGATAAATTTGCGGCATTTTATCCCGAACCTCATCTATCTCGCGCTGGATTAACTGCGCTGAAGCCTGGCGAGTTTCCTCAGAAGCAAAATCATCAAGCCATTCCCTGAAGGTCAACACGGCATTCAATTTGCAAAATTTTCCTTCAGCCCCTTCACGTAAAAGGTCCATGATGCATTTTCCGGTCCGGCCGCAGCGATATCCCGCCGTGCAGAAAGAAGAAATGAATCCTTGCCGGGCGAGTTCCTGAATCACTTCTTCCAGCGTCCTGGTATCGCCAAGGATAAACTGCTGCGTCTCCTGCTGCTGAAAATTTTTGTCTTCTTCATAACCTCCCAGGCTGATTTTTGAAGACGCGTCCATCTGTGTGATCCCCGCATCAACGGCTTTTCGACGGATATCCGGGCTTTCCCTGGCCGTTAATATCATCCCGGTGTAAGGAACCGCCAGACGAATAATCGTGATCAGCTTTAAAAAATCTTCATCAGAGACGCGGTACTTTGCGTAGGTATCCATGGGAGCATTTAATGCCGGCTCAAGGCGCGGGAAGGAAATCGTATGGGGACCGATCCCCATCATCCGCTCCAAAGCCTGCGCGTGGCAAATCAGGGCCATGACCTCAAAACGCCAGTCATATAAACCAAACAAGGCTCCGATACCGACGTCATCTATCCCCGCATCGAGGGCGCGATGCATTGCGTAAACACGCCACAGATAATTTCCCTTGATGGTGTTTTGCGGGTGCATCCGTTCATATGTAGGCTGATGATACGTTTCCTGGAAAACCTGATACGTGCCTATCCCCACCCCATGAAGCTTTTTCAGATCTTCAATACAAAAAGGCGGGGCGTTGACATTTACGCGGCGGATATTTCCGTTGCCGTGTTTGGTAGGAACGCGCACGCTATAAATCGTCTTGATGCTTTGAATAATGTAATCAACGTCATTGTTGGGGTGTTCGCCGTAAACGACGATCAGACGTTTATGCCCGATCTTTCCTGCCAGCACTTCTATCTCCCGGCGAATTTCTTTTTCATTCAGGACCTTTCTAACCGCATTTTTGTTTTCACTTTTAAAACCGCAATAGCGGCAGTTATTCACGCAATAGCTTCCAAGATAAAGCGGAGCAAACGTCACGATCCGGTTGTCGTAAACCTTCAGCTTGACTTTTAATGCGGTCTCTTTCATTAAACGAAGATGTCCGGGGTCTGTAACCGCGATCAAAGCGGCTACATCGTCCAGCGTCAAATCCTGCACGGCAAGGGACTTTGCCAAAACAGCCTTCAGTTCCTCTTCAGTCGGCGGCTTCGCCAGCCTTATTCTTTGCTCAATATCGTCATGGGGAATAAAGTGGCGCCCGTTCTCCAGGTACCTGTCAATTTCATCCTTCTTAATGCGCCGGTTGATCCAGTCCTTGATTTCCATATCTGACATCATGTCCTCCTGTTAACTAAATTCAAAATCTTGATATCAAAGCTCGAAGGGGTTTATTTAAAACCCCGAATTTATTTAGACTTTCGTATTTAATGCTTCGTATTCGCTTTTTCATAAGCCGACAAGGCCGCCGGAAAAGGTTCAAGCACTCGTTTAAGCACGCCCTGCAACAATGAAATACATACCCCGTAATTAGTCACCGCGACCCCAGCCTGCCTTGCCTGCAAATAACGAAATAACGTTTCCCGCCGAGTCAACATGCAGGAACCGCAGTGGACGACAACTTTATACTGCGACAAGTCGTCGGGATAATCATGGCCGGAAACAACATCAATGGTTAAATCGAGTCCTGTATATTGCCTCAGCCAGCGCGGAATTTTAACGCGTCCAATGTCGTCTTCGATCGCGTGGTGGCTGCACGCTTCCGCGATCAGCACTTTATCCCCGTCTTTAAGATAATTCAACGCGGCTGCTCCTTTCGCGGCTTCAATCAGGTCGCTTTTATAACGGGCGAACAAAATAGAAAAAGTTGTACATTTGACATCATCAGGGGTATCAGCGACCATCTTTTGAACCACCTGGGAATCACATACCACAATGTCTGGTTTTCGATTCACAAACTGATAAATCGATACGTATTCACGTTCTTTCACCACGATCACGGCCGCATCATTATCCAAAACATCCCGGATAGTCTGCACTTGAGGCAAAATCAATCTTCCTTTCGGCGCCTCAAGATCGATGGGAACAACCAGAACCGCAAGACCGCCGGCAGGAATAAGATCTCCGACGATAGCCGGCGATGAAAGAAAACTGTCCGGGCATTTTTTTATCAGGCGCTCCTTAAACAACCCGACATACCCGTTACGGTTCTTTTGATCGATGCTGCTGCATAAAACAACCTGATCGGAAAATATCTTTATCCCGTTCAAGAAATCTTCCGTCGGCATTTTCTGATCGACTTTATTAACAACAATGATCAACGGAGCCTGCCGTTCCCGCGCTTCCCGGCAGACCATGTCTTCATATTCAGTCCAAATATCAGGCTCTATTAACAGAACAACTATGTCCGCCCGGGTAAAAACTTTACGTGTTTTTTCAACGCGTTTTTCACTTAGCGCGGAAACATCGTTGATCCCTGCCGTATCAAGAAACACAACCGGTCCCAGCGGCAGCAATTCCATCGCCTTCTCGACGACATCCGTTGTTGTTCCCGGAATCGGTGAAGTAATGGCGACGTCTTGTCCCGAAATCATGTTCAGAAAACTTGATTTCCCGACATTGGTCCTCCCGAACAGCCCGATATGAAGCCTGATGCCTTTGGGCGCCTGCTGCATTTTATTTTCCTCCCTGCTCAATACGATAACCAAGCGCTGTTAAATTCTGGCAGGAAAGAACCTTTGACACCAGCTCTTCCCCTAATTTTTCATCAAGAAAAGCCCTGACATTTTTTTCATTCCGCCCCTCAAGTTCTTTTAATAATTCTTCAGCCCGCAAATAACCTGTTTGGGGAATAAAAGCGGTGATGATTGATTTGGCCCCGGCGACATAAGTTAAGGCCGTTCGTTCATCGGCGGCGATTTGCAGAACATATTCCGCGAACATCTCGTTCACCCTGATCAGCATTTCAATCATATTAATAAGCGCATCCGCGATCAGCGGCAGAAATTCGTTGATCTGAAGGCTTCCGCGCGACACGCCTTCGGCGATCACCATGTCGTTTGCAAAAACCCTCATCCCCGCCTGAATCACCGCCTCACAAATTACCGGATTAATTTTTCCCGGCATGATCGAGGACCCGGTTTGATACTGCGGCAGATCGATCTCGTTTAGAAGGTTAAGCTGTCTCAAATCACCGGCGATTTTGACAAGGTTTGCGGCATGGGCTTTCAAAATCCCGGAAACCTCGACAAAACAATCTGCATTTGCGGATTGGTCGACCAGATTTTCCCCGCGGCAAATGTTAAGTCCTGACAACCCGCGAAGTTTCTCAATTACGAGAAAAATATACTCACGGGGGGCGCTTAATCCCGTACCAACCGCAGTCCCGCCTATATTGACTTGCCTCAGCCGCTCCTCACACTTAAACGTCCGCCAGCGGTCCCGTGCGACAGCTTCCGCGAAAGCGCTGAATTCCGAACCCATGGTCATCGGCACAGCCTCCTGCATTTCCGTCCGCCCCATTTTGACAATATGCGCGAATTCTTTCTCCTTTTGCTGAAACGCCCCCTGAAGAACCTCAATCTTTGCCGCCAAAATCCTCAGCAGATTTATCGCAGTGATCTTTAGCGCAGTCGGATAAACATCATTCGTCGACTGATGCTTGTTGACATGTTCAATGGGATGAATATGTTCATACCTGCCTTTTTCAAAACCGAGGATCTCAAGCGCGCGATTGGCAATCACCTCATTAACGTTCATATTGGTTGAAGTTCCGGCGCCGCCCTGCAGCGCCTCCAGCGGGAACTCCTGATCCCATTGTCCTTCCATGATCTCTTCGGCAGCCTGACAAATCGCTGATGAAATTTTCTCATCAATCATATCAATCCCGGCATTAGCCAGGCAGGCCGCTTTTTTTACCATGGCAATCGAACGGATCAGCGCCGGGGAAACCTTTTGCCCTGTAACTGAAAAGTTCTCCAGCGCACGTTGAGTATGAATCCCCCAATATCTCTCTGCCGGGATTTTTTTCTCGCCTAAACTGTCTTTTTCAATGCGGTCATTCATGTTTTCTCCGTTGGGGACACGCCTGCCTGCCGGCAGGAATTTTTTGTTTTCTCTGTAAATTCAGGCTTTCGCCAATGCCGATTTGACAGACACATTTTCAAGGACTCCGAGTTTTCCCGTCAGAGCGCCCAATTCATCCGAAGTCATATCAACGACCAGCGTGATCACGCTGCACCCTTTTTTCTCATAAGGAACACCTTGCCGCGCAACAATTGAACTGCCGTACTCGGAAATAATTTTATTAACCTTGTCGGCGGCCTTTTCCCGATGATCGATAATAATTCCAACAAATCCGACTCGCTTGTCCATAACGATCTCCTTGTTCATCTGAAGCGGTAAAATATAAACTAAAAGCAAGCAGTATTTTTTTGCTTAATCCTTAAAGCTTGCAACTTATAACTGATAAAAAACCCGGGCCTCCTGCAGAGGAAACCCGGGTTAATATCCAATCCGAAAGAACCCGATGTTTCAGTTAACCCCTTGCATCAGAATCTAACGATAAATGTCTAAACATTTCCCTTCGGATCAGGAAAAACCCTTCCCGGCAGGAACTTATATGTCACCAGGCACAAATCGGCATCTTCCTTGTGACTTTGTGTCTGGTGACAGCGTGCCTTATTTTGAAAGATCGGCAATCGCCTTGTCCACTAACGTCACGAATGTCATGACGCTTGAACCGCCGACAAGAACGGCAACCATGCAAGCCTCAAGCATCTCTTCCTTGGTCCATCCCGCATCAAGACAATGCTGAACGGCCCTTGGAATGCATACGGGACATCTCTGGGTGACGCTCGAGACAAGAAGCAGCAGCCACTTTGTCTTTTCGTCGATGCGCCCCGTCTTTGTCACCGTCGTCTTTTCCTGAATAAAAGCATCATACTGGACAGGTATGGTTTTTCTGATGTCGGTCATCAACTGGTTGAATTCTTGCAATGTTTCTTTGGCTTCATATAACATCTCGCGCTCCTTTTTTCAATCCCTGTCATTTTAAAACTTTTATCCTAGCTCTTTTTATTTCCGATCCTCTTGCCTCTTTTTACATAACTCGTATGAAGAAGCTCATGGCTCAGATGTCCGCACGGCCCTTCCGTTAAAAATTCCTCGTAGATCTTTTTAACGACAGGATTTTCGTGCGATTTGCGAAGCTCAAGCGATTCGTCTTCAGCATAAATCGCCCTGGCTCTGGCCTTTCGGATCGCCAAACTGGTCGGCAAAGGCTGGCCGCCGCCGCCGATACAACCGCCCGGACAGGCCATGATTTCGATAAAATGATAGTCATTGAGCTCGCCGGCTGAAAGCATTTCCATCACTTTTTTAGCATTGGCCGTTCCATGAGCAACCATAACCTTAAGCGTTGCACCTTCAAGGAACTTCCACGCGTCTACTGCTTTCGTAATCGGAACTTCCGCAGAGCGGATTCCTTCCATGCCGCGGACAGGCTCAACCCGCAACTTTTCAAAAGGAACTTCCTGACCGGTCACGATCTCATACGCCGTTCGGATAGCTGCCTCCATAACGCCGCCAGTCGCCCCGAAAATAAGCCCGGCGCCTGAGCCGACCCCTAACGGATCATCAAAATCGCTGTCGGGAAGATTGGGAAGATCCAGGCCGCACTTTTTAATCATATGGGCCATTTCCCTCGTTGTCAAAGCGTAATCGACATCCTGATAGCCTGAGGAATTCATTTCAGGACGCTCACACTCAAATTTTTTAGCTGTGCACGGCATCAGCGAAACACTGACGATATTGGCCGGATCGATATTATTCCGTTTGGCATACCATGTTTTGACAATGGCTCCGAACATCTGCTGAGGACTTTTGGCCGACGACAAATGATCGAGCTTGTCAGGAAAGAAATGTTCGACGAATTTGATCCATCCCGGAGAGCAGGAGGTTATTTGAGGTAAAACCGCGGAGGAATCCTTGTCGACCAGGGCTTTTTTCAAACGAAGCAAAAGCTCGGTTCCCTCTTCAAGGATCGTCAAGTCCGCCGTAAAATTAGTATCAAAGACCGCATTAAAGCCCATCCTCTTCAGGGCTGTATTCATCTTTTTGGTCATGCTGTGTCCCGGCGGCAAGCCAAACTCTTCGCCGATAGCCGCGCGCGGACTCGGCGCGGTCTGAATGATGACATGTTTTGCCGGGTCATCAATCGCTTTGAAAATATCATCGGTCGCATCCTGTTCGCGAAGAGCCCCGGTCGGGCAGCGATTTACGCACTGACCACAATTTATACAAATCACATTGTCCAGGGGCTTGTCCATGTACGTCGCGATTTTCGTTTCAGCTCCGCGATTGACAGCTTCCAGAACGCCCACCTCCTGCAAATCGATACAGGTCCGGACGCATCTTTTGCATAAAATGCACTTGTCCATATCACGGGTCAGTGAATAACTCGACGTGTCGATCGCATAACGGGGCTTGTTGTCGTGCCCGAATTTAAAATCAGTAATACCGTATTCCTCTGCATATTTTTGCAATTCGCAAGTTCCGTTCTTGTCGCAGCTGTAACATTCTCCGTAATGATTGCGGAGCATCAGACTGATGATGTTTGCCCTGGCCCTTCGAACGCGCGGCGTGAAGGTCTTGACTTTAATCGTATCAAAGATGGGATAGGCGCAGGACGCCTGAAGGGTGCGCTGGCCGTCCACTTCAACCACGCAAATCCGGCAAACTCCGGCGACGCAAAGATCATCGTGATGGCAGAGCGTCGGGATCTTGATACCGGCTTGCCGGGCGGCCTCGAGGATCGTCGTTCCGAAAGGAACTTTAATCGTAACGTCATCGATTGTCGCCGTTACCATGGCGCCGAGATCATTGGGATTCGTCTTTTCAACAGTCTGCCGCCGCTGACTGACAGGGGCTCTCGAACTGCTTTCATCAAATGCTTTATTCATAAAGGTCTCCTGGTATTATTTACTTATTGGATGAAACCAATTCATATTCATTTTTAAAATTCTTTAAAATAGACAGGAAAGCGTTTGGAACCGACTGGCCCAGTCCGCATTTTGACGCCATCTGCATTGTTTCACATAAAGACAGCAGGTCATCGACATATTCCACCCTGCATTGTCCCGCCCTGATCTTCTTTAAGCCGTCTATTAAAACAGGTATGCCTTCCCGGCAGGGAGTGCACTGGCCGCACGATTCCTCTTTAAAAAACTCGAGGAAATTTTCCGCGGCCCCTAACATGTCCCGCTGCTGGTTAAAAACGATAAAGGATCCTCCGGTCGGAACATCTTCAAAAGCAATCTTGCGGTCAAATTCACCGGCGCTAAGACAAACCCCTGACGCCCCGCCGACCTGGACTGCCTTGACATTCTCACCGCCGACCATGGCGAGAACATCCCTGATTGAGGTCCCGTATTCCACTTCATAAACACCCGGCGCCTTGCAGTCGCCTGACACTGACAATAATTTTGTTCCGGCGGATTTTTCCGTGCCGAATCCCTTAAACCATTCGGCCCCTTTCAAAATAATATGCGGAACATTCACAAATGTTTCGATATTATTAACAATCGTCGGATATCCGTTATACCCTGTATTGACAGGAAAAGGAGGCCGGTTTCGCGGCTCGCCGCGCTGGCCCTCCATGGATTCAATCAAGGCGGTTTCTTCCCCGCAGACATAGGCGCCAGCGCCCATGCGGATCTGAATATCAAAATTGAATCCGGTCTTGCCTAGAATGTCTTTTCCCAGGCGCCCGGCCGCTCTCATATCCTGTAAAACCTTCTCAAGCCGAGGGAAAAACGAACTATATTCTCCGCGAAGATAAACAAGCCCTTCATCGGCGCCAATCGCATAAGCGGCGATAGTCATGCCTTCGAAAAGAATCTCGGGCATCTCGGTTAATAAAACACGATCTTTAAATGTCCCCGGCTCGCCTTCGTCCGCGTTACAAACAACATATTTTTTTTCTTCTTTAGCCGAAGCGGCGAGATTCCATTTAATCCCGGTGGGAAAGCCGGCGCCCCCTCTTCCGCGCAAATTTGAATTTCTTACTTCAGAAAGAATATCGATTTTTGTTTTGGACAGCGCGGCATTAAGGCCGGCAAAAGGTTCGATGTGGCTGAAGATGATCGAACCCGTTCTTTTATCTGACATTTGATCCTCCTTCAATTATTTCAAATCATTAAGAAGAGACTGAACTGACTCGGGACGAACATGACCGATTAGCCGGTCATTGATCAGGACCGCAGGAGACTGATCGCACATCCCGATACAGCTGGTTTTTTCCAATGAAAATTTTTTATCTGCAGTGGTTTCGCCGGCCTTGATCCCCAGCGCTTTTTCAAACGCCTTGAGGACTTCCTCCGCCCCGGCC
The DNA here is from genome assembly GCA_040753435.1 of Candidatus Omnitrophota bacterium. Lineage (GTDB taxonomy): Bacteria > Omnitrophota > Gorgyraeia > Zapsychrales > JANLHA01 > JAKLFA01. The sequence continues at coordinate 71,420 of JBFMEN010000029.1, read as the reverse complement.
ATCACGCAGGAAATACACATGCTGACTCTGATGATATTTTGCCCTTTTGGGTGCGTATTAAAAAAAGAATAAAAGGTGACAACGGAATAAACCTCGACGGGATGGATTCCAAGTCGATCGGCGACATTTTGCATGTCATCATCGGAAATAAAGCCCTTCTCCCTCTGAATGTCCTGCAGGATTTCCATCAACTGGGATCTTGAGTCATCACAGACTAAAACCTCCTGTCCATCTTTCATGACTTTCTTTTGCATTGAACACATCTTTGTCATAAACACATCTCCTTATCGTCCTGATTATTCGCTCAGGATTTTTTCTACGGTCTGAATTAATGTTTCAGGATCAATCGGTTTCTGCAAAAATTCTTTGCAGGGAAGAGTCTCGTCATCTTTATCATAAACATATCCCGTGACAGTTCCGACCCCGCTTAACATCACGATAGGAACTTTAAGTCCTTCCTTGTACAGCTTTTGGGCAAGGACAATCCCGTCATCCGGCTGCTGCATCATAATATCCAGGAAAACAAGATCGGGACTTTCAGCTTTGATTTTTCTCTCTCCGTCCTGACAATTTGAAGCCGATAAAACCGTGTGCCCCCGGGATTCAAGAATTCTCGCGCCCGCTTCAAGAAAATCCACATCATCATCTACCATTAAAATCTTGGCCATTCTTCTCCTCCTGATTTGGACTCCGCTAGTATTTAATCGTGAAAATTTTAACGAATTTTATCACAAAAATTTTTTTCGTGCAAGAACATATTTTTTCATTTTATTGGGCTTCTTCGGAAATCGGCAAGTATCTGGAAAGGGCGCTCAGCGTTCTAAAACCAATCTTTCCATCGGGTTTCAACCCTTCATTCTCTTGAAATTTCTTCAGCATCGCAACAGACTTCGGCCCCAGATTGCCATCAATGCTTCCAACCTCATAACCCGCGTTTTTAAGGGCCACCTGAATCATAAAAGGATTGGTCTCTTCATTGATAATAAGCCCGAGCTCATCGAAAATCATCAGTTGCTTCCACGTCGCATAATCAATGAACCGCGATGTCGTCAGACCATTATCCTCCTGAAATTTTTCAATGGCGTTTCGCGTATTTGAACCAAGAACCCCGTCAACATTCCCGATCGCATAGCCAAAAAGCTTTAGCCTCAGCTGGACTCGGGCCACATTTTCATTGCGTTCAAAAGGTTTTATTTCGCCAATCAGCTCAAGCTCTTCAGCCCCTTCTTTCTGCAAAAAACCATAAATCCGGTCACAGCCTGACAGCGTTATGCAGCCGAGCAGAAAAAAAAGAAAACAGAAATGAATTTTATTGAATCTCATCGCGTCAACCGGGATTGCTGTCATGAACCATATCGCAGAAGAGCGTTAAAAATTCAACTGCGAGGTCGATATTGCGAATATGCACGTCCTTTGGGACTGTAACGGTCGTTGGAGAAAAATTAATAATTCCCTTAATGCCACAGGAAACCAGGATTTCCGCAATCCGCTGGCTGGCTTGCTTTGGAGTCGCGATAACGCCGATTTCGATATGTTTCTTGGGAATTATCAATTCCGCTTTTTCAACAGGATAAATTGTGATCCCGTTAATAGCTTTGCCGATTTTTTCCTGATCATTATCAAAAGCAGCCAGGATTTTAACTTTATCCTCACGGAATCCGGGATACCGGAGAATGGCAGAACCCAGGTTGCCTACGCCAAAAAGGACGACATGAACAACATTCTGAACGATAAACTCTTCCAGCAAGCGCTTCAACTTTTCAGTTTCATATCCAATCCGCGGGCGTCCGACTTTTCCGAAGGCAGAAATATCCTTACGAACCTGGACATCCGCCACCCCGGCCATAGCGGCAATTTCCTGGGAAGAAACAAACTCACGCGCTCCCTCAATCAAAGAATCGAGTACCCGCAAATACATAAATGTTCTGGAAATGGTTTTTTGCGGAAATCTTTTCATATTAACCTCTTATACATCTAAATAAATTTAAAACTGATTCGTTCCGTAATTTGTGAATTCTAGTACGATTGTTATTATACGCATTGTCTTTGAATAGGCAAGGGTTTTATCCCGCGGAGATCTCTTTGCCGGCCTTGGATGTAAATTTGCTTCTAAACAAGCATTTTTCGATTGATAACTTGAATCAAAGAAGGATATTCTAAAACACCGATTACCTTGGGGGATTCCTGGCTTTCAATCACAGGGATATAATCAATATACCGTTCTTCAAAAATTTCCATCGCTTCCTTTAACGACTGGGCTTGCGTAACGACCCATTGATCAGGCACGGCAATATCCCCGGCCAGGAGCAAATCTTTCAATTCTTCTTCATATAAAGCCTCTTTTAAATTATTAAGCGCGATCGAACCTATGTGTCTGCCTTCAGGACCAAAAACGGGAGAATGGTCAGTTCCTCCTTCCTTGATAGCCTGAATCACCTTCCCCAGCGAAGAATTTTCTGAAACCGGAACAAAATCTGTTTGCATAACATCCTTAACGCTCAATGAATTAACAATATCTTCCCTGGTCACATCCTTAAAGGTTTCGTTGCACCTGGTAACCGCCAGTTTAACCAGGGGAGGCCCGATTAATTGGACGATAAAAGTTGTCGCCGCCACAACATTCATAATAAGAACCGCGATCTCTTTTCCTCCGACCGGAAGGCTGATGGCCATATTCTGACTGATTGACAAAGCCAAGCCCATGGCAACCCCGCCCTGCGTCATCAGAGCGATTCCCGAATAACGGGAAACTTCAGGACGCGCCCCTCCGATCTTTCCTCCCAGCATAGATCCAAAAATCTTTCCCGCGGAACGGGACAACAGATATCCCAGCACCGTCAACAACAGGGTTGTCTGAAAAAAAACCTGGATGTTCAACTGTGAGCCGACGACCACAAAGAACAAAATATATAAAGCCGCGCTCATTTCACGGATCGAAGCGAAAATCGGCTCGCTTTTTTTAGGAAGACTGTTCGCGACAAAAGTCCCAAGAGCCATGCATGAAAGAATCAAATCCAGCCTCAGCCATAGCGACACTCCGGCCACAATCCCTACCGTCCCCAAGATAAAGGCGATCACGAGCTCGCGTTCACGAATTTTCAAAACACTTTTGCTAACCAAAAAACCGGCAAGGCACCCCAGAATCACGCACTGGCAAATTTCCCACAAAGGCAAACCAAAAGAATGCAATAAAGAAAAACTTTCTTTGGTGACCATGGCCTTGGCAAAAACACTCGCAAACCCGTAAAGCAGGATCGCAAGGCCGTCATCAAGGGCGACAATAGAAGCAAGGGTCGTAGTCAGAGGGCCTTTAGAACGATACTCCCAGAGAACGCTGGTCGTAGAAGCAGGATCCGTGGCCGAAGCGATCGCCCCGAACAAAAGGCCAAGATATAATTTTTTTGTAATTAAGGTGACAACGGCTGCGACAAGAAAAAACGCCAGAATCCCTTCGCCAAGCAAAATGGCGTAAACGGATCTGCCGTATTTGGAAAAAACATCGCGTTTTAAATATCCGCCGATAATAAATCCGATAATTCCGAGAGTAAAATTAACAACCGGCATCATCCCTTCGATTACCGGTCCTTCAAAGATATGCAAAAAGGATTTACCGATAAACAGCCCGATCAGGATATAGCCGACAACCTGGGGAATTTTGATTCTTTGAAAAAACTTTCCGGAAATCACGCCTAGAAAAACAGCCAGACCTATGAGAAGTAATGTATTCATTTCATTAAAATTACAAAATGACGAATTAAAAATGTCCGATTAATCATGAATTCCCATCCGAAATCTCCGGATGCACTTTCGATCTGCTGTCTTCTTTTTTCTGCATTCCAACAAAATCAAAATTAACAAAACTCTCTGTTCCCGTAATTTTGAATCGGTGCCAAGACAGGGATGCGGAGAAAGTAGAAAAAGCAGTCTTTTCAGGAAATCAGAAAATTATGCCCGGGAAGCAGCCGTTTGAGTTTTTTCCCAACTGTCTTTGAGGGTAACAGTGCGATTGAAAACAAGCCTCCCGGAAGACGCTTCCTTTGAATCAAGACAAAAATATCCTTTGCGCTCAAATTGATAGGGAACCCGCGCAGCAGCATTTTTTAAGGAAGGCTCCACATAACAATCCTTTAATATTTTAAGGGAATCGGGGTTTAAATACTCTTTGAAATCATGCCCTTCCTCGACGTCATTCGGATTTTCTTTTAAAAACAACCGATCGTATAAACGGACTTCGGCCTTAACCGCATGATTTGCAGAAACCCAGTGAATGGTTCCCTTGACCTTGCGCCCGTCCGGAGAATCTCCGCCTCTCGTTTGAGGATCGTAAGTACAGCGCAGCTCAACAACCTCGCCCTTGTCGTTCTTAACGATTTCTTTACATGTAATAAAATAGGCGTAACGTAAACGCACTTCCCCGCCCGGTTGAAGGCGGAAAAACTTCTTCGACGGGTTTTCCATGAAATCATCCCGCTCGATATAAAGCTCGCGGCTGAACGGCACTTTCCGTCTGCCGGCCGTTTCATCCTCGGGATTATTAACCGCTTCCATTTCCTCGGTTTGATCTTGCGGATAATTGATGATCGTCACTTTCAGCGGGTCAAGAACGCCCATGACCCTTAACGCCTTTTTGTTCAGGTCCTCCCGCAGGCAATGTTCCAGCAAGGCGACTTCGTTGGTGCAGTCGACCCTGGCAACGCCGACTTTCTCACAAAAATTCCTGACAGCTTCAGGAGTGTACCCCCGGCGTCTGATTCCGGAAACAGTGGGCATCCGCGGGTCATCCCAGCCATCCACAACTCCGCTGTTGACCAAATCAAGAAGTTTTCGTTTGCTCAAGACAGTGTATGTCAAATTCAAACGCGCGAATTCGTATTGATGAGAAGGAAAAATGCCAAGCTGTTCAATAAACCAGTTATAAAGGGGCTTGTGATTTTCAAATTCCAGCGTACAAATCGAATGGGTGATCCCTTCAATGGAATCCGACTGGCCATGGGCATAATCATACATGGGATAAATACACCATTTGTCTCCGGTCCGGTGATGGCTGGCGTGAAGAATGCGGTACATAACGGGATCGCGCATGTTCAGGTTGGGGGAAGACATGTCGATTTTGGCTCGCAGCACTTTTTCACCATCCTTGAATTCGCCGTCCTTCATCCGCCGGAACAGGTCCAGATTTTCATCAACAGAACGATTGCGAAAAGGGCTGTTGCTGCCCGGCCTGGTCAAAGTCCCCCGATACTCGCGGATTTGCTCCATAGTCAGATCGTCGACATAAGCCTTGCCGTCGTTAATCAATTTAACGGCCCATTCATACAGCCGGTCGAAATAATCCGACGCGTAATATTCGTGTTTGCCCCAGTCAAAACCCAGCCAGCGCACGTCCTCTTTGATGGAATCAATATACTCCTGTTCTTCTTTCGTCGGATTGGTATCGTCGAACCTTAAATGGCAGCGGCCGCCGAATTCAAGAGCGATCCCGAAATTAAGACAGATGGACTTGGCATGGCCCAGGTGAAGATACCCGTTGGGTTCCGGCGGAAAACGGGTAACGGCCATCCCTCCGTTTTTTCCGGCGGCAACATCGTCTGCCACAATCTGGCGGATAAAGTCCGCTCTTCTGTTGGGTTCCTGATCCATTGCTCTCTCTATTATCGGATTGTTTGGAAAAACCTGCCTGCCGTACGAACTTAAAATTTTACAATTACTTCAAATTTCTGTATGCAAATTTAACAAAGCGTTATAAAAACCTTAAAATCATTTTAGATAGATTATCCCTCTTGTTTAAAAATGTCAATACGGAGAATCTTTACCGTGCGGTTTCTTTATAAAAATAATATGCTTTACGCGGACGGCGCTCAAAAGGACTGTTTTTTCCTGATCCCTGGCTGATAATTCCAAGCCACTCTTCATGGGAATGCCCGTCAGGAAAAGGAAACGGAAACGTGTAACCGGGTTGTTGTGAGTCGTTTGGATCGCCGCGGGTATCCTTCCACCATTCGTCAAGATACTCGAAAATCATGCCGCCGATGGCATTCCCCTCTCCCGGCCCGCCGGCCTGATTAAAAATAATATCGCGAAAATTCCCGCGGTGATACTCCTCCTGCGAGTCTTCGTCCTCGCCCCGTCCCTGAAAATAAGCATCACAGCCGTATTCAGTGATCAATACCGGCCGGTCGAATTTCGTTTTTGCTTCCTGCCATAGGCCTCCGAACCCCAAAGAGCCCTGATATGAATTGACTCCGATGATATCTATAGCGGGTGAAAACTGCTGATAATATTCCAAAAGACCGGTTTCGACATTCCCGACGGCGACCGGATGGTTCGGGTCAAGCTCATGAATCATCAATGCAACTTCCTGGAGAAATTTTGCGTAGGCCTCGGGGTGACGGCGCGCGTTCGTCCGAGCCGCATTAACGCCCATATAATCAGAAGCCATATTATTTTCATTCCCCAGCAGCCACATTAAAATGAAGGGCTCATCCTTAAGGTCCATGACTTTGGCCCTGACCGTTTCTTTCATCTTCCGGCGCTGCTCGGGATCCGTATAATCAGTCCCGTCCTGCCAGGATGCCCCTGAACCCAGCGTATACGCTCCAAGAAAATCTCCCGCAACAACCCATATGCCGTAATGTTCTTTCATTTTTCTCAACAAAACCTTATTGACTCTCGCAGGATCATATTCCGCCAGTCCTTTGTTCGGAATGTATAAACGGATCGCATTTACGCCGATATCTTTCATTAACTGAAAATCCCCGACAGCGGCCTCTTCCTTGTCCTGCCGTCCGTTCCCGTTGAGGTCCGCCCAGGCCTCGTAAGGGCCGTCGATCTTTCCGTTTTTGTTTTTATCAGAAAACATCCATTGATCCAGCGCGTCAGAGCCCAATCCGATCTCGGTCGGCATATAACTGATCCCTCTGATAAAAAAAGGCTCGCCGTCTGCGCGAAGCTGCCAGTGTCCGTTCTGAAATCTAACCAGTTGAACCTGTCCGTCGCCCCGTGTTTCGATCACCGGTTGGTCAAAAAATTTGCGCAGATCGTTCTTTTTTTCAACAAGCATCTTTTTCACGAGAACTCCGGGATGGGCGTGAATAATATCATTGCTCAAATCAATGTCCTGACCATTCAGAATGGAAAAGAAACCGTCGACATACTCCAAATCAAGATCAGGGTAATCCCGGCATAGCCGTTTGAGATGGGTCATGGCAACCGGAGCCGTATACCAGACAAAACTGCCGTCTTTTGCAAAGCACGCGGATCGGGGAAAATGGATGATGCCCGCGTAATAGGTTTTAATGGCCTGAAGAATGTGCCCGGATTTTTCAAGCAGAAGGGCGGTGAAAAAAGTTTTCACGCCTTTGTCCTCATGATACGCCCGCGTCCACACATAAAACGCCCTCTGAAGATCCTCATCATTAAGCGCGTCCCAGGCCGAACCTTTAATCAGCCCGGCGTCTTTATATTTTTTGAACTCAGGATCCCTTAAAATCCCGTCCTCATTAGGATAGGTGCCTGCTCCGACTGCCTTTTTAAGCCCTTCCGCATCCCTGATTACATACCGGTAAGATTCGGTCCCCGCGTCTTTGACCTCGCCGAACAAAGAATAATCAACGACGCCGGGGCTTCCCGGATCGGCAAGGACAAACCTTGGGGCCGGAAGCGGAAAGCCTTTTTGGAATTCGGAAAGAATTTTAAGTGACGGGGAAAGCTGCTCTCGTGAATTTAATTGAATGGAAGAACATCCTGAAAAAAACAGAATCCCGACAACAGGAAAAAAAGTGAGCGTTCGTTTGATGGGCGCCATTAAGCCCGCCTTTCTTAAATTTCACGCCTGGTTGCTCTCACATTCTCAATGTCTTCATTTTTGCCGACGATAATCATAACCGTGTCGGGCTCAAACCTGTAATCCGCTTTCGGAATCATGACAAAACTGTTGCTAAGAATATTCTTTATCGCGATAATCTCAACGCCATACTTGTTTCTCAACTTAAGCTCGGCCAGCGTTTTTCCGACAAATTCATCCGGAACCGCAACCTCCATAATCCCGTAATCCTCCGCCATTGGAATATAGTCGATGAAGTTGGGCTTCACTAGCCTTAAAGCGAGTTTTTCAGCAATCTCCTGCTCAGGAAAAATCACCTCGCTCGCGCCAATGGCCTGAAAAACAGTGCTCTGGTCCGCGTTCGACGCCTTTGTTATAATTTTTTTGACTTTCTTTTCCCGAAGAAAAACTGTGGCCAGAACACTGGCCTCGAGATTGTTCCCCAAAGAAACTATGGCAACGTCGACCTTGTTGGATGAAATCAGATCGGCCATCGCCTTTTTATCACTGGCGTCGGCAGTGACGGCTTTTCGCACTTTATCGCTGATTTCATCGACCCGTCTGCAGTTTGCATCAACCGCAATAACATCTCTGCCGGCTTTTGATAAGGCACAGGCAACATTAAACCCGAAATTTCCGAGACCGATCACCATAAACTGTTCCATAAAAACCCCTCCTGATTATCCGACCAGGATTTGCGCTTTCGAATAAGCGAAATTAACTGGTCGCGGCTTTCCTATCAATGAATATCCTATCGCAATGGGTCCGACCCGTCCAAGAAACATCGTCATGATGATTACAATCTTGCCTGTCACGCTTAACGAAGAAGTGATCCCCGTGGATAAGCCGACCGTTCCGGCCGCAGACGTTATTTCAAATAAAACGGCCAGCGCGGACGCCTCCTTTTCGCTGACAAGCATTATCCCCATCGCAATGACAATCCAAATCAAAACAATGACCGCGATCGCGTAAGCCCTCATGATTGTTTCTTGAGGAACCCGCCGGTAAAAAACATTAACGCCTTCCCTTCCCATTAACAGAGAATAAACAGACAATGAAATCAGTCCCAATGTTGTTGTCTTGATTCCCCCCGCCGTACCTCCGGGACAAGCCCCTGCAAACATCAACACAGCAATCAACCAAAGACCGGCATCGCTCAATCTTCCGATGTCAACCGTATTAAAGCCCGTCGTAGTTACCGCCGAAACAACCTGGAACGTCGAGTTTACCACTTGTTCTTTAAACGTAGAGCCGACCGCCGCTTCCCCTAAAAAACAGATCACAAAAATTCCGGCAATAATCAGAAGCCCCATCACTGAAACAGCCAGTTTCGTATGTGCCGAAAAGCCCCAGGGATATTTTCTCCGGAAAAATTTTTTCAAAAAAAGATACAGATCGTTTAAAACAAAAAAGCCGATGCTCCCGGAAAAACAAATGAACATAACCGAACAATTAAAAAACAGACTGTCTCGATATGCCGTAAGACTGTCGGAATACAAGCTAAACCCTGCGGTACAAAATGCTGAAACGGAATGAAACAAGCTCGTATAAAGGGCCTCGTGAAAAGGAAGAAACCTGCTCCAATAAGAAATAAAGAGCAACAGTCCCAGGGCTTCAAAAAAAACAGTAAAAACGATAATTTTTTTTGAAAATTTTATTACGTCTTCCGAGGAAGGCCGCGCTATCGATTCATGCAACAATTCAGTATTCCCCAAAGAAAGCCGTTTCTTGAAACCGAGCAGAAGCAATCCGATAAAAATCATGTACCCGAGGCCGCCGATCTGAATCAAAACAAGGATTACCGTCTGCCCGAATCGCGAGAAAAAACTTCCTGTATCGACAACGCCGAGACCTGTGGTTGAAACAGCGGATGTCGCGGTAAAAAGTGCGTCGAGAAAGGAAACGGTTTTCGCGCTCATTACAGATATCGGAAGCATGAGTAAAAATGTTCCCATGAGGATCAAGATCGCAAACCCCAGGGAAAGAGACTGCATCGCGGTTAACGCAAAATGGTTCTTCATTTTATTTTCCTTAATTGAATTATTATATACCAAATAACCATCTCCAAACCACGTTAACTTAAAAAGAAAACCCCGCAAAAAACTTTGCGGGGTTACGTCTGTATTCGAGATGAGTGCGAATTGTCGCAGACGAACGTCAACTGATGCAAAAAACTGGGACGCATGGATTCGAACCATGAACAGATGATCCAGAGTCATCGGTGTTACCATTACACCACGTCCCAAAAATTACAGCGCCTGAAATCGGAGAAAGCCGAAAACTTTAAAATGTTCGTCTCGGCCCCCCTCTTTCTTTTCCCGGGCTCTTAACAATCACATTGCATAAAAAAGGGCGTCCTGTGTTTTTTCTATCGATTCATCGGCGCACTCTATGACCTTTTTGCCCGCTTCAGCCGCTTTGTCTTCGACTTTACGGACAGGATGGTCTTCTCTCAAGCCGGACGTGCAACAACCGGCCGTCAACAAACATAAAACTGCAAGTAGCAATTGTTTTTTCATAAGTTCCCCTTTTTATTGACAAAATTTTTATGAAATTTCCGCTGCTGACTTCAGCCGTTTGACCGTCTTTTCCCGCCCGAGAACTTCCATCGTTTCAAAGAGTCCCGGTCCGACGTCGCTTCCTGTTAAAATCAAACGTACAGGATGGACCAGGTCCGACATCTTCATTGCGCGCTGATCCGCGAATTCCCGAAAACGCGCTTCAACTGCCGCGGTATTAAAAGGAGCGGCCTCCTCAAGAACCCGAGCCAATCCCGAAAAACACTCACCGGAAAGATTTGCGCTCTTCAGAACCTCTTCACCGGCCTTAAATTCATCTTCAAACAAATAACGCGTTCTTTCCAGAAACTCATCGATATCCGCCATCCGGGTTTTGTATAATTTTACAATGCCTTCGAGTTTTTTTCTATCATAATCCTTGCCGATCCACCCGCCCTTCTCAAGAAAAGGCGCCACAAAATCCGCAAGGGCCTGATCGCTTTTCTGCCTGACGTACTGCCCGTTAATCCACCGCAGCTTGTCCATTGAAAACGCGGCGGAGGATTTGTTGATCTTCTTGATGGAAAATTTTTTAATCGCGGAATCCAGCGTCATCAACTCCTGATCTCCTCCGGGCGACCATCCCAAAAGCATCAGGTAATTCACCAGGGCTTCCGGCAGAAATCCTTTGGCCCGGTATTCACTCACCGCAACCGCGCCGGTCCTCTTCGACATCTTTCCGCCCTCTTCATTCAAAATCATGGGGATATGCGCGAATTTCGGCGCCTTAAAACCAAGCGCCTGGTACATTAAAATTTGTTTCGGCGTATTGGGAATGTGGTCCTCGCCGCGAATGACGTGAGTGATTTCAGTCAGCGCGTCGTCCACGACACAGCAGAAACTGTAGGCGGGCGAGCCGTCAGCTTTGATCAAAACCTCATCCTTCAATACCGGACGCCCCTCGCTGTCGAGCAGATTGTTTCCCGCCTCATCCCGCTGCACAAAGTTCGACGTGTCGAACACGACTTCCCCGCGAATCAAATCAAAAAATTTGACTTCCTGCCTGGGCATCTTCAGTACAACCGCGCCGTTGTCTTCATAAGCAGCGCCGCTATCAAGAAGGCGTTTCGCATGTTCCCGGTAAAGATCGAACCGGTCGCTTTGCTTGTAAAACTCATCCCAATCCAGGCCCAGCCAATGCAAACTGTCCGTAATTTCGTTAAGATATTCCTCCCTGGAACGGCTTCTGTCCGTGTCCTCGACGCGCAGCACAAAAGACCCCTGCTGGGACCTCGCATACATATAATTAAACAAGGCTGTGCGGGCTCCGCCTATATGTAAAAATCCTGTTGGGCTTGGAGCGAAACGAACTTTCACCATGGACTTGCTTCCTGTTTTTTTTCCATTTGTCGAACAATTTTTAAAATGCGCGCGGTTTCTTCTTCTTTTAACCCGTCGAATTCAATACCGATATCAAATATAACCGGTTTGCGGCTCTCCGGCTCTTTGCGCTGGACTGCCCAGACGACCCTTCCTTTACACCTTAGATGATCCTCCATATCCAGCAAATCCAGCTCCATTTCGACTTTATCAAAGAGTTTAAGCCTGTTATGACAAAAAAGACACACTCCGCCGATCCCGATATTTTCCGTGTGTGTTAAAAAAGTCTGGGCGTCATTCTCTCCGCCTTCCCCTTCAAGCCAGACAGTAACGAGACACGGATAATTGATTCTTGGAAATTTACGCCGGTTTAATCCTTCCCACGGACTCATTGCAACCCCCTTTGTATCCGTCTGATTGTTCGAGACTTTCCGGTCGTTTCGTCGACCTCTATGACAACACCGCATAACAGCGGGTTTTCTTCCGCCACTTCAAAACGTGACGGCAAACCGGTTAGAAAACGGGTAATGATTTTTTCCCGTTCCTGGCCTATAACGGAATCATAGGGGCCGGTCATACCAAGATCTGTTATGTAGGCGGTTCCCTTCGGAAGAACCCTTTCATCAGCGGTTTGAATATGGGTATGCGTCCCAACAACGGCGGAAACCCGACCATCAAGAAACCATCCCATGGCTATCTTCTCGCTGGTAGCTTCCGCATGAAAATCAACAATCACGACAGGGGTTTCTCTGGCAATGTCTTTTAAAAGCGCATCGATCCTCTGAAAAGGACAATCCGTGTAATGTTTAATAAAAACGCGCCCTAACAGATTAACAACGGCGACCTTTGCTGCGGTTGGGGTTTTAATAAGAACCCAGCCACGACCCGGATTCCCCGACGGAAAATTTTCAGGACGAATAATATTGGGCTGCTCTGAAAAATATTCCAAAAGTTCAGGCCGGTCAAAAACATGATCGCCCATAGTCAGAACATTGCAACCGGCCCGGAAAAGCTGTTCGGCAATACGGGGAGTGAGCCCGGAACCTCCGGCGGCATTTTCAGCATTGGCGACCACGCAATCGAGAGAAAACTCCTCCTTGAGTTTCGGCAGAATTTCCTCCAAAACTTTTCTTCCGGGTTTTCCAACGATGTCGCCGATGCATAGAATATTCATACGGTTCCCAAGTTCCCAAGCACCCAAGTTCCCATGAAACCCTTTTCCTGGGATCATGGGCACTTGGGAACCTGGGCACTTAAATTATTTCGCATACTCGATCGCCCGGGTCTCCCGAACGACCATGACCTTAATTTGTCCGGGATACTCCAGATCCTGTTCGATCCGTTTGCGGATGTCGCGCGCCATGACCAAAGACTCGTCGTCATTAACCTTGTCGGGACACACCATAACACGGATTTCTCTCCCCGCCTGAAGCGCATAAGCCTTTTCAACGCCCTTGAACGAGTTCGCGATCTTTTCCAGGCTTTCCAGACGCTTAATATAAATTTCAAGCGTTTCTGCCCTGGCGCCGGGACGTGCCGCGCTCACGGCATCCGCTGCGCATAAAAGCACGCCGTAAAGTGATTTACACTCTACTTCCTCATGATGCGCCGCAATCGCGTTCACCACAACCTCGTTCTCTCCATATTTTTTGGCAAGGTTCGCGCCGACAATCGCATGAGTTCCTTCTTCGACCTCCTCCGAAACAATCTTGCCGATATCATGAAGAAGCCCGACCCGAACCGCAACCTTGGGATCAAGTCCGAGCTGGGTCGCCATAATACCCATGAGGCTTGCCACCTCTTTTGTATGAACCAGGGCATTCTGCCCAAAGCTGGTACGGTACTTTAAACGCCCGACCAGTTTCAACAGCTCCGGATGCATCCTGTGAATCCCCAAATCAAAGGCGGCCTTGTCGCCTTCCTCTTTAATCTTTTCCTCGATCTCCTGCTTCGCTTTCTCGACGACCTCTTCGATACGGCCCGGATGGATCCGGCCATCCGAAATCAGTTTTTCAAGGGCCATACGGGCGACTTCCCGTCTGACCATATCAAAACCGGAAATCGTGACCGCCTCGGGAGTATCATCTATAATGATATCGACCCCGGTTGCCATTTCAAGAGCACGGATATTGCGTCCTTCGCGCCCGATAATGCGTCCTTTCATTTCATCGCTGGGAAGCGGCACCACACTTACCGTCGTTTCCGCTGTATGATCCGAGGCGCAGCGCTGGATCGCAGTCGTCAAAATATTTCTGGCGGTCTTCTGACTTTTATCCTTGATCTCTTCTTCGGCATTACGGATCCGCGTCGCTTTTTCCTGAATCAACTCTTCGTCAAGACGCGACAGAAGGATCTCTTTGGCCTGATCCTGTGTCAATGTCGAAATTTCCTGCAGACGCTTCTTCTCTTCCTCAATCAGCCCCGACAACTCCTGTTCCCTTTTCTGGACCCTGGATTCGCCTTCTTTAAGGATTTCAAAGCGCCCGTTGATGTCTTTTTCTTTCTTTTCCAGCAAATCTACCCTTTTCTCCAGGTTTTCCTCCTTCTGGAGAAGGCGTTTTTCAAGACCTGCCAATTCTTCACGGCGCTCTTTCGTTTGTTTTTCAAAATCCTGGCGCAGTTTTAACATCAGATCTTTCCCGGCCAATTCCGCTTCACGTCTCCGGCTGTCTGCTTCCCGCTGCGCAAAATCCTTCAACTCTTTAGCCTTGTTTTCGGATTCCTTGATCTTTTTATTGGCAAAATAGGTTCGGCAGACAACACCAATAGCCAATCCGATAATAAACGAAACAGATATTTCCAAAAAATTCTGAATAACCGGCTCTAAAGACATATACTTCCCCTCTCTATCATTAAACAGGTCTTTCCCTGTAGCCAAAAAAACAACATGCTGTGCCCTTTCCTTTTAAAAAACACTTTCGCGGTTTTACCGCTTTTTTCTTTTAAAACAGTTCTTATGGCACTGACAATTCTTGAGAAAGTTCATTGGTAATAACGCGGGTCACGGGAAAATCGTGATCTTCGAGGGGCAGCGTTTCCAGGATCTGGAAATCAAACGCAAGGCCAATTTGAGGAATTCCTGAAGGAAGTTTTTGCAATAAGCGGTCATAATAACCCGCGCCGCGCCCCAACCTGTTATTTTTTTTATCAAAGGCGACGGCCGGAACAATCACGACATGGATCTTATCCAGACCAAGTTGTTGCTGATGTGCTGTTCTTCTGGGTTGTTTGATATTGTATGGACCATATTCCAAATCTTCCTCTAAGTTGGAAATCAATCTTGGAATTATCTCTTTGTGTTGACGACTAATACATGGCAGTGCAACGCGTTTTCCTTCCTTCATGGCCTGCCGGATCATCTCGAAGGTTTCTACCTCTTCCGCCAGTGACGCATAAAAAAGAACTGTCTTAGAATGAACAAAACCAGGATCCTGAAAAAGAGCTTTCCTGATCGCTGAACTTTTTCTAAGCCGATCTTCCTCCTTCTGATTCTTTAATAAGGTTAAAATTGCTTTTCGAACGTCTTGTTTCTTTTTTTTAATCACATTGATTTTGCGACGAAAGAATAAAAGTCTTTCCTCTTAAACGGGTTAGAAACTGCTTACAGATGGGTATATGGTAACATTTTTTTAAAAAGATGACAACTAAAATAACAGCGTTTTTTTCTTTTTTAATACGGCCCGGCTCTTTTTGTCCAAAAATGGAAAACTTTTATAACATTTGCAAATCTTCCCCTGGAATAAACCGTCTTAAATGAAAAGGGTGATGGCGTTTACCCATCACCCTTTTTAATAAATTATCATTTTCCCGGTAATTATGCGCGTTTCTTCCGCAAAAATAATCCTGCGAGCCCTAAACCGAACAAGGACAGCGATGCGGGCTCCGGAACAACGCCGACATCCGCCAGCGTTGTTCTTGATTCTCCGAGATCGTCCATTAATAAAAACATTGAAAAATCATTGTACGGTAAATAATCTTCGGTTATAAACGCCCAATCAAAAGAAACTATATTGCCCGCCTGGAAGGCAAACGGCATATATCCATAAACGCCATCGGTACCGCCATAAGCAGACGTATCGGCTATTACCCCGAGATTTCCTGTCGCAGGATCTGTACCATCAGAATCCATAAAAAGCATCTGATTGCCGTTGGTAGGATTGTATTCCGAACCATAGTACGTTGTATGACTATTAACCAAATAGGCGTCTCCATACCATGTCCCCGGCAATGCGGCATCTTCAAAACTTTGAACAACCTGATTTTGAACAACGATATTATCAATGAGCAATGTTGACGGCACGAGGATGTCCCCAACGTCGCTGACTAAAAATCCTATGTTTCCATTAAAAGAGTTTGCGGCTGTAAAACTGAAATTCTGCCATCCGGACTCGCCAAAATCTCCTACATGGATAAGAGCGTTTGCTTCCCGGGGTACTCCAAAAATCAGACAGACGAGCGCGGCGGTTAATAAAAACTTCTTCATTTCGGGGCTCCTTTCAAAAACGGCATTGTGTTTTTATTGAATACCTGTCAGACAGCATTTTTCGTGCCATTTTTTCAGACAAAAAAGCACTCTAAATTGTTTGTTTTCATGAAGATATTAAAGTTTTTAAAGGGTTATTTTTTTATAAAAAAGGAAGGTGTTTAAAAACAAAAACGTGTTGTTGTGAAAAAGTTCACTTTGCCTGAACCAGTTGCAACAAGGAAACCGGAAAAGAACCCGGAGCGATTTCAATGATGACAGGAGTCAGACCCTCTATGCTCTCCAAATCAAAATTCGCAGGCAAATCCCATTGAAAACCGCCATTTCCCTGAATCTCCATTTCCATTCCTTGCGGGTTAAGATCAATCCCTCCGGGAGGTTTTATTCCAGCCTTATCTCTATTCCCGTCTTTATCTTCCGTCAAAATCGCGGAATCCGCTTTTTTTCCAATGGAATTCCCATCTTCAAGAGATCGTAATTGTTTCTTCAGGCTGTCAAACTTTTTTCGCAATGTTTGCTGAAGAAGCGTCCCATCTGGATTCTCTTCTTCTTTCATCGCCTCTTTTAGAGCGGTCAGCACTCCGGACAAGACTGAAGCATTAACTGTCGAACCCCACAGGGCAAAACCCTCGCTGTCTTCTTTCTGAATAAAACCCCGCGCCATCGCCTCGCCCACCGCCTGTAAAACGCTTTCATTTCTTTCAGTCTTTACCCGGTCTTCCAATACCTTCATCCACTTCTCACCATCCTGACCGTTTTCAATCAACCCCTGAATTATCTTCACGGCAGAAAAACGAAATCTCTGATCCTCATCATTAGTCAAATTAGTCAAATTTTCTTTAATCTCTGTTTCCGTTAATCCCGCAGAAGCACCGGCCTTGTATCCTGCTCCGAGCGCTTCTCCCAAAGCAAGGACAACATCTCCACCTATTTCAATCTTTACCCGTTTTTCCAATATCCTGACCCACTTCTCAACTTCCTTCTCATTTTCAATCAACCCCTGAATCATCTTCACGGCAATGAACCGACTCCCCCAAGTCCATGGAGCATTTAAATTTTCTTCAATCTCTGTTTCCGTTAATCCCGCAGGAACCCCGGCACGGTATCCCGCTCCAAGCGCCTCTCCCAAGGCGAGAACAACAGATCCATCTGTTTCAATCTTTGCCCGTTTTTCCAATATCCTGACCCACTTCTCAACGTCCTTCTCATTTTCAATCAACCCCTGAATCATCTTCACGGCACTGAAACGAATTTTCCAATTCTCCGTACCATTTCCGTTATTCAAATTTTCCAGAATCTCTGTTTCCGTTAATCTCACAGACACGCCTGCTTTGTCTCCCGCTCCAAGCGCTTCTCCCAAGGCACGAATAACATCTGCGTCTGCTTCAATCTTTACCCGTTTTTCCAATATCCCCACCCACTTCCTCTTCTCAACATCCTGACCGCTTTCAATCAACCCCTGGATTATCTTCACTGCAATGAAACGAATTTTCCAATCTACATTGCCATTCCCGGTATTCAAATTTTCTTTAATCTCTTCTTCCTTTAATCCCGCAAGTACTCCGGCCCGGTATCCCGCTGCAAGCGCTTCTCCCAAGGCGAAAACAGTGTCTGTATCTGCTTCACTCTTTGCCTGTTCTTCCAGCCTTCTCATCCACTTTTCAGCGTCCTGCCTGTTTTCAATCAACACCTGAATCAACCTAACCTGCTCTTTTGAAAACAGCCCCTCCATCATCTCTTGTTCTTTGGCCCGGAGAACCTCAACCATTTGCTTTTTCATCTCAGCCGCTGTCCCGGTTTCTGCCGAATTCCATTGCCGTGTCCTGACAAATGTTGTTTCCACTGTTTCCAGCTGCTTCAATACCTCAAGCAATTCTTCCAAAACAGCCTTGCGCTCAATCAGTTTGTCTTTATCCACTGTTTCAAATGACCGCTGTCTAATCTCCTCTTCTTCATTCTTCGCCTTTTGCAGAGCAGTCAGCACTCCGGACAAGACTGAAGCATTAACTGTCGAACCCCACAGGGCAAAACCCTCGCTGTCTTCTTTCTGAATAAAACCCCGCGCCATCGCCTCGCCCATCGCCTGTAAAACATTTTCATTGCTTTCAGTCTTTACCCGTTCTTCCAATATCTTCATCCACTTCTCACCATCCTGACCGTTTTCAATCAACCCCTGAATTATCTTCACGGCAGAAAAACGAATTTTCCAATTCTCAGCGCTGTTTCCGGTATTTAAATTTTTCTGAATCTCTGTTTCCGTTAATCCCACAGAAATCCCGGTACGGTATCCCACTCCGAGCGCTTCTCCCAAGGCGAAAATAACATCTGCATCTTTTTCACTCTTTGCCCATTCTTCCAATGCTCTCACCCACTTCTCAGCATCCTGACCGTTTTCAATCAACCCCTGAATCATCTTCACTGCAATCAAACGAATATTCCAATCTTCAGAGTCGTTTCCAGCATTTAAATTTCGCTGAATCTCTGTTTCCGTTAATCCCGGAAAAACTCCAGTCTTGTATCCCGCTACAAGCGCTTCTACCAAGGCGAAAATAACATCTCCATCTGTTTCACTCTTTGCCCGTTCTTCCAACGCTCTCACCCACTTCGCAACATCCCGACCGTTTTCAATCAACCCCTGAATCATCTTCACGGCAATGAAACGAATATTCCAAACCACGCTGTTCAAATTTTCTTTAATCTCTTCTTCCTTTAATCCCGCAAGTACTCCGGCCCGATATCCCGCTACAAGCGCTTCCTCCAGCGCGAGAATAACATCTGCTTCTGTTTCACTCTTTGCCCATTCTTCCAATGCTCTCACCCACTTCTCAACATCCTGACCGTTTTCCATCAACCCCTGAATCATCTTCACTGCAATGAAACGAATACCGCAATTATCAGTGCCGTTTCCGGTATTTAAATTTTTCTGAATCTCTGCTTCCGTTAAACCCGGAAGAACCCTGGCACGGTATCCCGCTCCAAGAGCAGCTCCCAAGGAACGAGCAACGTCATTGTCTGTTTCAATCTTTACCCGTTTTTCCAATATCCTTACCCACGCCTCAACGTTAATTCCTTTTTCAATCAACCCTTGAATCATCTTTACAGCACCGAACCGAATTCCCCCAATCCAGGCAATATTTAAATTGTTTTGAATCTCTGCTTCCGTTAAACCCGGAAGAACCCCGGCACGGTATCCCGCTCCAAGAGCAGCTCCCAAGGAACGAGCAACGTCAATGTCTGTTTCACTCTTTGCCCGTTCTTCCAATATCCCTACCCACTTCCTCTTCTCAACGTCACTTCCATTTTCAATCAACAATTGAATTAATCTTGCCTTCTCTTTTGAAAACGACTCCTCCATCATCTCTTGTTCTTTGGCCCGGAGAACCTCAACCGTTTGCTTTTTCATCTCTGCCACTGTCCCGGTTTCTGCCGAAGTCCATTGCCGTGTCCTGACAAATGTTGTTTTCACTGTTTCCAGCTGCTTCAATACCTCAAGCAACTCTTCCAGGACTTTCCGACGATTAACCAATTGATCCTGCCGCTGTTGAAGGCGTTCCCTTCGCTTGATTTCTTCCTCTCTGTTTTTATCCACCACTCCAGCCCGGTTTTCCATGACGTTAACAGCTTTGAACACCGGGTCGATCATTTTCAAATCCGCCGAAGAGAGCCATTTACCGAAATCCTCCAGATCGTTCTGACGAATTTTTTTATAAGCATCTGCCGTCTCGATCGTTTCCTGAAGCGCCGATGAAACATCCCACGTTCTCTCTCTTTTTTTCCTCGATTTCAATATGGCCACCCAGGTCTCGATCTCACGGCCTTCCTGAATCAAGGCCTGAATGATCCGGCCTGCTCTCAACCGAATTTCCCAGCTTAAAACATCTTTTTCCCAATAAAGCATCTTCATCACCGTTTCTTTGTCCAAACCGACAGAAACTCCGCCCTGATAACCCGCAATTACGGCATCTTCCATAACCTGCACAACACGATCGCGGTTTTCCTCTTTCATTTTGTGTTCCAAAACCCGTACCCATTTTTCGACATTGAGCCCCGCATCAATCAGGCTTTGGATCATTTTGACCGCCCGCACTCCTTCTTCTTCATTTTTCCCTGGATTCAATCCCGCCAGAATCGCTGTTTCGTTTAGCCCGACCGCAGCACCGGCACGGTAACCCGCGCTTAACGCTTCCGCGAGCGCACTTAAAACTTCCGTATTTGTTTCAACATTAATCCGCATCTCCAAAACAGCAACCCACTTCCCGATATCCCGTCCTCCTTCAATCAAGCTCTGGATTTTTCTGACTTCCCTCTTTCGCATTACACTGCTTCCTATCCCAAGGCTCGTATTGATCAATGTTTCGTTCAATCCGGCTGGGGCTCCCGCCCTGTATCCGATACCCAGCGCCTCACTAAGCGCTTTCATAACCGTATCATTCTTTTCCACGAGGATTCGCTTCTCCAACATTTCAACCCACTTCGGGACATTCTCTCCTTTTTCAATCAAAAATTTAATGACTTTAATTGCGGCGAGGCGAAACCGCCAAAAGCCATCCCCCTCTCCGAAAGTAAGCATCGTCTCAAGCCCTTCTTCCTTTAATCCAGGCGCGACCCCGTCCCGATAGCCCTCAACCAGAGCCTCAGCTAAAGCTATCGAGGCAGCTGAGGCCTCAGACAAAGAAAATTTTTCTTCTAAAATACGAACCCATTTTTCTTTATCATGCCCTCCTTCTATAAGTCCATGGATCAGCTTGATTGCTCCAAATCGCATTAATTCAAAATGACTCGCCTCCCAGTTCGATGGATCAAGCTTTTTTCTTGTTTCCTCTTCGCTCAGGCCGCATGGCACCCCTGTCCGGTAAGCGGATCCAAGCGCCTCCCCCAAAGCCTTGACGAGCCTGGGCTCATCCTCAATCCTGAACCGCTGTTCCAAAACTTCAACCCACTCCCCGATGTCTTTCCCATTTTCAATCAGCTCCCGGATGACCGAAACTGCGTCAAGTCGAATCTGTAAATCTTCGGCACCTAACGCCTTTTTGATCTCTTCTTTCCTTGATAAAATTTTCTGATATAAATTCTCCTTCCATTCACGGGAAAAAATATTTTTTTCTTCTTCAGAAAAGACCGCCCCTCCAGTCAACCCGAGCCCCTCCTGTTCCCTTAACACCTCAAGCAACTCTTCCAGGACTTTCCGGCGCTCCATCAATTGCTCCCGCCGCTGTTGAATGCGTTCTCTTCGCTTGATTTCTTCCTCTCTGTTTTTATCCACCGATCCCATCCGCTTTTCCATGGTGTTAACAACCTCTAACGCCGTCCTGATCGTTGTCAAATGCGCCAAGGAAACCCATTTCCCGAAACCTTCCAGATCGTTTTGACGGATTTTTTCATCGACAACCGCCGTCGTGAGTGTCTCTTTAATCACCGATAGAACATTCTCATCCTTCTCGACCGCCATTCTCTTTTTCAGCACATCCCGCCATTTCTCAATATCATATCCGGCTTGAATGAACGCCCCGATCAGGCTAACCTCGCGAAAACGAAATTTCTGTTCCCCTGTCTCCCCTTCAAGATCAATCCCTTTCTCAACATCTTCCGGATCCAGCCCGACCGGAACTCCGGCCCGGTATCCCGCTCCCAGGGCATCGCTTAAAGCCCGCAAAACACGAAAATCTTCTTCCCCAAAAATCCTGAGTTCCAAAACACCAACCCATTTTTCGCGAGCCTGCCCGCTTTCAATTAAGCTCCCAACCAACCCGGCCGCGGCGAAACGAATTCCCCACCCTGAAGAATCTGCTCCGAAATTAAGTACATCAAAGATTATATTCGGTTGCAACCCTGAGGAAATTCCGGATCGGTATCCCGTTGCCAACGTCTCAATCGAACTTCTTAAAAAACTGTCATTTTTTGTAAAATCAACATTCTGTTCCAAAAACCTGACCCATTTCTCAACTTCCTGGCCATCCTCAATCAGCCTTTTAATCACATTAGCCGCGATAAAGCCTTTATTCCAATCATCGTCTTTTCCGATGAAATTCGTTTTGATCGTTTCTTCATCCCAAGCAGCAGGAATTCCTCTTCTATATGCGGCAGCCAGCGCATCCCCAAGAGCATTTAAAACCCAAGTGCCATCGATTCCCGTCCTTAATCTCTGTTCCAAAATAGCAGCCCATTTTGCAGGTTCATTCCCGCTCTCAATCAACCCTTGCATCATCCGGGCTGCTCCGACTCTTTTTTTCCAGGACTCATCGCCAGAGTCGTCATTAAGCATCCCTGCAATCATTTCTTCGGTTAAAGCGGTCACGGCTCCTTTCCGGTAACCAGCCCCCAGCGCTTCTCCCATGGCCATTACAACATCCGGCCTCACTTCATCCCAAATTTCATCCTCCAGAAGACCGACCCATTTTTGAACATCCTGTCCCGCTTCAATCAACCGCTGGATGATCCCGACTTTAACTAAAAGCCCTTTCCTGTCTTCCACATGGGAAGTCAAGGACAATCCGGCTTTCCGTGACACAACGCTCTGATATAACTTCTCCTTCCATTCACGCCAAAGAATATTTTTTCCTTCCGATCTCATAGCGTCAAGAACCTCTACCGCCGCAATAACCGTTGTCAAATTCGCCGAGGAAATCCATTTCCCAAAACCGTCCAGATCGTTCTGACGGATTTTTTCATAAATACCCGCCATCGCGAGTGTTTCCTGAAGCGCCCGTTGGACATCGATATTTATTTCTTCGTCTCTCACTCGCTCTTTTATCATAATCATCAATTGCTCAACGTTGTATCCTCTTTCAATCAGGCCCTGAATCATCCTGGCTGCGCCGAAACGAACCGGCCACCCGGCATTGGCATCTTCACCTTCAAAATTTAACTTACTCTTAATCGTATCCAGATCCAAACCGACATGGGCGCCGGAACGATATGCGGCCCCCAAAGCCTCGCCAATGCTTTGAAGAACATCATAATTTGTTTCTTTTTTCATCCTTTCTTCCAAAGCTTTCACCCAGACCCCGACATCCTGCCCTCCTTCAATTAATCCTCTGATCATCCTGACTAAACTTAAGCGGGTAAACCTGTCCGTCATGCCATTTCCTGAATTCAACAATGTTATCATCACATCCGGATCCACGCCGGTCGGAATGCCGGATTGATAAACCTCTCCTAAAAGTTTCCCCAACCCCAAAAAGGCAGCTGTGTCCTTTTCTTCTTTCCTGACTCTTTCCTCCAAAAAATCAACCCATTTCCCATGCCCGCCCCTGATTAAAGCCCTGATCTTGTAAATTTCTCCGCCTTTCCCTTTTTGAAAAGATGCTTCAATGTCCGACTCATTCATCCCGACAGAAATCCCGGCCCGGTATCCGCTGCCCAAAGCTTCACTTAAAACATTCCGAACTTCCTCATCTGTTTCAACCGCGATCCTTTGTTCTAAAAGACGGACCCATTTCTCATCACCATGTCCGCCTTCAATCAAACTCTGGATCATTTTAACATTCCTGATCAAAACCCATTTGGCTGCGGGGCTCCGAATCGCCCCGTGATCTTTTTCGATTTCAAGTATTTCCTCAAATTTTGTTCCAGTTAACCCAACCGCAGCCCCAGCCCGGTAACCCGCGCCCAACGCTGCTGCCATAGCGTTTAAAACATCAATATTGTCTTCAATTTTAATTCTCTGCTCCAAAAAGCCGACCCTTTTTTGAACACCCAGTCCGGCTTCAATCAATCTCTGAACTGCCTTGGTCGCGGCTAAACGGTTTCTCCAGAAACCACCACCAACAGTCATTAACGCCCGTTCAATCTCTGTTTCCCGAGCCACCATATTCTGAATCAGTTTTTCCTTCCGCTCGCTGGAAAAAATATTTTTTTCTTCTTCAAAAAGGGACGCCCCTCCGGGCAATCCAAGCGTCTCCTGCTCCTTCAGCACCTCAAGCAGCTCTTCCAGAACTTTCCGGCGATTCACCAATTGATCCCACCGCTGTTTAAGGCGTTCCCTTCGCTTGACTTCTTCCTCTCTGTTTTTATCCACCACTCCAGTCCGATTTCCCATAACGGTAACAGCTTCGAACACCGCGCCGATCATTTTCAAATCCGCCGAGGAAATCAATTTCCCAAAACCGTCCAAATCGTTTTGACGGATTTTTTCATAAATATCCACCATCGCGAGCGTCTCTTTAATCGCTGCCAGAACTTCCTCATCCTTCTCGCCCGTCATTCTCTTTCTCAGCACATCCTGCCATTTCTCAATATCATATCCAGTTTGAATTACCGCCCGGATCATGCTGACCGCGCCTAAACGAGATTTCTTTTCCTCTATTTTTCCTTCAAGTTGCAACCTTCTCTCCGCCTCTTTCGGATCCAGCCCGGATGGAACTCCGGCCCGGTATCCCGCTTCCAGGGCCTCGCTTAAAGCGGGCAAAACACGGGAATGCGTTTCCACCAGCATCTGTTGTTCCAAAAGATTAACCAACGTCCCAGGCAAGTGTCTGCGTTTAATCAATTCCAAAACGAGCCCGTCCGCAGCAAAACGAATTTCCCAATCTATAACATCTTCTTTGAAAGAGAGGATCTCCTTGATCGTATCCACATCCAGTTCGACAGGTATTCCGAACCTGTACCCAGCTCCCAACGCCTCGATCATCACCCTTAAAATACTGTCATCTTGTTCGGTTTTAATTTTCGATTCCAGAAACCTGACCCATTTCTCAACTTCCTGACCATCCTCGATCAAACTTTTAATTACATTTAAAGCGATAAAGCCTTTATCCCAATCCGCGTTTATTCCTTCAACATCCCTCTTTATTCTGGTTTCATCTCCGCCAGCAAGAAGCCCTCTCCTGTAAGCGGCTGCCAATGCTTTTCCAATAAGATGTAAAACATCCACATCGCTTTCGCTCTTCAGTCTCCGTTTTAAAACAGAAACCCATTTTTTGGGTGTCTGCCCGCTCTCAATTAACCCTTGAATCATCCTGGCTGCTCCGGCTCGTGTCTTCCAATATGCATCATCATTGAGCATCACGCGAATCATTCCTTCACGTAATCCGAACGGAGCTCCTTTCCGGTAAACAGCCCCCAGGGCTTCTCCAAAGGCCATTAAAACATCCGGCCGTACTTCATCCCGAATTTCATCCTCCAAAAAACCGACCCATTTTTCAGCATCATCCCCCGATTCAATCAACCGCTGAATAATTCTGACAGTGACGACAAGCATTTTCCAATCCTCTTGAGAGGAGTTTAAGGTCAACTCGGATTCTCTCGCCCGTATCTTTTGGATCAACAGGTCCTTCCATTCCGAAGAAAAAGAATTTTGTTTTCTCGCGCTCATCGCGTTGATTGCCCTTAACGCCTCATATGCGGACGAAAGATCTGTCAGAGAACTCCATTCCGCAAGGCTCTCCCAATCTCCCCTCCGGATTTTTTCATAAGCAACCCCCATTTCCATTGCCTCTTGAATCGCCGGAACAACAATCGGACTATCTTCTTTCGCCCTTCGCTCTGCCAGGACGTTCGACCATTTTTCAACATCATGCCCTCCCTGAATCAACGCCCGGATGCTCTTGACCGCACCTAAACGGTGTCCCTCCCAATGGTCAATCCCCCTTACTTCAAGACCGGCCTTGATGAAATTTTCATCCAAACCAACCGGGGCCCCGGCCTGATATCCGACCGCCAAGGCATCTCCCATCAGGTCCAACAGTTTCTGATCCATTTCAACCGAAATCGCCTTTTCTAAAACCTCCACCCAGTGTCCAACATCCATCCCTTTTTCAATCAACCCTCGGATCATTTGAAGCGCGCCGAGTCTGAAATCCGAATTCGGGGAACCACCCGGAGTTTGAATCATGCTTTGAATTTTAGCTTTATCCAGTCCACAGCGAACTCCTTCTTTATATGCTATCCCCAATACCTCTCCCAGCCCTTTAACAAGAGACGGCTCTTCTTCAATCAAAATTCTCTTCTCCAAGATGCGAACCCATCGCTGTCTTGTCGCAGCATCTCCTCCTTTGATCAACGCCCGAATCTTTTGGATAGCGCGACTCTCGCTTCCTTTGTCGGAATTCAATTGTCTGCGAACCGTCGTTTTATTCAAACCGGATGAAACCCCCGCTTGATATCCCATACCGAGAACATCTCCCATTGCCCTTAATACAGCAAACTCCTCTTCCTTCTCAATCGCCTTTTCCAGAAGTCTGACCCATTTTTCAATATCATTTCCCCCTTCAATCAACGCCCGGATCATCATGACCGCTCCAAAACGAATCTCATCTTCTTGCGCCTCAAGCCCCAAGTGAATATTCTCCTCATCCAGCCCAACATCGGCGCCCGCGCGATAAGCCGCTCCCAAGGCTTCCCCCAGCGCTTCCAACACATCAAAATCATCTTCCCTCATAATCCTTTCTTCCAGGAGCATGTCCCAACTATCATCTCCCGCTTCCACCAAACTCTGAATGATCCTGACTGCCCGCAAACGAATCTCCCAATCAAAATCATTGCCGTCCTGCTTTTGCACATCCGACAAAAGCGCTTCTTTTCTCAATGAAATTCTCTGCAACAGTTTGTCTCTCCCCTCTCGCAGAGAAATATTCTTTACCTCATTATTTATTAACGACCCGCGCTCTTTTTCGATTCCGGCAAGAGACTGATTCACACGCGCCAGATCTTCTTCAACCTGGGCTCGCGTCCAATTTCCCTGATCAGGAGCGTCCGGTTGACGATTGCTGACCGCCAACTCTTCTTCCCGGATTTTTTGATTCAATGATTTGATCAAATTTTGAAAAAACAGGGCCCTTGTCTGCTTTAAAATATTTACAATTTCCTTAAGCGCGCTGACATCCTTTCCCTTCTTCGCGATTTCTTTCTCAAGCTCATCAAGATATTCCTTTTTCCCGTCGGACAACATAACTTTGTAAATCGCGTTTGAAATCTCCGGGAACCTGTCTCTTTGCCGGTCAAGGATTTCCGTTAATGACATTTTGGCCGTCTCTGTTAAATCGGCGCGGGTGAAAATCTCCTGGGGCCAGTTCCATTGAACAACGATAACTGAAACAATCTGCTCGATAATCGCCCCCAGGCGGACCTGCTCCTCTGACTGATAGGCCGGGCCCTGTTTTGAATCAAACCGGTTTTCTTTAATCAGCCCCAACACATCATAAATCTCACGGATCGCGCGAAGGCGGCGGGCTTTTTCGGACACCGGTAACGCGTTCCATTTCGAAAGAGACTCTTTCGTCTCTGCGCTCAAAAGCTTTCCGGCCTCACTGGATAACTCATCCAGATTTCTTCGAATCCCCAGCCCAACCGTATTTGTTTGCAAAAACCTTAATATCCGGTCAATGTTCAGATATCCCGAATCCGGTTCTTTTAAAACCGGAAGATTCTGGACGAGCACTCCTTCCTTGTTCAGGAATTTCTCAATCGCGTCGGGAACAATACCGCCGCTGCCGTCATCCTGGCCGGCCTGGGGATCATACAAGCCCAAATCCTGAAATACTTTTAAAATGTTTGTCCGCCATTCGAGCATTTTCCCCGGCTTGCCTTCAAGCGTGAACGTTTCCATAAAAAGATTCAAAATAACATCCTGCGGGGTGTTGCCCATGCTGATATCGCGCTCATAATAGGCAACGATCGCCTTGACAAAGGCCTGGAGATTGCGGTAGCTTATCTCTCTGTCTTTCGGGAAAAAATAAGGATCTTCCATCAATTTGCGATTGATCTCCTGCCCTATACCTACGATACCGGTATATTTGATTTCCCCGTCGTCATATTTCTCGCTGTTCCCGTTCGCGTCCTGTCGCGGCTGCCCGATCAAAGAAGGATGGACCTGAAATTTTATATCTTCGGGAAACGTCCTGCCCTGGCCTGCTTCTTCCAGATACATCGTCACCTGGTCAGAAGGGGGCGTATCAAACCACATAATCATGTGCCGCTCGATAAAATCATCGGGAAAGGCCTTCAGCCGGTCGGCTGTGCCCGGGGGATTAATATCATGAATCGTGCCGAAACCTCTCTTCGCCTTCTTCACCTGCGTTTTGGAATTCGGATCCGGGAGTTCGTTCCGTTCGGAAACCTCGTTCAGCAAAGACAGCATCGAGGGACGGCCCTGCGTGCTCTCGGTTAAATTGAGGATCTGTCCTTCCCCGTATTCGTCCTCCATGGCCGACGGAAGGACTTCTTTTGTAAAACGGGTTTCAAACTCTTTAATGTTACGAGAATACGTCAGGTGATCTTTTCGGGTTTCTTCCGTGATCTCAAGCTTCATGCTCCCGGGCGCGTTCAATAATTTTTGAATCGCGGCAATCATGGTGGATTTTCCTGCGCCGGGTTTTCCAACGAAGATCCAGTGTTTGCCCAAGGCGCGTCCCTGGAGATAGGAGTAAAGATTTTGTGCGTTGGCTCCGCTTTTGATCCAGTCCAAAACTTCTCCGGGAACTCCCCGTGTCCGGATAGACGCTTTTGAATGCAGGGGCACACGCACCTCATCCCAATACGTTGTTCCATCCGCCTCCGGTTCAGGGCGGATAATAAGATCCTGTCCATCAACAATAAATGACTTTTCCGTTAGTTTTACAGGATGACTGTCGGGCCTTTTGCTTTCCCACTCGGTAAATTTTTCAATGGCCGCTTCTTCAAGCTCGCCGGAAATCTCCGCGTGAAAGTTGTAATATTTTTTAACGATTTCAAAAGACCGGTAGCGGCGGTCTTTGGGGAAAAGGATCAAATGCTGCAAAATATTTTTGACCACACGGGGTGACGGCGGGCGCTTGAGCATTTCCCCGGTTTCAAAGGCGGGGCCGCTTTCAAACAATTGTTTAATGCGGGAGTCTTTTACCATCTTTTGGACAAGATTTTTGGAATCGATTAAATTCCAGTCTCTCAGAATCTCGGCCTGCTGTTCTGCGTTATATCCGGCAAATGTCAGCCGCAATTGAGCCGCGATATCCACAAGCTCTCTGGCATCTTTCCTGACCTGATCCTCAAACGTTTCCCAATCATCACTGTGAAGGCCCTTCTCCCGGGCCATGGCCAGGGCATATTCGACCTGCAAGTCCACTTCATCATCGGGTTCAAGCCAGTAAAATTCCAGATCCCGCTCCCTGTCCTGCATCGGGCCGTTGGTCTCGGTGCTCGCGCCGGTGATGCCTTTACGAATACGGTTCACCGATAAAACGACCCGCGCTCGCGGATTGTTCTGAATAGTCTCAAAACGCTCAATCCCGTCACGCATAACCGGCCACTTGTGGTCTTTGGCGGAAACATGCGACTTGAGCGCGTTGAAAACCCCGGGGCGAAGTTTGTGCGCTTCCCGGATAATATACCAGCCGCCGTTATGCATCACTTTATTCAAGCCCGACGGCTCAACGCCCGACGTCCCTTTCTCCTGGCCGCCAAGACTTTGAAACCCTGTAACGAGATCTTCCACATCCATATCTGAATTACCGACCGCCACATAAACCTCTTCACCGATCAGGTTCGCCGCGGCAAGAGTAATCTCGTCTTTTCCGAGTCCGGTCTCGCCGATCAGCCGCAGCATGACCCCGTCCCATGAATTCGCGCGATCCTCCTCTTCCATCATCAACTCATGCTCGACCCGCCAGGCATCATTTTCCTTTACCAAAACATTCACTGTCTCGGATATCTGATCAAAGGCAAGGATTCTTGAAGCGTCTATTTCGTAAAGATCCCGTGGCCCGTTCCCTTCGAGATTTTGCTTAAGCGGAATAAATTGTCCATTATTCTGGCTGATCTGAAAATTTCCCTCTTCATTAATCTTCCACCTCAGACCCTGGGCATTTTCAAATATTCGTTCGCCGTTGTCCCCGTTGATCTCTTTTGTTTCAGAAGATTTTCCGAATTCCCGCAACGAGCGCCATTCCCCTGAACTCACTGCGTCTGTTAATCCCACAGGGGCTCCCTCCCCATACCCAGCCGCCAACGCTTCGCCCCATGCGATCAAAACTTCTGGATCTGTTTCAACCTTGAAACGTTCTTCCAATATTCTCACCCACTTCGCAACAGCAATCCTGCGTTCAATAAACCCCTGAATCATCTTCACGGCAGCCAAACGACCGCCCCAATTCTCGGTGTTCAATCTTTCTTCAATCCCTGCGTCTGTTATTCCCACAGGAGCTCCCGCCTTATACCCCGCTGCCAGCGCTTCGACCACCGCGCCTAGAACATCCCTCTCTGTTTCAACCTTGAAACGTTCTTCCAATATTCTCACCCACATTCTCACCCACTTCGCAACATCAATTTTGCTTTCAATCAACCCCTGGATCATCTTCACGGCAGCTAACGAACTCCCCAATTCTCAACGCCGTTTCCGGTGTTCAAATTTGTTTTAATCACTGCTTCCGTTAATCCCACAGGAGCTCCCGCCTTATACCCCGCTGCCAGCGCTTCTGCCAATGCGATCAAAACTTCCGGATCTGTTTCAACCTTGAAGCGTTCTTCCAATATTCTCACCCACTTCGCAACAGCAATCCTGCTTTCAATCAACCCCACCCATCCTTCATCGCGCTTCTCCCTTTCAATCAATCTCTGGGCTACCTTCGCAGCAGCCAAACGAACTCTCCGGCTCTCGATGCCATTTCCGGTGTTTAATCTTTCTTTAATCCCTGCGTCTATTAATCCCACAGAGGCCCCCTCCTTATACCCCGCTGCCAGCGCTTCGACCACCGCGCCTAGAACATCCCTCTCTGTTTCAACCTTGAAACGTTCTTCCAATATTCTCACCCACTTCGCAACAGCAATCCTGCTTTCAATCAACCCCTGGATCATCTTCACGACAGCTAAACGAACTCCCCAATTCTCAACGCCGGTTCCGGTGTTCAAATTTGCTTTAATCACTGCTTCCGTTAATCCCACAGGAGCTCCCGCCTTATACCCCGCTGCCAGCGCTTCGACCACCGCGCCTAGAACATCCCTCTCTGTTTCAACCTTGAAACGTTCTTCCAATATTCTCACCCACTTCGCAACAGCAATCCTGCCTTCAATCAACCCCTGGATCATCTTCACGGCAGCTAAACGAACTCCCCAATTCTCAATGCCGTTTCCGGTGTTCAAATTTGCTTTAATCACTGCTTCCGTTAATCCCACAGGAGCTCCCGCCTTATACCCCGCTCCAAGCGCTTCTCCCAATGCGATAAAAACTTCCGGATCTGTTTCCCTATGGATCATTTCTTCCAGCATCCTGACCCACTTTTCACCGCCCTTCTCGCTTTCAATCACTCCCTGAATCATCTTTACCATGCCTGAACGAATACTCCCTTTTCCGACATGTAATTTCGCTATAAACCATTCCTCCGTTATTCCCACCGGAGCTCCCGCCTTATACCCCGCTCCAAGCGCTTCTCCCAATGCGATAAAAACTTCTAAATCTGCTTCCCTCTGGATAACTTCTTCCAGCATCCTTGTCCATTTCTTAACGTTCTTTCCGTTTTTAATCAACTCTTTCATCTTCTTTATTGCACCCAAACGCATCGCCGGTCCCATATTACTGTTTGCAATGTTAAATAACACATCCTGATCGCTTTCCAGGACCTCGATCAGACCATCCTGAACTTTACGGATCAGATACTTCCCATCGTTTGAATATGAGGTGTAATTTTTTGCGAGAGGGTAAAAAGTGTCTAAAATCCTGACGATCTTGTCTTCATTCGGAGAGATGTCGGGAACTCTTTTGTCCGGCACAAATCCAGGCCTTCCATGTCCACGCTCCCAATAACGGCGGGTATCTCCCCGTGAAACACAAGATACTCTCGTCCGTTGATTTTCTGGGTAAAGAAATGCTTGTATCCTTCTATGGCTTTGGGTTCTTCCGTCAACATGGCGCCGTCCCTGCCGGCCATTGCCTCGAACGAAGGAATTGTCTCCATCAAAGCGTCCATGACGTTGGCGGGAAATTCAGGAACAGGGAACGGGCGGATCACGCGTTCTTTATGATCCCGATGGAGATCCATCGTGTCCCGGAGAAGCTTTTGGTTACCAACAGGAGCGACAAACAAATGCAGTCCTGCCGCTTCCGCCTGAGCATAGGTCTCCAGGATGTCTTGTTTTTGCGCTTCATCCACATCTTCATCACTGACACTCACTAAAATTCTGGTGCTTTTTTCAA
Organism: Candidatus Omnitrophota bacterium; assembly: GCA_040753435.1. Lineage (GTDB taxonomy): Bacteria > Omnitrophota > Gorgyraeia > Zapsychrales > JANLHA01 > JAKLFA01. Next base: position 39,135 of record JBFMEN010000029.1, on the reverse strand, counting down.
ACCCTTTATCCAGAGCGCCGGCGAGTCTCGCCGTAAATTTTTTCAAATTCTGCGCGTAATACGTTGCCGGCCCGGCGGCGTTGAGCCCGTTCCATGTTTCATACAACAAACGATCTTTGCGGAAATTTTTCTCCCGGACTGTCTCATGCGACACAAGAGGCTTTGCCTCGGAATCCTCGAACAAGGCAATCTCAAATTCGATCGGATCATACCCCAGCCGGGCTCGCTCCTCATTATGATTGAGCAGGGCGTTCAATAAAATGAACGTGGTCAGTCTGACGACATCGATCCGCTTAACGCCACCTTCCAACTCCAAATCCATACTGACGCTGTTATCAAGAAGAAATGTAATCTTAACCGACAAAGGTTCCTTGGGCCGCCATTGTCCATAAGGAGCGTCATGCCCGATGACAGCCTTGACCGGATCAAAAACAGGTCCGTGCTCCAGGTTGCCCTGAAAGCCGACATCCTCGACTGGCAGCGTCAATATCTTGAGCCGCTCTGTCATGTCGTTAACAAGCTGCCGGACTGTCATCTCCCTTCCCTTATATCTGACTCTTTTGTTGTAATACGTTTCCAGCTCGGCGCGCTGATTCGCGTTAAGTCCTGTTTTTTTCTGAAGCAAATCCTCTTCATACTGGCGGGCCGCCTTAAGATCAGGCACTTTTCTTTTCGGTCGGGGACGGTCGGCCCGTTCCGCCGGAGATTCCCGAAGCATTTCCTCCAGACTTTCCGCGTTGGGCATATCAAGGGTATCCGGTGTCTTATGCAGCGTCCCGGAAGATTGACTGCTTTGCGGTTCTTTCGATTGATCGTTATCTTTTAAAGCCGTGGCACCTGAAGACTGCGGCTGAGATGAGGATGCGGAAATCGGCTCGCTTGATGATTGTTGATTCGTTCCGGAATTGGCGGGAGCTTGTGAGGCCAAAGATTTTGGGGCGCCCTTGACTCCCTTGTCTTCCTGTCCTGAAACCGGTTGTTTGCCCGCCGCTGCTGATTGACGGGCCGCATCCAAAGATCTCTCCAGCTTCTCTATTCCCTGTTCCAGTTCATGCAATTGCCGAAGCATGGACCGTTCGGCCCCTCGGCCTTGGTCAATCTGATCTTTCATTTCCTTGATAGAACGCTCGACATCACGCAACTGGCTTGCCACCTGGGAATCATCTGGATGATGCTCTCCATATTTTTGCTCAAGATTTCCCGTGCTTCTCTCCAGCTGATTAGCCTTTTGCTGAAGTCCGGATAATTTATCGAGCAGTTCCTGCGCCTTCCCCGAAAGGTCCCTGGAATCCTCGGCAACTCCTTCTCCTTCTTCCGGAGAAGGCAGGCCGTTTTGCATTCCCCGGGACATGTCTTCCTGATGACGGCTTCTCTCTTCCACCCGGCGGCCCTGATTCAAAATCCCCTGAACATCGTCCTGTAAATCTTTTGCTTTTTTGTGCAGGTCCGTGGACTTCTCACGCTGTTGTTCCAATTCCCGGGACTGGTCAAGATCTTTCGCGCCGCGGTCCAGATTTTCCGTCTGAGACCGGGCGGCATTCAACCCGTTTGAAATATCATCGATCTGCTGTTCCAAACCTTTTAACTGTCGTCCGATATCCTCTATCATGCCGCGCATTTGTTCAGGTGAAATTTCCCCGCCGCCTTCCCCTTCGGACATTTCCTGGCCTGGCCGTGCTCCGGAGGGAAGTGTTTGCTGAGAACCCCTGGAACCTCCTTTGCCCGGTTGTTGTTTTCGGCCCGTCTTTCCTTCCATTTCGGGCATGGGCATGCCTTCCATGCCCTCCATCCCTTCCATGCCCTGTTCCTGTCCCCTGTCCTGCCCCTGCTCTCCGAACTGTTCCATTTGCCCGCGCAGCATCTTTTCGGCAGCCTGGCGGATCGCCTCCCGGGTTTCTTCCGGCAGGCTGTTGAAGTAATCCTCGAGATCCTGAAGTCCTTCCGGCGACAGCTGCTCGAACTGTTGACGTCTCGCCTGCTGACGTTCTTCCCGCATCTTGCGCTGATAGGCCCGCCAATTCACCTCGGTCTTTAAGTCCCTGGCATAGAGATCCTGAAACACCGGCCATATCCGGTTGAAAATATCCTTGATCTGATCATCGGTCAAATCCTGCGGGGCCAGTAAAATTTTCGCCCATCCAAAATTTGATGCATCCGTGGCCGAACCCATGGTCCGGGCAACAGCATCGTCGAGGACCGGATCTTTGACCCTGGGATCAACAATCTTTTTTTCCTTTTCATCATAATAAAACCGCCGGTAAAGGAGAGAATCCAGATACCGCAAAAATCGCGGCTGGGACAAAAAGAGGGCCTCTTCCACCATCGGATTGCCGATCTCAAAACGGTCTTTAAAAACACGCATGATCCAGCGTCCTGAACCGGTAAATTGTTCCTCAATGGATCCGGTTCTCAGCTTTTGCGCGTTCACATCCACCCCGATCTTCGCGGACTTTGACAACAACAGTGTGTCCCATAAATGGATCGAAGCTGGCTCGTTCTGAATAGACGGGTCCAGCCCGTGCATCAGGTGGCGCATCCCGTTCTTTGTTTTCGATAACGCGAGAAACGCCTGGCCGAAGGCCCGTTCCCGGGCGGCCTCCATCTGTCCCTCAGCATCATTTTTATCTTTCCCGTCGTAGAAACGGGGAAAAAGGTCGGAAATAACAAAATCCACCTCAGCCGAAAACTGCCCTGTTGTCCTGAAATTCCAGGATCCGCTCGCGACGGGTTTGAGCTTGACGATCATCCCTGCCGAAGAGGAAAGATATTTTTCAAGATCCTGAATTAATTTTTTAACCCCGGAACCGGTTTGAGGGCTGGCTTCGGTCGGATCGCCGTAGCGTTCATACAGCACATCAAAAAAATCTTTTAACAGCCGGAGAGGTTTTTTTGCGGCATCCTTGTCATTCATGCCCAGCAACATGCCTGCGATCATCATCCCGGCCGCGCGCTGTTTTTGATAATCATCGTGTAAAAGATCGGTCCGCGCCCCGGTCTCTTCAAAAACCTCTCTTGTCAAAGACAGCAAATACTCGGTCGAAAAGTATCCGGCGTTCCGGTCGGAAACGCCAGGCGAAACGATAAAACCGGTCTCGCCGCCTTGCCCCATCACCCGCCCTTTTTCAAACAAGGCTTTTACAAGAGCAGGAGTAAAAACATGCGGATCGGAAAATTCCTTAAAATAAACATCGATTGCCTGGCCCTGTTTTTCAGCAAAAGAAATCGCTGCCAACAGTGAGACGGCGAATGAAATGTTTTCCCATTGTTCAGGAATACGGAAAATGCCGTAATGCGTAAGCTCATGCTCAACGACGCCCCTGAACAACGCTTCATTCCCGTCGAAATCTTTCAAGAAAACTTTCCGCGAGGAGGCATATGGATCAAAAAACCCTTCAGCTTGCCCCAGGCCTTTTGTCATTTCAAGGACCGTGCTGATCAAATAATCTTTATGCGCGGCGATGTCGCCGATAACCTTTTCCGGGATCATGTTTTCAAAATTCATCATCACAATATCCCGCGTCAGTTTTTCCCGCCACTTTCTCTTCTCAGCCTCATCATCAAAGAGCTCGCTGACAACTTCCTCAATGATTTGATCAATCAGCTTTCGTGTCTGTTCAGAAAATTTCTTCTGCCCAATCTGGACCATTTCCTTTTGAAGAACGTTCATGTCCACGGAGACGGCCGAACCCTGTTCCGTGTTCACCTGCCGCCCGCCGAACAACTGAAGAAAAATTTCCGTCCGATCCAGAATCGCCCCTGTAGTTTTCCGAAAATCTTCAAAAGATTGCGCCTTCGCTTTCCCGCTTAAAAACCCGGTCATCGTTTTCAAATCTACATACACCTGTTTAGCTTGCCCCCACTCCTCCTCGTCCAGGGACTCGACAAATTTTTGCATCAATTGAAAAAAATCCTCTGCCAGCTCTGGAAATTCCAGCCTGCTGTAATCTTTGGAGGGTTTAAAATCAGCGAGCATGGCATGATCAAGCCCCCCACCCTGTTTCCCGGTAGAACCTTTTTCTGCGGCTTCCTTGTCTGAAGGAATGTCCTTGCCTTTTGTGGATAAATTTTCCCCGGAAGGGCTCTTTGCTGGGGTGGATTGTTGCTCCGGGGAACTTACCAGTTGCGCTCCGCCGGTCACACGATCAATTCCGGACTGAGTTACTTTTTTTATGTATTGCTCGGAAGGAACACGATATTGAAGGGGGATTTCTCCAGGGTCATCAACAACGCTAACAGCCTTTTTTAAATCGGGCTGATATCCTCCTGAAAAATAGTGTTGCGGCGAAATCGCTCCGGTCTCTTCATCAATATCTTCATAAATAAAATCATAAACGCCCTGTTGAAATGACTTCAAATAAGCGTCATAAATCTGCTGTTTCCGTTTAAAATCTTCCGTATCGATTCCGCTGACCTTGGACTGATTAACATAAGCCTTCCCTAAAATACTTTCCTTTAATGACCTCTTGTACCATTCGGCCATTACCATTGCATTGACAATCTGACGCAGGACGGCAAAGTTTTTCCCTTCGTTGACCTCGCGCTCCAATTCGGGAATGATTACCTCGCGCATAACCTGCTTTTCAAGTTCCCCAGTGCCCCCGTGCCCCGGCGCCCCGGTCAAATCCTTTGCTGCGGAACCAGGGAACTGGGGATCCGGGGAACTTAAAAAATCTTCTTCCAGCATCACCTTCAGCCGGCAATAAATTACCCATGCTGATTTTTCCTGTTCATACACAATCGCTTTTTCAGGAAGAACCCAAACACGATTTAAAACACTTGTTTGAATTTCTGTAATTCCATATCGTTTTTTAGCCTCTTTTTTAATTTTTTTCCAAAACTTTTTGCCGCTTTCATCATCTGGATTCATTAATGAAGACGTTAGTTGTTTCAGAAAATAATCCTGGGCCAACAAATCCATGCCCATTTGAGTTCTGCTGAAATCATCCGCGATAATCCGGTCTTTCTCTGTTGGAGAAAGGTTAACCCAGAGATGATCCTCAGGAATCGTCATTGACGCAAGAAAATAGCGCAAAATTTTTAAATATTCTTGTTTTTTAATGTTTTCTTCGAGCTTTTCTTGCCCTTTTGACATAAAAAAATCAAATTTTAGCGGATTTTGCGGATCAACCTGGATTCCGACCATCAATGGAGGAAAAAACGTGTTGCTGATACCAACTGTTTGTGTGGGCATTGGAACCGGCGTGAAAACTTGCGCGATTCCCATTTGAGCAGGAATAGTTAAAATAAAAACGGCCAGAATGATGGAAGCCGTTATGCGGCGAATCATGAAAAGTCCTATCTTTTTGAAATGAAACGACTTTCGTTCGGGGAAAAGCAACACTGCGTAAATATTTGTAAGTATAGCATATAATATAATAATATTGTCAATAAAGACCGAATAAAAAATTGACTCATGTTAAATGTTACCGAAGAATTTAAAAACGGGCTTCGTTGACTCATAATTCATGTTACCAGCCCGTCGATAAATAATTCTGTTTTTTTCGTCACTAAAACCCATCAAACCACCTAAAATTTTAAGCATTTAGGAGAATTCCCAGGAAATCCTCTGGCGCCAATTAAACCTGGATTTGCTCAAAAGTTGTAACTTTCCAAAAGTGTGTAGTTCCTGCTCCCCGGGCAACTTGATTATGCGCCAACTGGTAAAGACTAAAAACATATTTCTGGAGGACAAACGGGCGGGCAGTTTCTCTAAAAAACATTTTTAAATTAAAAAGACCGAATGGAAATTCGGTCTTTTTTGGAAATATTGTTCTTTTTATAAATCGAAACAGCTTTTTTTTAAAAAATCCTGGTCAAATGAAGCCTACCTTAACTCCTCGAGGCGAGCCTCGAGGTATCCTGAAAAAGGCTTCATTCCGCGCAGCAAGCTACGGGGTATGAACCCTTGCAAGCGAAATCAAAATTAAACAACCCCTGCGACAAGCAAGAATTATCAGCTTTTTCGCCGTTTTTTTATTCTTTCCTTGATTTTTTGCTCATATCCTTCATCACCTGGGTGATAATAAACCGTCTTTTCCGGCATGTACTCCTGATCAACATAATGCCCTTCATAATTATGCGCGTATTTGTACCCTTCGCCGTGCTTCAGTGTTTTGGCTCCGGGATAATGGGCGTCTTTTAAATGAACGGGAACGAACTGGATTTTGTTTTCTTTAACATCCGCCAGGGCCTGGTCAATGCCTGTAATAACGGAATTGGATTTCGGGGCGCATGCGACATAAACCGCGGCCTGGGCCAAAGGGATACGGGCTTCGGGCAAACCAAGGACCTCTGCGGCGTTAAAAGCTGCCATGGCCAGGACCAGGGCCTGGGGATCGGCATTTCCCACATCTTCAGCCGCGCAAATTGAAATCCGGCGGGCGATAAAACGGGGATCTTCGCCGGCATAAATCATTTTGGCCAGCCAATAGAGCGTCGCGTCGGGATCCGAGCCGCGCATGGATTTAATAAACGCGGAAATCGTGTCATAATGCGCGTCGCCGTCTCTGTCATAGACGACCTGTTTTTTCTGGATGGATTCCTGGGCGACATCCATTGACAAATTAATGCTTCCGTCAGCGGATTTTGGAGTTGTCAAAACCCCGATCTCAAGGGCATTCAAGGCTCGTCTGGCGTCCCCGTCGCTTGTTTCAGCCAGAAAACGAAGGGCCTTCGCGTCAGCTTTCACATTCAGGAAACCGAGCCCGCGCTCCTTGTCCTTCAAAGCCCGGTGAAGCAACTCCAGAATATCTTCAGTTGAAAGCGGCTGGAGCTCAAAGACCAGCGAACGCGACAATAAAGGACTGACCAGGGAAAAAAACGGGTTGAGCGTCGTGGCGCCGATGAGAATAATATTTCCGGTTTCCACATCAGGCATTAAAACGTCCTGCTGGGCCTTGTTAAAACGGTGGATTTCATCAATGAAGACGATCGTTTTCCTTCCGGAAGTGAGCCTCCGGTTTTGCGCCCCGGAAATGATCTGACGCAATTCTTCAACATTTGACGCCACGGCGTTGACGCGTTCAAAAATCGCATCCGTTTTATTGCTGATACAGTACGCCAGCGTGGTTTTCCCTGTTCCCGGAGGGCCGTAAAGAATCAACGAGCTGATCCGGTCCGATTCAATTGCACGGGTAAGCAGTTTTCCTTCCCCCAGGATATGCCGCTGTCCTGCGTATTCTTCAAGGACCTGGGGCCGCATCCTGACGCTTAACGGGGATGTTTTAAGAATTTCACGTTGTTGTTCTTCAGAAAAAAAGTCGGGGTTGTTGTTGAAGGATGTTTTTTGTTTTTTCATGATTAATGATGCTCGTGGTTCCCCCTAAGGAAAGGCTTTGATGCGTAGAGACGTCCCGACGGGACGTCTCTACATGAAATTTAAACGGGGAAATGAAGCCTGCCTTAACTCCTCGAGGCGAGCCTCGAGGTATCCTGAAAAAGGCTTCATTCCGCGCAGCAAGCTGCGGGGTATGAACCCTTGCAAGCGAAATTAAAAATGCCCCGCGAATGCCGTCGCACTAAATTAAAGAGAACCTGGTAACCACGTGGGTACCTCCCCGGCAGCCCATAAGGACTGTCGGAAGTTTGGCGTCCCTTTATAGATGCGTTGGTTCATTTTTTTTAGCGCTAACGCACACCGCAGGGCGATTGTTATTATACCGCCGGATTTCAAAAAATCAACCGGGCTTTCGGCGAAGGTCGAATTAATTCACATGAACCATTGCCAAAAAACTTTCAAAATAATGGTTTTGCGCGCAATTGTGCTCGAGCGAGATCGAAAAACAGTTTTAAAGGCTCGGCTGCGCTGCGGAGTGACGAAATGTTCGCCGCGGCTTCCGACAACCGGGACTCTTCTATTGACTTAAAAAGCCGCGGCAATCCAAGGCCGGCAAGAACGCCGATAATAATAATGACAATAATGATTTCGAGGAGGGTAAATGCTGATGGTTTTGTCGTTCGCATTTTCAAGAAAAGCTCCCGCCTTTTTTACAAGACTCCAAAACCGGAACCGGGTTGCGGCCGGGGAATCCGGATTTTACCGGATCAACGCGCCCAGACGCTCGATAAGTTTTCGCAGAACGTTTTCATGAACGGTCTGGATTTCTTCTTCAGTCAGGGTCCGGTCCGGGGCCTGATAAACTACGGAAAAAACCAGTCCTCGCTGATCGGCAGGGATTTTCTCCCCGAGATACTGTTCTTTTAACTGAATTGTCCGCAAAAACTCTCCGCCAAACTGCCGGACAACCCGGCAGATCTCGTCAAAAAAGATGTTTTTGCTGACAGCAATGCTGACATCACGGGCAATGCCGGGAAACTCGCAAGCAGGGACATAAGCTTTCTCTTTTTTAGTCAGGGCATAAACAACCTCAAGATCGATCTGTGCAAAAAAAACATTGTCCTGCCTGATGCCGTTTTGCTCAAGAACCTGACTGCCAACCTTGCCGCAAACGCCGATCTTTTTTGAGGAAGCCTTTCCGGAAGTATCTTCTGGCTGCCCGACAAAAACGTCCGCGCGCTGGCCTTCCTCCAAAAATTGTTCTTCGCTGACTTTAAAAATTATGTCTCCGGATACAAATGGTCCAACCGCAATCTCGACCGCACCTTTCAGATCGTAAAAATCAACTGTACGCGCGCCAGAAATCCGCCAGTCATGTGCAGCGTCGCCGGTTAATAAAATTCCGAGCTCTTCGCGTTCACCGCCGTGAGGATACGCTTTGCCGGTTTCAAAAATCATCAGGTCTTTTTGCCCGTGGTTTAAATTTGTCTTGGCGGCTTGAAGCAGGCTCGGGAGCAAATGGGGCCGAAGGGCCTCCTGGTCTTTGCTTAACGGATTTAAAACCTTCATAAACGAGAGGTTCGAAACACCGGCGTTGACCGCCTGTTCCCTGTTGATCAGGGTGTAAGTCAGGACTTCGCTAAAACCCAGCGATAAAAGACGCTCAGCAATTTCATGCCGTTTCTTCCGGGATTGATTTGAATTCATTCCGGTCATTTTGACACAGGGAAACGATGACGGGAGATTGTTGTAGCCGAGGACCCGGGCGATTTCCTCGTAAAGGTCTTCGGGCCGCTGGACATCCGGCCTGAAAACCGGCGGCTTGACCTTCAGTGCGGAAGCCTTGCCGGTTGTAAACGAAAAACCCAGCGCTTTCAAAATCCGTTTGGCTTCGGTTTGCGGAACCTTCGCCCCCAGGAACGCGTTCATTTTTTCAAGGTTCAGTGTTACGGTTTTTAAAAAGCGGCGGGTGGGATTCAAACCCATAACATCCGAACGGGAGATTACCGTTCCGCCGGCAGACTCCAAAATCAGGTCTACCGCCCGGTTTGCTCCGGTCGCCACGTACTCAAAAACCACCCCCCGTTCAAAACGGTAAGACGAGTCGCTGGACAGTCCCAGTTTTCTGGCGGTCCGCCGGATTAAAACCGGATCGAAACAGGCGCTTTCAAGCAAAATATTTTTGGTGTTTTCCGTGACCTCGCTGTTGGCGCCGCCCATTATCCCGGCGAGCGCCACCGGTTTCCTGGCATCGGCGATGACCAGAACGGACGGATCGAGCTCCCGCTCAATGCCGTCCAGCGTGACGATCTTTTCGCCTTTTTTTGCAAAACGCACTACAATTTTTTTTCCTTCCAGCTTGTCCAGATCAAAAGCGTGCAGCGGCTGACCAATTTCAAACAAACAGTAATTGGTGATGTCCACGACGTTACTGATCGGCCGGCTTCCCAATGCAACAAGGCGCTTGCGCAATTGTGCCGGCGCAGGCGAAATCTTAACGCCTTCGATCACAGTCCCGATGTACCGGGTGCAGGCTTCGGAAGCCTCAATGGTCACATCACATTTTTTCGCTGGAAACTTTCTTGCAGTAATCTTCGGCAGGATCAACGGCTTTTTTAAAACCGCGGAAATCTCCCGCGCCAGTCCGATCATGTTTAAACAGTCCGGGCGGTTGGGCGTAATTTCAAATTCAAAAACCGTATCGCCGCCGACAGTTTCACTCTTTTCCACTTCCAGTCCCGCCATGGTCAAACGCCTGGCAAGTTCATCTGCAGGAATTCCGGGGACAACATAATCTTTAATCCAGTTCAGGCTGATTTTCATTTTTTATTCCTTTAAACGAAAAGCGGCGGGCGAATATCAAACGGCGAAAAGTCAAAAACAAAACGAACAATCTGGGAGCAGGCCGCGGCCGCTTCGCCTTTCCCTTCCCTTTTCGCTTTTCCTGTCAAAATTGTTTCAAGAACCTCAAATCGTTTTCAAAAAACAAGCGGATGTCATGGATTCCGTAACGCAGCATCGTCAGTCGCTCCACCCCCAAACCGAACGCGAGCCCTGTGTATTTTCCCGACGAATATCCCGCAGCTTCAAAAACTTTTGGATGAACCATGCCGCAGCCCATGATCTCAAGCCATCCGGTTCGCTTGCACACCGAACACCCTTTGCCTTTACAAATGTAACAGGAAATGTCCACTTCCGCCGAGGGTTCGGTAAAAGGAAAAAAATGGGGACGAAAACGCATCTTGATTTCCTGACCGAAAAGCTTTTTCAAAAAAGCCTCAATCAACCCTTTCAGGTCTGAAAATTTCACGTCTTGGTCAACAAGAAGTCCTTCAATTTGATGAAACATAAACGAGTGGCTTGCGTCGACCGCGTCCGGCCGGTAAACTTTTCCAGGCACGACCACCGCCAAAGGCGGCTGATGACGCTGCATCACGCGGATCTGGACCGGTGAAGTCTGGCTGCGCAGCAACTGATTTTTTCGGGGATCGTCCGGATCTTTTTCATCCACATAAAACGTGTCGAATCCGTCACGGGAAGGATGCTCGGCGGGAATATTCAGCGCGTCGAAATTGTGAAACTCGGTCTCGACCTCGGGCCCTTCTTCAACCACAAAACCAAAACCTTCGAAAATTCTGCAAATATCGTCGATAGTCTGATGAAGCACATGACGGTGGCCTTTGTCCTGGCCGGCTCCGGGCATGGTTATATCAATAATTTTTCTCGATGCCTTTTTTTGCATCTCATCCACGGCCGCCTGCTTTTCATCGAACATCCGGCTCAGCTCAGTTTTCAAAATATTCGCGTTCTTTCCTATCTCGCGTTTTTCCTCAACCGGAGCGGAAGCAAGCGACGCGTACATCTCTTGAACAACTCCCTTTTTGCCCAGATATTTGATCCGAAAAATCTCCAGAGCTTTGGCATCCGTCACCTGTGCCAATTCCGACAGCGCTTCCTTCTTGATGAGCTCAATATCCCGGGACATTTTCTTCCTGTCTTTTAACCAGTAGAGACGTCCCTGCGCCTGTCTGCCGGCAGGCAAGGGACGTCTCTACATAAAATAAAACTATGGTTTTTGTTTGTAAATAACTTTTTACGCTTTTACAGCTTGAACGGCTGGCGTTGAAACGGATTGTTTGGCAAGCGCCGCGATTTTGGAGAAAGCCACAGGATCAATTACCGCCAAATCAGCCAGGAGTTTGCGGTTAACCTCAACGTTGGCGTTTTTTAACCCGTTAATAAACCGGCTGTAAGTAATTCCTTCTTCCCGGCAAGCGGCGTTAAGACGCACAATCCAAAGCGCGCGGAAATCCCGCTTTTTGACTTTACGGTCTCTGTAGGAATAGGCCATTCCCTTTTTAAGAGAACGGATAGCTTGCCTGTAATTATTTTTCCGCTTACCAAACTGGCCAGCAGTTTTCTTAAAAACCCGCTTTCGGCCCTTTCTTCGCGGAACAGTTGCTTTAATTCGAACCATAAGGCAACAACCTCCTTATCTTCTTTACTTCTACTTTATCAAGATAGCTGCTATGACGAAGCTTTCTCTTTCGCTTGCGCGACATCTTCCCTAAAATATGTCCGCGATTAGCGCTGCGTTTCTTGATCTTTCCGGACTTCGTGATCTTGAAACGCTTTGCGGCTGATTTATTTGTTTTTAACTTTGGCATTTCTGTTACTCCTTATTAAGGATTACCGGATTAAGGGATACGGATTAAAACACCTGCTGCTAATCCTTATATCCTTTAATTCCTGCCTGCCGAAGGCAGGCTTAATCCTGTCATTTACTTCTTTTCCGACTTTGGTGCTATCACGACAAACATCGTTCGGCCTTCGGCCTTCGGGGCTCCTTCAGAAGTTCCGGCCTCTTGAGTGTCTACAACAAACCGTTCAAGCAATGATTTTCCCTGATCCCTAAAAGCCATTTCCCGACCGCGGAAAAACAGGTTCACTCTGACCTTGTCATGCTTTGTCAAAAAGCTGATGGCCATTTTAAGTTTTACCTGGTAATCCCCCTCGTCAATATGTGGTTTTAACCGGATCTGTTTTAAATGGGAAATCTTCTGACTTTTTTTGATCCGCCGTTCCTTCTTTTCTTGCTCATACTTGTATTTGCTATAATCCATTATCCGGCAAACCGGGGGTTTAGCGGTAGGAGCAACTTCGACAAGATCGAGTCCGCTTTCTTCAGCAATCTCTAGAGCGCGCTTGATCGGGAGCACGCCAAGCTGTGAAGAATCAGCACCGATCACTCTCACTTCAGGAACACGAATCCGGTCATTAACTCGAACGAATTTTTGGATAACAGCACCTCCTGTTTCTATGATTAGCTAAGGCAAGCCAGCATCTCGCCTCTAGCTGCTAAAAGCTAGTTGCCAGCCGCCAATTTATTTTCACTTTCTTCCTTCAATCGCTTAATAAACATATTCACATCCATCGCGCCCAAATCTTCATTCCCGCGCTTACGCACCGAAACCTGTCCGGCTTCTTTTTCCTTGTCCCCGATGATCAAAACATACGGGACTTTTTTCATCGCGTTCTCGCGCACTCTTTTGCCGAGACTTTCATTTCTGTTATCAAGCGTAACACGGAAACCCTGCCCCTGCAATTGTTCTTTGACCTTTTGGGCAAACTCTATGTGCCCGTCGCCAATAGGGATCACTACGCTCTGGACAGGCGCCAGCCAGACAGGGAAATTTCCAGCATAATGTTCGATTAACGTGCCAATAAATCGTTCCAGACTCCCGAAAACAGCCCGATGAATCATGACCGGCCGGATCTGTTGCCCTTCCTCATTCATATAGGTCAGGTCAAAACGTTCCGGTAACGCAAAATCGCATTGAATTGTCGCGCACTGCCACGAACGCCCGATAGCGTCTTTGAGTTTAATATCGATCTTCGGTCCGTAAAAAGCGCCGTCGCCCTCGTTGATTTTGAAATCAATCTCTTTTTCTTTCAAAGAACTTTTCAGCACCTCGGTGGCATATTCCCAATCCTTATCATCTCCAATGTGTTTTTCTGGCTGGGTGCTGATCTCGACATCCCAGGCGCTAAATCCGAAGTCTTTCATCGTTGAAAAAACAAATTCCAAAACGCCCTTGATTTCATCTTTCAATTGTTCTTTCATGCAAAAAATATGGGCGTCATCCTGAGTAAAACCCCTCACGCGCAGCAACCCGTGAAGAACCCCGGCTTTTTCCTGGCGGTAAACGGTTCCAAGCTCAAACCAGCGTATAGGGAACTCACGATAAGAATGCAGCCGTGATTTATAAATAAGCATGTGCCCCGGGCAATTCATGGGCTTCACGGCATAATCTTCCTCGTCAACTTCAAAATAATACATGTTCTCGCGATAATATCCCGAATGTCCACTCTGGTCCCACAGCTTTCCTTTCAAAATGTTCGGCGTCATGATCAGTTCATATCCGTTTTTCAAATGCTTTTCCTTCGCATAATCTTCTATGATCTTGCGGAGGATGGCGCCGTTGGGATGATAAAAAACAAGGCCGGCTCCGGCTTCTTCATGATAAATATGAAACAGATCCAGCTGTGTTCCCAGCCTGCGGTGATCGCGTTTTTCAGCCTCATCAAGCAATTTCAAATATTCGTCGAGTTCAGCCTTTGATTCAAAGCATGTGCCGTAAATACGCTGGAGCATGGGCTTGGTTTCATCGCCCCGCCAATACGCCCCCGCCACAGACAACAACTTAAATGCATCTGCTTTAATCTCGCCGGCATTTTCAACATGAGGTCCTTTGCAAAGGTCAACGAAATCCTCTCCTGTTTTGTAAAGGGAAACTTTTTCGTCAGGGATGTTGCGAATAAGTTCTACTTTATAAATTTCATTTTGTTTTTCAAAGAACTTTATTGCCTCTTCTCGAGGGAGCAAGGAGCAGGCCATGTCAGGCTTTTTGCTAATAATACAGCGCATCTCTTTTTCAATGATGCGCAGATCTTTGTCGGTAAAGGGTTCGGGTTTATCAAAATCATAGTAAAACCCGTTTTCAATAGCCGGTCCGATTGCGATCTTCGTTTCAGGCCAAAGCTTTTTGACCGCCTGGGCCATCACGTGAGCACAGCTGTGTCGTAATTTGTTTAAATGTTCATTGTTCATAAAAATGTCTCAAGTATACATCTTCTAATCTTAAAACGGGGTGCAATCAAATGGTGGACCCGACAGGACTCGAACCTGTGACCTCTTCCATGTCAAGGAAGCGCTCTAACCCCCGCCAGAGGCGGGTCCGCCTTTGGCGGAAACTGAGCCGCTCGTAACATCAAATAACGCACTGTCTAAAAATTTTCTGCCGACGCCGCTCTTTAAAAACCGTTCTCGCTGTCTTGCCGCTCTTGGGCTTTCATACGACTCCGAATAAATTAGTCTAAACGGACCGTTTTCCCTTGTCCATTTATTGCTTCCATTGTTGTGTTGCTTTAACCGTCGTTCGGGAAGCAATTTGGTAAACCCGACATATCGCTTCCCGTTCTTCAAACTCTTCAATACATAAACCCAGCATAAAGTTTTTTCAGCCATCTTCTGGTCTTAAAACGGGGCGCGATCAAATGGTGGACCCGACAGGACTCGAACCTGTGACCTCTTCCATGTCAAGGAAGCGCTCTAACCAACTGAGCTACGGGTCCTTCTAAAATTCACACTATTTATAAAGGCTCGCTCTTCTTGCTTCTTCCAACGATATGGGCAAGGTGGGAGTCGAACCCACACAGCCTTGCGGCCACAGGATTTTAAGTCCTGCGTGTATGCCATTCCACCACTTGCCCCTCTTTACAAATAATCATTGAGCAATAAGAAATAATACAAAAACATTTAAAACCAAAAATACAAATGAGAACTTTTTAAAAAACCTGTCCTGATTTTGGTTTTTTTCTTATTTCTTAATTCTGAAGCTGGAGGTGACGAGCGGGTTCGAACCGCTGTACGAGGTTTTGCAGACCTCTGCCTAACCACTCGGCCACGTCACCATCAAATTTTTTCAATGAGCATTTAAAAAATGACGCGTAAGCAACACGGCACATGTTCTTGTTGCCGATTATGCATTACGCGTTAATTTTTCGATTTCATTAACAATCTCATCGACGTCCGCAATATGCCCCGGTCCATAAACCCCGCAAGCCAACCCGCCTTCTTTCGGTCCCACAAATATGACTCCCTGGCTCTGCAGCTTTTTGCAGTTTTCTTGAACCCTCGGATTTGTCCACATCTTATCATTCATTGCAGGAGCAACGATCACCGGAGCGCGTGTGGCCATGGCAACAGCCGTTAAAAGATCGTCCGCTATGCCATTGGCAACTTTCCCGATCACGTTGGCCGTAGCCGGGGCTATCACAAACACATCGGCAGCCTGGGCCAAACAAAGATGATTCAACATCCGTTCCTGCGCTTCATCTTCAAACATGGAGCGCCAGACTTTCTCCTCAGACAAAATAGCCATTGTCAAAGGTGTAATAAATTCCTGGGCGGAGCGAGTCATGATAACCGAGACGCGGCAGCCTTTTTTTTTCAAACATCGAACGATATCCGCTGCCTTGTAAGCCGCGATGCTTCCAGTAACTCCCAAAACAATATGCTTAACTTGCGGGTTCATTTTCGGCATTTTCGACAGAAGCAGGCTCGGGCTTCTCACCCTTTTCCGGCTTGAACTCATCGGCGACTTCTTTTAATACAACCATCCCGGCCTGGATCTCTTCCAGCGCCAGCGTTGCCGTTTTTGTTTTCAAGTCCGCCGCAACCAAGGGCTTCCGTCCCGAAGCTAATTCAGCGGCTCTTCTTGCGGCCAGCCGAACAAGTTTGTATACGCTATTTTCACTCTTTGGTAAAAGTTTTTCAATCGGGGGGTGTCCCATTGTTTTGCCTCCTAAAAGCCTTTTTCATAAGACTTATTTATATAAATCCCTTAAAAATAACAAGTTTTAATTTATATCACAACCTTCCTGGTTTGTCAAAAGAAAATCCGCCGTGAAAAGGAATTCGCCTTTCCCGAAAATATTTATTTATTGACATTCTTTAAGATTATTTCTTTGACCTGGTTACAAGCAGTGGGAAGGTCTTTATTAATAACGACGTGGTTGTAGTCTTTTGCCTTGGCCATCTCTTGTTTTGCTTCTGAAAGACGAATGCCTAATGCTTTTTTGTCCTCTGTCGACCTCTTCCGCAACCGCGATTCAAGCTCTTTTTGAGAAGGAGGCATGATAAAAATCGAAATGGCTTCGGGATAACAGGCCTTTATTTGCGCCGCTCCCTGGACATCAATGCACAAAAGAACACTTTTGCCTTTAGCAACGACATCGTTGACTTTTTTTGCCGGAGTTCCGTAATAATTCGTAAAGACCTTGGCCCATTCAAGAAAATGCCCGGCCCTTATTTTATACTCAAACATTTTGCGGCTGACAAAAAAATACTCGCGGCCCTGTTTCTCATTTTCCCGCCTGGGCCTGGTTGTCATAGATATCGAACGGACAAGCTTGTTTTTTAAGGCTTTTGATGAAAGAATGTGCTCGTGTATAGTTGTCTTTCCGGAACCGGAAGGGCCAGAGAGAATGAATATTTTTCCTCTTGTCATAGCTTTTAAACGAAAAGGGGCTCGGGCTTTCGTCCTTCCCCCATCCCTTTTTCTGTCTATTCTATGTTTTGCGCCTGCTCACGGAGTTTTTCGATCTTGCTTTTTATCGCAATGACACAATTTGAAACAATTTTATCCTGAAGCTTTGATCCGATTGTATTTGTTTCGCGTTGCATTTCCTGGCCGATAAAATCCATCTTCTTGCCGACCCCCGAAGGAGATTTTAACAGCGTCCGGAACTCGTCAATGTAGTGAACCAGTCGCGCCATTTCTTCATTAATATCAATGCTTTTTTGATATGAAGAAAATTCTTCGATTGTCATAAACCGCTTTTTTTCTTTTAAAACAGTCAGCGCTCTGGTTTGAATTTTCTTAACCATTTTCAACATGCGCGTTAACAGACTGTTAATGTCTCTGGCTAATGCGCGGCCTTCTCGCTGTCTCATAGAATGAAGTCCGTTCACGGCACGAAACAGGGCTCGCTCAAGGGCAGGCCAGATTTTTTCCGGACTGACGAAAACATCATGGGCTTCCGAAACCCCCGGGAGCTTGATGATGTCCGAGACGCTGATATTGTTCTCCAAATTAAACTCTTTCTTCAGCATGTGGGCATAATTTAAATACTGTTTAACGGCCCCCCTGTTCAAAACAATTTTCGGCTCCGGCTTATCAGTAATTTTAAATGAAACCGTGATTCTCCCTCGCTGCACTTTCTGCGCAATCACCTGTCTGATCTCGTTTTCTGCGGCCCCAAATCCCAGGGGAAGATAAAAGGCTAAATCTAAATAGCGGTGGTTAACACTCTTTACCTCGATTACCCCTTTGATTTGCCCCGCATTAACCTGTGCCGTTCCGTATCCGGTCATTCCTTTGATCATTGTTGCTCCTGTGTTAAAAATCAATTGATTCGGCTCAATTGATGAAAAATTTCAACCTGAAACCTGTCTGCTCGAACTTTTTTATTTTACTCGAAGCTTGTCACCAACATTCAATTGATTTTTAGCGGATCATCTCTTTATCGGTGAAAAGCAATCAGCGTCGGACCGGGACAAAAAAACACTATGTTTTCCGGTTTTCTTGGCGTCGCGTCTCTTTTGTTTATTTTCTTAAAATCTCAAGTATGCGGTCGAGGTCATCCAGGCTGTAGTATTCAATAACAAGCTTTCCCCGTTTTTTCTTTGTCTCAACAGAAACCTTCGTACCAAAAATCGCCCTTAACTCTTCTTCCAATGCCCGGATTTCATGATCTTTCTCTTTATCTAAAAGCTTCTTTTTTTTCTCGTCGGGCATCGCCTTCCTCGTCAGTTCTTCGGCCTGACGCACCGAGATCCCCTTCTCGAGAATTTCAAGAAACGCCTGATATTGTTGTTTCTCGTCGGCAATGCTTAGCAGCGCTCTTGCGTGGCCCATTGAGATCAGGTCTTTCCCGACGGCTTCCTGAATTTTGTCCGGAAGTTTTAAAAGCCTTAAAATGTTGGCAACCGTCGACCTGTCTTTCCCGACGGAATCTGCAACCTGTTCCTGGGTTAAGGCAAACTCATCAATCAGCCGCTTGAACGCCTTGGCCTCTTCAATTGCATTTAATTCTTCACGTTGTATGTTCTCAATAAGCGCAAGGACCAGGGCTTCTTCATTCGAGACATCCTTGATCACCGCCGGAACTTCGCTCATCCCCAGGGCCTGGGCGGCTCTTAACCGTCGTTCTCCGGCGATAACTTCATATCCGTCGCCATTTGGGCGAACAAGAATCGGCTGCAGGATGCCCTTCTCTTTAATAGAAACCTTCAGCTCTTCAAGCGCTTCCGGCCCATAATGAAGGCGCGGCTGAAATGAATTATATTTAATCAAAGCCGTTTTGATATTGGCAATGTTTTTCTCTTCAGGAGCCCCCGTGCCGTCATCAACATATTCCGGAATCAAAGCGGAAAGACCTTTACCCAAAGCAGATCGTTTCTCCATTAAAACTCCTCCTTCTTTTTATTCTACAGCCTCAACCGGTCCTTCTGAATTTTTTTCTTCCGTTGCCTCTTGACGCTCTAAGTCTTTTGTTTTCAATATGTTACAACTTTCTCCGTTTCTTTCCAAAAATTCAATGGAAAGCTCCTCATATTTTTTTGCTCCAATAGACAGGGGATCATAACACAGAATTGGCTTGCCAAAACTGGGCGCCTCGCTTAAACGGATATTTCTGGGGATTACTGATTTATAAACCTTTTCTTTAAAATAACTCTTAATCTCATTAATAACTTCATTAGTCAAATTTGTTCGATAATCCGCCATCGTCAACAAAACGCCTTCAATAAAAAGATTTTGATTAAGACCTTCCTTTATCAAATTCAGCGTGTTTAAAAGCTGAGAGACTCCTTCTAGAGCATAAAATTCACATTGTATGGGAATAATAATGGATTCGCTGGCGACAAGGCCGTTAAGCGTAAGCAATCCTAAGGACGGCGGGCAATCAATGATAACGTAATGATAGTTTTTTTTGAACTCTTCTATAGCCCGTTTAAGGCGCGTCTCACGGGACAAAGCCCCGACCAATTCAATTTCTGCGCCTGTTAAATTAATATTGCACGGAATGATATCAAGATTAGGAAAAACATTTTTTACCGCTACTGTTTCCGCCGTCGCTTTATTTAAAAGCATGTCATAAACAGATTGGGTAAGGACGTTTTTATTAACTCCGACGCCGCTCGTCGCATTTCCTTGAGGATCTATATCAATTAACAATATTTGCTTCCCTTGAGAAGCTAGCGCGTAGGACAAATTTACCGCCGTCGTGGTTTTCCCTGTGCCGCCTTTTTGATTACATACAGAGACAACCTTTGACATGTCCCCTCCTTTTTATGCAATACCCCAAGCGTCCATTTTAAATTTAAATAAACTTTATCCGTTTAAAACATGGACTGAATTTTTTAATATTGTAACACGATTATTATTTATGAAAATAAATTTTTGAAGTTTTTGATTGGACATTTCGTGTTCCACATGAAACACTTTCTGTTTGGACATTTTTAATGTCCAAACAGTTTCACGTGAAACTACT
The DNA here is from genome assembly GCA_040753435.1 of Candidatus Omnitrophota bacterium. Taxonomy (GTDB): domain Bacteria; phylum Omnitrophota; class Gorgyraeia; order Zapsychrales; family JANLHA01; genus JAKLFA01. The sequence goes on along the minus strand of JBFMEN010000029.1, from coordinate 19,241 downwards.
TTTTAAAAACGACTATTTTGGCTGGCTCAGCCCCTTCCATTCCAAAAAGGCCCTTCTTTTCTTCGCTAACAACTTTAATCCGCAGATCTTCCCTGTCGCATTTTAATTCTTTCAATGCATTTTGAATGGCTTCTTCTACTGTTACACCCTCAAAATTCCATTTTTGTTCGTTTTTTTCGTTCATTTTAAACTGTTTTCATTATTTTAGATGCTTGCCATTGTGTAAATAATGACATGACATAAAAAACGGTTAAATAAAGCGTCAGGCCGCTGCCTAAATGATAAAAAACAAAAAGCAATACCGCCGGCATAACAAACATCATCATTTTTTGTTGGGCAATCTGATTGGGATCAGCTGAAACCATATTTTTTGCCGTCATTCTTTGCTGCAAAATCATTAAAGCCAATATAACCATTGGAAGTAAATTGATTTCATTTCCGATAACGGGATAATTTTGCTCTAAAACAAAAAGACGATCCGGCATCGAAAGGTCCTTAATCCAAAGAAAGCTTGCGCCCTTAAAAATAACAGAACGCCAAATCATTTGATAAAGAGCAATAAAAATGGGCATTTGAAACAATAACGGCAAACAGCCCCCTAACGGATTAATTTTATTCTCTCCGTAAATCTTCATAATTTCTTGATTTAGTTTTTGAGGGTTTTTTTCATATTTTTCGCGTATTTCAGCGATTTTTGGCTGTAAATTTTGCATTTTCCGCATGGAAACCATGCTTTTCATGGTCAAAGGATACATCAAAAAATAAATAAGCAAACTAACAATAATAATGGAAAAGCCCCAATTTGGGATTATTTTATAAAACAACTTCATAAGATCTTCTATGATCTTGGCAATCGCATCAAAAAAACCCATACCAAAATAAACATGAATTTTCTCAAAATCCATATTATATGCCGTTAAAATATCCTCTTTTTGCGGGCCAGCGAATATAACTGCAGAAAAAACGGCGTTGTCGCCGGGTTTTAAAACCTTTTCGTCTACTAAAAACGCCATTTCAAGCTCTTGTTTACTGACGGTTTTAAATTCGTATCCCGAAACTTCGTCCTGCGGTTTTATAATTGCAGCAAAATAACGGTTTCTGAAACCCAGCCACTCAACTTTTTTATTAATTCGCTTTGAGTCTTTTTCCGAAAATGCAAAAGCCCCTGTTTTACGAACGACTTTTCCGTCGACAAAAGCAGAATATTCAAACAGGTTGCGGTCCCGGCTTGTCCCTGCCGATTCTTCCGTCATTTCCATATCTAAAATCATTCCGCTTATATCGGGATTCAAGGAAACGGCCTCTCCTTTTTGATTAACCGCTTCCATTTTTGCATTTACAATAAATTCGCCTTCGGGAAGTTGATATGTTTTGCGGATTAAAATTCCGTCGACATTTGCCGAAAATTCAACTTCAGTATCGGTTTTTTTGGAAATACTGTAATCCCCCCCCCCGAATTCTTTTAAGGTAAACATTCCAGCAACCGGTAAGTCCGCATCATAATCAACCATGTTAATTTTTTTAATTATTCCGTCTTTTGTCGAAAAAACAGCCTCTATCTTTTCATTTTTTAATACAACCGTCTCTTCTGGTTTTGCTTCTTTTTCCACAACCGGCTTGGCAACACTGGCCGGGGCCAAACGCTGTTTTTCTATAACCTCTTTATTTGCAACTGGTTCGGTCTCTTTTGTTGGTTTTTTGGGGGCAGGAAATATACTATTCCATATAAATAAAATAGACATAGATAAAACAATTGCTAATATAACTCTTTTTTCCATTGTAAGAATCCTATCTCAAGGGATCATAGCCGCCTTTAGAAAAAGGATGGCATCTGAAAATCCTGGATAATAACTTAACTCCGCCTTTTAATACACCGTACCGTTCAATAGCCTGAAGAGCATAGGAAGAACAGGAAGGATAAAACCGGCATGTTCGTGGAAGAAAAGGACTGGCTGCCTTTTGGTAAGTTTTAATAAAAAAACAGATGATCTCTTTCATGAACCCTCCCTGCTCCCTCGCCATTCATAATTAATCATAAAAGGAGCACGGGCAGACCCGATTATATAGAAAGCGCTTTTCTACCCTTTTGGCGTCTGCGTTTAAGCACGTCCTGTCCGTCCTGTGAGGACATTCGTGCACGAAAACCATGGGTTCTTTTGCCTTTTAAGTTCGTTGGTGTCTTAAGATGTTTTTTCATAATGCAGCAATTATAACATAGGCCTTTTAATAGTCAAGTTTTTAAAAATTTAATACGGGTTAAAAACACTGTTTTTCAACTAGTTACGGCCGTTTTTTAAAGATTTCCCTGGATTTTGGGTTGTTAAAATAAGGTTGCATTATCACTTTTGTTTGATATAATAAAACAGTTTTTCCCTGAATAAAAATTTTTCAATCTTTTTAACACTTATCCACAGCTGTGGAAAACCTGTTAATTCCGTCATCTTGATTTTCTTTTTCTTTTTTTGAGGATTTGTATAATCTGTCTCTGTTAATAAAATCCTTATTCATTGCGATAGACATGTTTTCCACGCTTGCCGGAACTAAAAAATATTATGCAAAATCCTTATCTTTGGGACTCAGTCAAAGAACCTTTAAAAACCGCTATCGGACAATCTTCATTTGAAACATGGTTTTCTGCGTTACAGGTAACTGAAGACGCTCGCGGCCTTATTTTTGAAACTCCCGACGAGTTTTTTAAAAACTGGATCCTTGAACATTATCACAAAACGATTATTGATATAGCCTCTCGATTTACCGAAAACCCTTCTGTTGAAATCGTTGTTTCTGCGGCTCTGATCCCTTCAAATCCCAAAACCTCGTCGGATGTCCGTCCAGCAACAACTGAATCTCCGTCTTTACCCAGACAACAGGAAACAACAAAACTTAATTTAAACTCGCGTTTTTCCTTTGATAATTTTGTTGTCGGCCCGTCAAACCGGTTCGCTTTTGCCGCCTGTCAGGCCGTTGCGGATTCTCCCGCAAAATCCTACAATCCGTTATTTTTATATAGCCAGGTTGGTTTGGGAAAAACTCATTTGATGCAATCCATTGCTCATGAGATCAAAAAAAGACATCCGGCGTTGACGTGTGTTTATTTATCGTCGGAAACCTTTACAAATGATCTTATTAATGCCATTCGACACCGGTCAACCTCTCAATTTAAAGACAGGTATCGCAATATTGACGTCCTTTTGATCGATGATATTCATTTTATTGCTGGAAAAGAGTCTACCCAGGAAGAATTTTTTCATACTTTTAATACCCTCCACAACAACCATAAACAAATAATTGTTTCTTCGGATCGTCCCCCAAGAGAAATCGCTAATTTAGAAGAACGCCTTAGTTCAAGATTCGCATGGGGATTGATTGCTGATATACAACCTCCTGATTTTGAAACCCGCGTCGCCATCTTAAGGAAAAAACTGGAGCGGGAACCTGTTGAGGTTCCAGATGAAGTTATCATGTTTATCGCCCAACAAATTCAGACCAATATCCGGGAGCTGGAGGGGGCGCTGATCAGAGTTGTTGCGTATTCCTTATTAGACGAAAAACCGGTGTGTCTGGATATTGCCCGGGTCGTTTTAAAAGATATGGTTAAAGAAACAGTAAAAACAATCAGTACTGATATGATTCAAAAAGAGGTTGCTGAATTTTTTAATGTTTCCATTACAGAAATCAAATCAAAACGAAGAAGCCGGAACATTATTATTCCCAGACAGGTTTGTATTTATTTAACAAGAAAATTAACGGATTTATCTTATCCGGAAATCGGCGCTGTTTTTGGGGGCAGAGATCATACAACTGTCCTTCATTCATGTAAAAAAATGGAAGAAGAGATGAAAGGGGATTCATCTCTTCAAAACAAAATTAACACGTTATTAACACGACTTAAAACATAAGCAAATAAAAGCAACACCTTATTAACAAAAATTTTTTTCGTATCTTATTTATTTTCAGCCGTTTTTGATTCTATACACATTATCCCCAGGTCTTACTAATACGACTGTTACATGATCTTAAAATAATAATTAACCCGCTTGTTAAATCTATTCAGGAGTTAATAATGAGAATTAAAATCGCCAAAGAACACTTGTTACAAGGTATTATGACAGTACAAAATATAGTATCCTCAAAAGTTACATTGCCGATTTTATCCAATATGTTGATTGAAACAAAGCATGACATGGTCAGGCTTAATACCACAGATCTTGATATCGGTATTTCCTGTGAATTACCTGTGGAAACACTTGAAGAAGGAGCCATAACCATTCCAGCTAAACGGTTTAGCGATATTGTTAAAGAAATGCCGTCTGGGGATATCTTTATTACAGTTAAAAAAAATAACCAGATCGATATCGAAGGAAAAAAATGCCGGTTTAAGCTGATTGGATTACCCAAAGAAGAATTTCCGAAATTCCCTGATTTTAAAAGCAAAGATGCGGTAACGATTGGACAAAAAGAGTTTCATGAAATGATACGGTTGACCCAGTTTGCTGTTTCTCATGAAGAATCAAGATATATTCTTAATGGAATATTGTTGGAAATTCAAGAACAGATGATCCGTATGGTGGCAACAGATGGCCGCAGGCTTGCAAAAGTTGAAAAAAGTCTTATTGAACCATCCAAAAACGATACATCTGTTATTATTCCAATTAAAGCCATTCAGGAAATTTATCGGAATCTGAAAGAAGAAGGAAACATTTCCATTATTAAAGGAATGAATCAGGTTTTATTTGATATCCAGGGGGTGTTGATTGCTACTAGAATTATTGAAGGGGAGTTTCCTAATTATAATCAGGTTATTCCGAAATCAAGCGTGCCAAAGATAAAAATAAACACCCAGGATTTTTTAAGCGCCATCAAAAGAGCCAATCTTTTGGCAACCCCCGATTTTCAGGCAATCAAATTTGAGGTCTTTGTCGATAAACTGGTTGTTTCAAAATCAACGCCGAATATCGGAGAATCCAGGGAAGAAGTTCCCATTGAATACACCGGGAAAGAAATCGTAGTTGGATTTAATCCGCAGTTTATGATTGATGTATTGAAAAACATCAACGATGAGTTCGTTGCCCTGGAATTGTTTGGGCCGGATAAAGCGGGTGTCATCAGGCTTACGGATTATTTATATCTTGCGCTTCCGATGAGGATCTAACAAAAAGAAAAAAAAGATTGAGATGGAAAATATAAAAGATATAGTAAAAAATATTATCCAGGATATAGAACAAAAAAAAGCGCACCAGCAAAAAGATTTTCAGCAAGTGTGGAGATCATGCATCAAAGAAGAGGAAGCCAAACATACCAGGGCTGAAGGCATCAAAGAAAAAACTCTTTACGTCAGTGTCGATTGCTCGGTTTGGATGTTCCAGTGCCGTCTTCGATATAAAAATATTTTAGAGAAGATCCAGAAAGAGTTGCCGGAAATAAAAAGAATTTATTTTAAGGTGGGGAAGGTTAAATGAATAAAGATCAGGAAAAAAACGTAATGACAGAAGAAAACAAGAAAGCAAAGGAGTACGATTCATCGACCATCCAGGTTCTTGAAGGGATTCAGGCCGTACGAATGAGGCCGGCGATGTATATCGGCGATACTTTTACCAGGGGCTTGCATCATCTTGTTTATGAAGTTGTTGATAATGCGATCGATGAATCCCTGGCAGGTTTTTGCGATAAAATTGAGGTTCAGATTTTAGAAGGCGAGGCCATTTCCGTTGCCGACAACGGAAGAGGAATTCCCGTCGATATTCATAAAACAGAAAAAAAACCGGCTGTCGAAGTTGTCATGACAACGCTTCATGCCGGAGGAAAATTCGATCACAGCGCGTATAAGGTTTCCGGAGGGCTTCATGGGGTTGGGGTCAGTTGTGTGAACGCTTTGTCCGAGTGGATGGAAGTAGAAATTAAAAGGGAAGGACAGATTTATCATCAGCGTTATGAGCGCGGGATCACAAAGACCAAACTGGAGATTATCGGGAAGACGAAAGCAAACGGGACCAAGGTAACTTTTAAACCGGATCGGTCCATTTTTAAAGAATACCATGTTTATTCCTATGACACTCTCGCCAAAAGATTGCGGGAGCTGGCGTTTTTGAATCAAGGCGTTCAAATTAAACTGGGCGATCTGCGGGAAGGAAAACAGAAAGAGGCGGAGTTTTTTTATAAAGGCGGGATAAAAGCGTTTATCGAGTATCTTAATAAATCGAAAGTGACCCTTCATAATAAAATTGTTTATTTCACGACTCAAAAAGAGGATGTCGAGTTGGAAGTGGCGCTTCAATATACTGATAGTTACACTGAAAATGTTTATACATTCGCCAATAACATCAATACACATGAAGGCGGAACGCATTTAAGCGGGTTCCGTTCAGCGTTGACAAGGGCCATTAATAATTACGCTAAAGCCAAGAAACTGCTGAAAGACAACATTGTGATTTCAGGGGATGATACCCGTGAGGGACTGGCGGCTGTTATCAGCATCAAACTGTCTAATCCCCAATTTGAAGGCCAGACCAAGACAAAGCTGGGGAATTCGGAAGTTGATGGCATCGTCGCTTCGGCAACTTTTGAAGCCCTCAATACTTTTTTTGAAGAAAACCCGCCCGTTGCCAATAAAATTATCGCTAAAGTATTAACGGCATCTCGCGCCAGAGAGGCCGCGCGCAAAGCCAGAGAGCTTACGCGGCGAAAAGGAGCTCTCGAGGGTTCCGGGCTTCCAGGCAAACTTGCCGATTGTTCTCAGAAGGACGCCGAATTGTGCGAGGTGTATCTGGTTGAGGGGGATTCCGCAGGAGGTTCTGCTAAACAGGGGAGGGATCGGAATTTTCAAGCGATCTTGCCGTTAAAAGGAAAGATTTTAAACGTCGAAAAAGCGCGCCTTGACAAAATTTTAGGAAACGAAGAAATCCGGACGATTTTTTCAGCGCTTGGAACGGGCGCGGGAACAGACTTTAATCAGGAGAAACTCAGATATAACAAAGTGATTATCATGTGCGACGCGGATGTGGACGGTTCGCATATCAGAACATTATTACTTACGCTTTTTTATCGGCAGATGCGGCCTTTGATTGAACTGGGCCACGTTTATATCGCCCAGCCTCCTTTGTATAAAGTGAAACGGGGCAAGAGAGAAGAATATATCGAAACCGAAGAAGAAATGAATGAATTGATTTTGGATCTGGGGGTTGAGGGGCTGAAGTTTTTTAAGATTAAGGGAAAACAGCAATATTCCAGTGCTCAATTTAAAGATATTATGGGGTCTTTAACAGAGGTTGAAGCGCTGGTTAATGTCTTAAAAAAACGCGGCATCGATTTTGAAGAATATATTCAATCGATGGATCCGAAAACGCAAAGGCTTCCTAAATACCGGGTCAAGATCAACGGAAGCCAGAAACTGGTTTATGACGACAAGGAACTGGCGAAAATCACGACGGGGGAAGAAGAGGCTCAATATAATGAAATTTATGAAGCGGAAGACCTTGAGACGATCCAGGAACGGTTTAATAAATTGGGGCTTTCCTTGACGGAATATGTTCCCCCCGAAGTTCGAAAAGAATACGACACCTCCGGCGAAAAAGAAAAAGGAGGCGAGCTAAAACCGTTGTTCATGATCGAAGATGAAAAAGACAAACATGAATTTTTTTCATTAAAAGAGGTTTTGGTTTTTGTCAAGGCACAGGCGCACAAAGGAATCCATATTCAACGGTATAAAGGGCTTGGGGAGATGAATCCGGAACAGCTCTGGGAAACAACCATGGATCCTTCCCGGCGGACATTGTTGCAGGTTTCCCTGGAGGATGCGGTCGAGGCGGATTCTTTGTTTGAGATTTTAATGGGCGACGAGGTTCAGCCGCGCCGAGAATTTATTGAGTCACATGCTCATGATGTGACTGATTTGGACGTGTAATATTTTGGTGTATAGGCCCGGGCGGTTTATACACAATGATTAATGTGAAAGGCGATTGGATTTATGAACAGTTCTGCGATTAAAGAAAAGATCATTCCGGTTTTGGTTGAAGACGAAATGAAAAATTCTTACCTGGCGTACTCCATGAGCGTCATTGTTGGACGAGCGCTTCCTGATGTGAGGGATGGACTGAAGCCCGTTCACCGAAGAATCTTGTTTGCCATGAACGAGCTTAATATGGATCATACCAAGCCATATAAGAAAAGCGCACGTATCGTCGGTGAAGTGCTTGGCAAATATCATCCTCACGGGGATGCTGCGGTTTATGAAACCATGGTCCGCATGGTTCAGGATTTTTCATTGAGGTATCCTTTAATCGAAGGACAGGGAAATTTTGGATCCATCGATGGAGATTCTGCCGCAGCGATGCGTTATACCGAAGCCAGGCTTTCAGCTGTTTCCGCGTTCATGCTTGCCGACATCGATAAAGGCACCGTTGATTTTGCCCCAAATTTTGATTCTACGCTTCAGGAGCCAAGGGTGCTGCCTGCAGTGCTTCCCAATCTTCTCGTGAATGGATCCAGCGGGATCGCCGTTGGGATGGCAACGAACATGGCCCCGCACAACCTGTCCGAGGTTATCGACGGCATTATTTTTTTTATTGATAATCCTGAAGCGGCGGTGAAGGACCTGATGAAATTTATAAAAGGTCCGGATTTTCCTACCGGCGGGATTATTTGCGGACGAGAGGGCATTAAGGACGCTTTTGAAACCGGTCGGGGAAAGATCCTTCTTCGCGCGAGGGCTTCTATTGAACGGCAAAAAAACAACAAAGACATGATCGTTATCACCGAGATCCCGTATCAGGTGAACAAGGCAAATTTAATCACCAGCATTGCCGGCCTGGTTCAAAATAAAACCATCGACGGGATAGTCGATCTTCGTGATGAGTCTGACAAAGACGGCATTCGTGTTGTGATTGAACTGCGACGCGATGTTCAGCCCGAAGTGGTTTTAAACCAGTTGTATAAGCATACCCAGATGGAGACCACGTTCGGGATTATCAACCTCGCATTGGTCCACAACGCACCCAGAGTCCTTTCGTTAAAACAGCTCATTGATGAATATGTTCAGCATCGGCGGGAAGTGATCAGGCGCAGAACGCAGTTTGATTTGGATCGGGCGTTAAAGCGAGCGCATATTTTGGAAGGATTGAGGATTGCCATAGATGCAATCGATGAAATTATCAAAACCATCCGCGGCTCCAAAAGCGCTGTAGAAGCCAAAACCAATTTGATGAAAAAGTTTAAGTTAACGGAAATGCAGTCCCAGGCGATCCTTGAAATGCAGCTTCAGCGGTTAACAGCTTTGGAGCGTTCCAAGATCGAGGAGGAATACAAAGCCCTTCAGGAAGAGATCAAAAAATACCGCGCTATTTTGTCGACTCCTAAAATGGTCGATGATTTGATTAAAGAAGAGCTGAACCTGATTAAAAGCAAGTATGGCGATGAACGCCGAACCGAAATCGCAGGGAAAGCCGATGAGATTGAAGTGGAGGACTTGATTGTAGAAGAAGATATGGCGATTACCATTAGCAACACCGGCTATATCAAAAGGCTTGCGGTTAGCGCATATCGAAAACAGAAGCGGGGAGGAAAAGGCGTTAGCGCCATGAAAATCAAGGAAGAAGACTTCGTTCAGCATTTATTCGTGGCGTCGTCAAAAGACTATCTGTTGATTTTTACCGATCAGGGGAGGGTGTATTGGCTGAAGGTTTACGAGATCCCGATCGCATCGCGGGGCGCCAAAGGGAAAGCCATTGTGAATTTATTGTCTTTGGAGGGCCAGGAAAAGCTCACTTCCATTTTAGCCGTGCAATCGTTCCCTGAAGATCAATATGTTGTCATGGCAACAGCGCAAGGAACGATCAAGAAAACAGAACTGTCCGCTTTCAGCAATCCCCGGAAGGCCGGTATTATCGCGGTTTCTTTGGAAACAGGGGACCATTTGATTGGAACGGCCATCAGTAATGGCAAACATGAAATATTGCTTGCTACCCGGCAGGGAAAATCCCTGCGTTTTCCGGAAAAGAATCTAAGGGTCATGGGCCGGGGGGCTAAAGGCGTGAGGGGAATTAATCTTGCGAAAGGGGATGTTGTGGTTGGGATGCAGGTTTTTCCAACTGATATCAGCAAGACAGGAGCAACTCTGTTAACCACGTCTTCCTTAGGCTATGCCAAGAGATCATCTTTTGATGACTACCGTGTTCAGTCTCGAGGAGGGAAGGGCATTATTAATTTAAAGACAACAGAGAAAAACGGAATGGTTGTCGGCATTTCAACCGTTCACGAAGATGACGAGATTATGGTCATTACCCAGGAAGGAATGGTTGTAAGGTGTCCCGTTAAAGATATCAGGCTTTGTGGAAGAAGTACGCAGGGAGTCAGATTGATTTCTCTAAACAAAACAGACAAGGTTACTTCTGTGGCCAATGCGGTCAGTTCAAGCAGCCTGGCGTACGGGAATATCTAAAACGACCGCCTAAAAACATCTTGACCTGTGGTGAATATTTATTATAATAGCAAAACCTTTTTTGTTAAAAGAAGGATTAACCAGGAAAAAAACAAGTTTTTAGGAATATTGACCTCATCGTCTAGCCTGGTCAGGACTCAAGATTTTCATTCTTGCAACGCGGGTTCAAATCCCGCTGGGGTCGTTTTATAAAATTATAGTTTACATTAAGGCCCGTCTTGTGACGGGCTTTTTTAGTATAAAAGGCTGTTAAGGGAAATTTTTCTTAGAAAAGTTTTCCACAGGATATGCGATGGGTGTGAATAATCTAAAAATCGCCTTGATTCAAATGAAGGCAGGGGTAAACAAAGAAAAAAATCTCTGTCGGGCCGAGAATTTTGCAAGAGAGGCCGCCGCTCAGGGGGCACGGTTGATTCTTTTCCCTGAATGCTTTTCTTTCCGGGGCAAAACGCCGCTTGAGACGATACAAAAAAAAGTCGCAGAAACCCTCAAAGGCCCGACTGTCAGGCTTTTTGAGGGCGTGGCCAAAGAAACAAAGACGTTTATTGTGCTGGGATCGATTTATGAAAAAATTCCTTCGGAAAACAAGGTTTATAACACCGCTGTTTTTATTAGCCCTGACGGGAAACGCGTCGGTCAATACAGAAAGAAGAATTTGTTTTCTGCTTGTTTGAACACCAAAACGATCTGCGAAGGGAATGTTTTTCTTCCGGGGAAAAAGGGCAGGATGTTTTGTATAGACGGTGGATTTCGGATCGGCATCGGCATTTGTTTTGATCTGCGTTTCCCGGAAATGTTCCGAACTTATTTCAAAAAAGGCTGTGATATAATAATTCTCCCTTCGAATTTTACTTATGAAACAGGCAAAGATCACTGGGAAGTCCTTTTGCGCGCAAGAGCCATTGAAAACAAGTGCTACTTGGCGGCGCCAAATCAGGTGGGGCGAGACAATAATCATGTCAGGTCTTATGGAAACAGTATGGTGATCGATCCCTGGGGTCGCATATTGGCCAGGGCCGACGACAAAAAGGAAACGATCGTTTTTGCCAGTTTAAATAAAAAGGCAACAGAAAGAGCCAGGGGAAAGCTGGGTTAAGAGGAAAAGAATGAAGAAAATAAGGATTGCCGTTACTGGCGCCGCAGGGCAGATAGGGTATTCATTGCTATTCAGACTTGTTTCAGGCGAAGTTTTCGGAAAGAAAGCCGAGATTGAATTGAGCTTGATCGAAGTGCCGCAGCTTTTAGGTGCGCTCAAAGGGGTTGTTATGGAGCTTGAAGACTGCGCATTTTCATGTTTAAAAAAGGTGCTGGTTACGGATCAGGTCGAAAAGGGATTTGAAGGAGCGGATTGGGCTGTGCTTGTTGGCGGGGTCCCCAGGAAGGCCGGCATGGAACGAGGAGAGCTGTTAACGATTAACGGGAGCATCTTTTTGGGACAGGGAAAGGCGATAGATCAATATGCGGATAAAAATTGCCGCGTGCTTGTGGTCGGCAATCCCTGTAACACAAACGCGTATATCGTCAAATCTGTTTGTCGTCGGATTTCCGAACAGAACTTTTTTGCTTTAACCCTTCTGGATCAGAATCGGGCTGTCGCACAATTGGCCATGAAGGCCGGCGCGGATGTGAAAAGCGTTTCCAGGCTCGCTGTCTGGGGGAACCACTCTGCGACCCAGTATCCGGACTTTGACAATGCTTTAATAGACGGGAAACCTGTTAGCGAGGTCATAAAGGATAAACAATGGCTGAAAACAACTTTTATTGAAACGGTACAGAAAAGGGGCGCAGCCATTATCGAAGCAAGGGGAAAATCATCAGCCGCTTCTGCGGCAAATGCCATCATTGATGCGATAAAGAAAGTTATTTCGCCAACGCCACAGGGAGAATTTTTTTCAATGGCAGTAGCCTCTGATGGAAGCTACGGCATTGACAAGGGCCTTATGTTCAGCTTTCCGATAGTGTCAAACGGAGAATCCTGGGAAATCGTTAAAGACATTCCCCTGAATGCTTTTTCTAAACAAAAAATACAGGAAAGCCTGGAAGAGCTGAAAATGGAAAAAATGGAAGTTTCCAGGCTTTTTGTGTAAGTTTCTATAAGTTTAATAAAAATTTATCCTTTGTCCTTGTCATGGAATAAAGATAAATGTATACTTAAATTTGTATTAAAAAAGGAGAAAATATTTTGAATACTCCAATTAAAACCTACGTGGTTCTATTGAGCGGTATTGTTTTATGTTTTTTTGTTCAAGGCTGTGATCAAGTCAAAAAATTTATCGATTATTTATCGCCCAATACCAACATCCAATCCGTTCAGTCTCCACAACAGGTTCCGTCTCAAGTTCCGATCGAAGAAGCAAACGAAGAAAACCAGGCAGCTCCACAAGAAGAATTGACTCAAAAGCCTTCTTCTAAAGAAATGGCCCCCAATGTTCTTGCCAGGGTTGGGGATTGGTCAATGACTATCGAAGAGTTTAACCGGAGGATTGAATCGGTCAAAGGCATGGTTGAAGGGTTTGATCCTGCAAATGTTGACCATAAAAGACAAGTTTTAAGCGAAGTTCTTCAGCAGCAGCTTTTATTTCAGGAGGCGCTTCGCCGGAATATTGACAAAAAAGAAGATGTAGTGCAGATATTGAAGGACGTTCAAGCCTCGGTTATCGTACAAGCTTTTTTGACTGAAGAGGCGGAAAAGATTTCTGTTACCGATGAAGAAGTTAAAAGTTTTTATGATCAAAATCCCAAGGAATTTATGTTTCCTCTGCAATGGAGAGTCAGCGAGATTGTCGTTTCTAGCGAAGACGATGCAAAGCAAATCCTGGTCGAATTAAACCAGGGAATTCCTTTTGATACGCTTGCGAAAGATCGCTCTGTTGCCAAGTCGGCGGAAAAAAACGGAGACCTTGGATTTCTTTATGCCATTCCCGAAACCGGAAATTCGGAAGATTTGCCGGTTTTTCCTTTTAAAAAAATGGAACAAATCGTTTCCGCTCTTGATGTGGGAACCTCAAGCGGTTCTTTTTCAGGTCCCGAAGGGTTTTATATTGTTAAACTGTCAGAACGAAGAGGCGGAGAGATTCAAAAGTTTGAAGAAGTTCAGGCAGACTTGAAGAATTACCTGCTCGCAGTGAAACAGCAGAACGAGCTCCTTGATTTGCTGGCTGAAGCCCAGAATCATTTAGAAATTAATATCAATGAAAAATTGCTAGAGGAGTAACGTTTATGAACCTGGAAAACAAAAAACAAATTGCCATTCTTTTGATGGCAGTGGCGTTGGGGTTGGTTGCCGCGGTCTTTGCAACGAATTATGTTGAAAGGACCATTCAAGAGGAAGCAAAAAGCCGGGAAGAGGCGTTTAAGCAAAAATATGTGGCAAAAGTTCAGCAGGACATGGATACATTGAGAGAGGAAATTAAAAGACTTGAAGAGCAGCAGAAAACGTTGGCGCTGAAGGGCCCCAGTGTTTCGGGTAAAGAGGCTGAAGCTCAACAAAGGCGGACAGAATCCAAATCTTCTTTGGCTCTTCGCACCCCTGGAGGCAGAAGAGCGTATACGGTCATGATCGACTCTTTGTCTGCCGTGGGAGGAATGGTCAACCCGGGAGATTTTGTTGATATCATCGCCCATATGAATCTTGCAGATTTCGTTAAAGGAGGCACTGAAAAAGTTTCTTCCGTGGTTTTTCAAAACATTCAGATTTTAGCAGTCGGAGTTAATTTGCAAGCCCCAAATGATGGTTATGAGAGACAACAACAGGCGCGGGCGCTCACCCTTACGTTTGCCTTGACCCCTGAAGAAGCGAGTCTGATGTCGTTTTTGCAGCAGCATGGGCAAATGCAGCTTTTATTAAGGGCTCCTGATGAAACGGAAGTCGAGGTTCTTGAAACAGCATCGTGGGGCGGTCTGGCGGATTATATGTTTGAAAAACAGGGGACCGAGCTTCAAATTCCGAGGACCAGAGCAGTTATTGAAACAATCAAGACTCAAGAGCAGGAAGAGGTAAAGCCTTTTATTCAGATTTTTCAAGGCGGACAGTTGCAGTAATTTTAAAAGAAAATTCGAACTCTTAGAGGAGAGAATCTCATGAGACTAAAAAGCTTTTTTCACCAAAGCCTGACGGCATTGATCATAGCTAACCTGATCTTTGCAGGTTCTCCGGCCCTTGCCCAGGTTGAAGAAAAGATCGATACCAGGGAAAAAAGAGACGTTGTTCTTTATCGGGGAGACCTTGTTTCTTTACGGGTGTATTCTTTAACCCGTATCGCCATCAGTACGCCAGGCATTGTTGAGATCGTTAACGCTGATGTTGATGAAGTTTTGCTTGTGGGGAAAGCTCTGGGACAGACCCAGATTTTTGTTTGGGATGAGTTTGGAAAGCGGTCGGTCTTGGCCCGCGTTATGGAAGAGGATTTGGACATGGTTAAGGAGCGGGTTCAACAGCTTCTGGATGCGGCAGAGATAAAAGGAGTTACACTGGAACATAGCGCTTATGAGGGGAAGCTAATTGCAACCGGAAAAGTAAACAAGGTTCAGAAAGAAGAGTTTGATGAGGTTGTTTCCTCTTTTGAAGGATACCTTATTAATATGGTCGAAGCGCAGGGAGATTTGATTCAGATTGATGCCCAGATTACAGAGTTAAACACGACTCTTGAAAAGACGCTGGGGGTTGAATGGTCTCAATCGTTTGATTTGGATGAAAAAAGCGTGCCTAATAACACAAACGGATATTTGGGCGACGTCTTTAAAGTTGGAGACCTCGAACGCACAAGCTTGATACAGGCCACAGTCCATGCTCTGCTGGCAAGCTCGGAAGCAAGAACGCTCTCCCGGCCGAGCGTTGTGGTTTCAGACGGGGAAGAAGCAAATATTTTAGTCGGGGGCGAAGTTCCCATTTTAACCTCTACAACATCAGACGGGGCGGTTACTGAAAACGTAACTTATAAAAATTACGGAGTTGAGCTCACGGTGACGCCTGAAATCAAGGATGACGATAAAATTGATGTTACAATAAATGTCTCGGTAAGAGATTTAGGCTCAACTTTCGGATCGAACTCGTCGTTTAATACAACCCAGGCGGAAACAAAAGTCCTTTTGGACGACGGGCAGACTATTATTATCGCTGGGCTTATCAAGCAGGGACAAAATATTACTGAAACAAAAGTTCCTTTTCTCCACAGGATTCCCGTTATAGGATTAGCTTTTCGATATAAACAGTACAAAGAAGATCCCGACAAGGAACTGGTTATTTCTTTAACGCCGCATATTCGCCGCCAAAAAAACAAACTGCAAACGAATGAGGAAATGAAAGAAGATGATGAGTTGCAGGAAGCGGCACAGCAGCAGATAGCGGAAACGGCAGACGAAACCGGTTCAGAGGATGCTTCAAAAAATGATGAGGCCGAGGCTTTATTAGAAGATTTGGGCATAGATGAAGAGGTGCAGGGGGAGGAAGAGCCCCTCGAAGACGCAGAGGAAGAAACGAAGGAAGAGGCTGAGGCCGCGAAAGAAAATGATGACCAGAAAATTGAAGAAATGGTGAAAAATATCGAAAGCGTTCTCGAGGAAACATCAACGGCAGAAACGGAAGAAGACGTTTCGGCAGCGGTAATCACAGAATACGCGGCGAAGATTCAGGAAATAATAGCGCAGCACATTTCTTTTCCTTATGAAGCAAAGGAAGCAGGCTGGGAAGGAGTGGTGACGCTGTCTCTGACTGTTTTAAGCGATGGAACACTGGGCGATGTTCAAGTGAAGGAATCTTCAGGACACAATATTTTTGACAAAGATGCCCTCAATACCGCCGAGATAGTTGCTCCTTTTGCCCCGTTCCCCGTTGAACTTGAAATGGACGAAATAACCGTTTCAATTCCTGTCTCCTATAATCAGGAAGCCTTTATGATGGAGTAATATAAATCTTTTAATCACAGGAAATTAATTCATGGCCGCGAGAACTGTCACCATTTTTAGCAATAAAGGTGGGGTTGGAAAAACATTTGTTTCAGTAAATCTTGCCACTACGCTGGCGATGTCCGGATCCCGTGTTTTGTTGATGGATATGGATTTTCAAGCCGCACATGATATGTCGCGGATGATCAATCTTGTTCCTCGCCGATCATTGGCTGATATTCTCACGAAGATTGAAGAGATTGAAAATCTTGAAGAAGTTAAAAAGTTTGTCATTGCCCATAATACAGGTCTCGATTTTCTTCCCGGAGTCCTTCATATCAAGCAATCCGGACTAATCACACCGCAGAATCTGAAACCTTTTTTTAAAAAAGTAACGGAGCTGTACGATTATATTATCATTGACGGCGGCAAGATTTTTAGCGAAACTCTTTTAACCGTTCTGGACCATTCGAATCTTTTCTTTCTTATCGCCACGCCTGACGTTCTCGCCGTTTATCAAATCAAATGGTGTCTGGAAATGCTTCAGACCATGCATTTTCCATCCAAAATGGCTAAAGTAATTTTGAATCGGGCGGAAAGCCGCGGCGGGGTTGCCTGGCAGGAGGTCCGAACGGCGCTGTCTTGTGATATCTACGGCCTTCTTCCTTCGGAAGGAAAGGCTGTCGGGATGTCTTTAAATCAGGGAATCCCCTTTGTCGTCGATAATCCAAAAAGCAAATTGACAGAGGCCTTCAAAAAAATGGCCCTGGGGCTGACCAGGCAGGATTTATATATTGAGTCTTCCGGAGTCGAAAAAGCGCGCCAGTCCGTTGGGGTTTCAAGCGGAATGGACTTCTGGGAAAAATTTGGCATTTTGCCCCAGAACCTTCCAAGCGGCGATATTTATGTTAAAGAGCAGGATGAAGTTGTCGCACTCAAGAAAAAGATTCATGAAAAACTTGTCGTGCGGCTTCATGTGGAAGATTTAAGCCCTGAGACATTAAGCAATCCCCAAAAAGCGAGAGAGTTAAAAAAATCCGCCGAGAAAATAGTGGGCGATCTTTTGATCGAAGAGAAGGGGGCGCTTATTTCTTCTCACGAAGAACGCGTCCGCATTATTTGCGAGATTGTCGACGAAGCCCTGGGACTGGGTCCGCTGGAAGAGTTTTTGGCCGATCCCGATGTTTCCGACATCATGGCCAACGGAACCAGCGATATCTATATAGAAAAACAAGGGAAGCTGATTTTGACGAATAAAAAATTTGTGTCGGAACAGCAGATGCGGGCCATTATCGACAGAATCGTCGCTCCGCTCGGGCGGCGAATCGATGAGTCTGTTCCCATGGTCGACGCGCGGTTGCCGGACGGATCCCGGTTTAACGCAATCATTCCGCCGCTTTCATTGATCGGTCCAATGATCACGATTCGAAAGTTCGGTATGGAACGTCTGGAGGTCGACGATCTTCTCGAAAAATTCAGAAGTTTTAACAAGGCCATGCACGATTTTCTGGAAGCCGCAGTCATCGGCAGAAAAAACATCATCGTTTCAGGAGGAACCGGGGCAGGGAAAACCACATTGCTTAACGTCATTTCGCAATTTATTCCTGACAATGAACGCATTGTGACTATCGAAGACGCGGCCGAGCTGCGTCTGAAAAAAAGCCATTGGGGCCGTCTGGAATCCCGCCCCGCCAACGTAGAGGGCAGGGGGCAGATTAGCATTCGGGACTTGTTCGTTAATTCACTGCGTATGCGGCCGGACAGAATTATTATCGGGGAATGCCGAGGCGCTGAAGTTCTGGACATGCTTCAGGCTATGAATACCGGTCATGACGGGTCTATGACCACGCTGCACGCCAATTCAACACGGGATGTTATCGTGCGCATGAGTTCCATGATTCTTTTAAGCGGGATCGAACTGCCTGTTCGCGCCATTAATGAGATGATTGCTTCCGCAATCGACATTGTCGTTCATGTTGCAAGATTTTCCGACGGGTCAAGAAAGATCACCGGGATCACAGAAGTCGCCGGACTGGAGCGCGATTTTCAGCTTGATTTACGGGACGTCTTTGTTTATGAACAGCGCGGGCGGACGGAAGAAGGGGTTATCCTGGGGGAATTTGCTCCGACAGGATATGTTCCTGAGTGTTATGAGGATTTGGTAAAGCGCGGAATCAATTTAGAAAAATCTATCTTTTCCCGAAAACCTTAATAAAAAGTTCTCCGTGAGAATTATTAATCAGACACGACAAACCATACTGGCCGGAACGGCGACAGTCGCCGACACGGCGTTTTCGCGCTTAAAAGGTCTTTTAGGCAGGGAATCCATCGGAGCAGATGAGGCCTTGATTATTACCCAGTGCCGAAGCATCCACATGTTTTTTATGAAATTTGCGATCGATGTGATTTTTGTCGACAGGAAACATAAAGTCATCGGGCTGGTAGAAAATATCAGGCCTTTTCAGATGAGTCCTTATTTTTGGAGGACGAGTTATGTTATTGAGCTTCCTCCAGAAAAAATAAGAAAAACAGGAACAAGAACGGGAGATGTTCTTGTTCTTGACTCCAGCAGCTAAATTCCCCAATCAACATCTTCAATTGTTTTATTAAGTTCATCAAGCCACTTCCGACAGTGTTTACAAAAGATGGCTTCTTTAACGATTTTCTTGCCGCAAAAAATACAATCTTTTTTTTCTACGCTTGGGTAGGGAATGTCAAGGATTTCGTCAATAATGAATTGAAGGCAATGGGGGCAACGACGAGAGCTCTTTGTTTCCAGGGCTTCATAACAATAAGGACATTTAAACATAAGACCTCAGAGTTTTAGGAAATTAGAACAACCAGGATTGTTGATGTGAAAATATTTTAGCAGATTTGTAAGAAAAATCAGATAGAAAATAAAAAAGAGTACAATTCGCCGGGTTAT
>JBFMEN010000028.1:0-24082 GCA_040753435.1 Candidatus Omnitrophota bacterium | reverse complement strand
TACCAGGATCTTGATTCCGCCGAAAGCAAATAAACCAATGGAATAAAAAAGCAGCGCGGAAGACGTTATGGCCGTAGAATACGCGTCAAATTCGCCGCGCTGAAACAAAATTCTTATAATCGGTTCGGATAAGACCATCATAATTACTGAAAAAGGCGCCATAACAAACAAAATATTTTCCAATGAAAAAACTACCGTCCTCCTCAACTGTTCGATATCCTTCTTCGCGACAAGCGTCGATAACACAGGAAGTACGGCTGAGGCTAACGCCAGACTGAATACTCCCATGGGCAACCGAATAAGCCGATTTGAATAATAGATAGCTGAAATCCCGCCCGCGCCTACAATAAGAGCCAGGGACGCGCAGAAAGTATCAATGAATGTAGTCAGCTGATAAATCCCCCCTCCGATCAAACGGGGAATCAAAAGTTTTCCGATCTGAACAACTCCCGGCTGGCGCACTGAAGAAGGTTTCTGAAAAGAATACCCGATTTTAAACAACGGCGGGATCTGAACAGCCAGTTGCAGAAGTCCGCCGATAAGGACTCCTGCCGCCAAACCATAAACCGGTTCTTTTAAAAAACGAACAGACAAAAGGGCGCTGATAATAATCGCGATGTTCAACAAGCACGGACTGAAAGCAGGGACGGCAAATTTCCGGAACGTGTACAAAACCGCCATGCTGTATGAGGTCAAGCCAATAAAAATAAGATACGGAAAAACGATTTTAGTCAGGTGAACAGCCAGTAGGAGTTTATCCGGACTCGAAATAAATCCCGGCGCAAGTAACCGGACGATCAGCGGCGCCAAAAGAATTCCAGCCAGCGTAATGAACCCAAGGACCACTAATGCCAGCACCAAAACAATCGAAACAAACCTCCAGAATTTTTCCCTCTCCTCTTGTTGAAGGCGTTCCGACAAGACCGGGACAACGGCTGAATTTGCAGCCCCTTCCCCAACAAGATCACGAAATAAATTGGGGATGCGAAAGGCCACAAAGAAAACATCTGCCCGAAATCCTGTCCCAAAAAACTTTGCCAGAATGATATCCCGGAAGAAACCAAGAATCCGCGAAGCCAGGGTTCCGGCAGAAATAACGGACATGGACTGTATCAGAGACCGAAAAGACAGGGACGGGTTTTTTTCCGTTGACATTTAAAATGGCCTTTGCTATATTACAACACCTAAAAACGGATTGCAGAGACGCACAGCGTGTCTCTGCACAAAATTTAAAAGGGGTGATACCATTGCCACAACGACGCTCTGGAATTAAAGACCTTCGCAAAAACAAGCGAAACAGGCTTCACAACCTGGATATCAAGACCGATTTAAAAAAGACGATAAAATCGTTGCGAACTTCGGCTGCATCCGATAATAAGGCTGATGCTGAATCCAAACTCAAAGAAGCTTATAAAAAGATCGATAAGGCGGAGAAACTTCATCTTATCCATAAGAATACCGCTGCCCGAAGAAAATCACATTTAGCCAAATTATGCAACAAGTGATAAATGACGCTTTACAGGTAAAAACCTGCTGTCACTTATCCCTCTTATCCGTTATCTATTACTGATTCAAAAGAACGCAAAGCTTCGCGATTAATAATTCCAACGCACATTCCGGAGGCAGTTTGCTCCGCTTGATATTTAAATCGGCCTCCTGTAAATACAGGAGGCCTTTTTCAAAACTTTCTCCAGAAATCTTCTGTTTCGCCTTGTTTCCCCAAAACCATACCAACCCTCCCATAATTTGAAGAGGGTGCTGCCCGTTATCCAGAATCTCATGCAAAACGCTCAATGCTCCCGCATATCGCCCTGACTGCATCATTCGCGTCACCGCAAAGATATTTTCCTTTTGCTTCACGCCGAACTCTTTGATCTCGGCATAACGTGAAATCTCCTGAATAAACTTGTCCTGGCTGCTTAATTCAGCCTCAAGGACAAGGACTGCCGATTTTTGATCCGAAGCAAAAAAACTTTTTAGAATTTCTTTCTGGGGCGGCTTTAGATTCTCCCCTTCATGGAGGATCACGACTCTGGCCTTCGCAACGGCAGGAAGCGCTAATAATGACTTTTTAAGATCTTCAGAAGAAAGATGGCCGGCATAAAGAACATCGCAGTCGAATTTCAAAGCGTCATTGGAAGACAGGAGCTTTTTTCGAAGGGAAGAAATGATTTCATCTTTGGCTTTTGAATCTTCACCTAATATTAAATAGTGCATGGTCTGGTTCTAAGTGGGACGGCTAGCTGCCAGCTGCTTGCTGCTGGCAAACCAGATGTTGTTTGTTACCAGTTTTCAATCGTCTTTTCGACAATGCGCCGGGCCAAATCCTCTGTTGCTCTGACCACGGCCGATTCCTCACTCGTAGCCTGGGCCCCGGTCACAAAGTATGTCGCTTCTCCGGCAAACCTTCCATATTGCCAAAAGACTTCTTCCTTCTGATTATCATAAAGAACCAGGCTTGTCACGACAAGGATCCGGTATTCCTGGACATCGTCGTTATCGGTATAACGAAGCGCATACCGTTGATAATCCACCAGCTCGCCTTTAAGTACCAGATCGGCTGTTTTCTCATCTGAAGCGACTTTCAGATTCCCATCAAAGAGGAAACGATCTACGACTGCATTGCGGATCTTAACCTCCAACAAAGGAAAATAAACGTTCCGTTCTCCGACGGTGGAAGTGTAACTTATGCTGTTTTTAAAAGGCGCGACATAAATTTTTTCTAAACGGGGCGGCAGCGCGGATTTAGTCGTATAACCGCATCCTGGTATCAGGATCACAGCCGCCAGAAGGCATGACATCAATCTTTTCATTGATTTTTTCCTAACGATTGAATTTTATCAAGGGCCTGTTTTGCCCACTGAGTTTCTTTATACTCATTTACAATTGTCGAATAATATAATTTCGCGGCCTCGTATTTTTTCTGTTTTTCATAAAAGGCGGCGATGATGAACGTATTTTCAGCTTCTTTTTCACGAAGTTGGGCGATATGGCCCTTGGCTTCCATGGAAAACTCGGCATCAGGATAATCTTTTAGCACCGATTTAAATTCCTCAATCGCCGATTCCGTAATCTTTTGATCATACCCGGCATCGGCCGAACGATCGGAATCTGCCAACGCGATCTGGTAGCGAGCGGCTTTGGCCCAATCGCTTTCAGGATAATCATTGACGGTCTTTTCAAAAGCGTCGCGCGCTTCCTGCAAAAGCCCCTCCTCCTTAAGATACAGCCCGATCTTGTACTGGGACGGCGGGGCAAACTCGCCGTAAGGAGCATTTTTAATAACCTGCTTTAATATTTTCTCGACATCGACTTTCGTCATCACAATTTTGCCCATCAGACCCTTTTCTTTTTCTTTCACTTCACCTTCAAGCACCCGGCAAGCCATGTTATACTGCCGCTCAACAACTTCCCTGGTTCTCTGAGTGAACGGATATTTATCAATAACAGTCTGATAGCTCTCAAATGCTTTGGAAATTTCGCCGCGTCTTTCCTGGAATTCGGCCATATAAAACTGCGCCTCTGCGGCTTCGCGCGCCTTGGGGTAGTGCTTAATCAATTTGCGCATCTCATGTTCGGCTTTTTCATAATCGCCGGCTCCAGAAACTTCAATGGCATATTCCAGCTGTTTCTGCGGCGTTTCTTTGACGGCATATTTCGGATTAATCCACTGGCGGGTTTCAGGGGTCCAGACCCAGAACGCAAATGATCGCGTTATTGTAAAGATTGAAAAAAACAACAAAGAAAGAAAAAATATTTTTAAATTCATCATAACCTCGTCGAACGAAATAATATATATACTAATATGAAATGCACTTTAACACAGTTCAAAGTCTTTGTCAATGTTGCAAAGCAGGGCGTAAAACAGGGAATAACGGCTCTAAAACGTCACTTTTTCACCAGGTCACAAGAAATCAAATTTCATTGATTTTCAAAGCCGGCTTCCCGATTGTTTTGTTTTTTTACAGTTAATTCTTCAATCTTTCATCGCTGCCTTTTGATTTTCTCATGGACCTGGTGACTTTGTGACTTTGTGTATTAATCTCCTTATGTTACAATATGCGCAATGAAATCACTTATATCTCGCAGAAACATCATAATCGCGGCGATCCTTGCCGGACTTTTGGCCATCGCTTTTTATGATGTCGTCTTCTTCAACCGGACATTCAAAGTCACAACCGCTAATTCCCAGGCCCTGCCAACAGGAGTTTACGGACAGCAAGACAATAAGCCCCCTTTTATCCCGGTAAACGGGACAGATTCCCCCGTTCTGGAAGAACCTGTTTATCACTTTATTAAAACAAACCTCCTTAAAGGAATTTTGCCCTTATGGAATCCTCATCAAGGGACAGGATATCCTCTTGTAGGAATGATTCAGGTCGCAATGTTTTACCCTCTCAATCTTGTGCTGTATCTTCTGCCGTCTGTATTCAGCTGGGATATTCTGATTCTCCTGCGCCTGTTTCTTGCAGGCGTGTTCACTTTCTGCCTGATGAAAACATTCAAGTTCCAAACAACGTCATCCCTTACAGCAGCCATTATTTTTATGTTAAGCGGTCCGATGGTCCTTCTTCAATATTGGACAGCCAACGTGGACATTCTTCTCCCTCTGCTTTTGCTGTGTTATGAGCGTTTGATCCGGAAACAAAACATTCTTAACAGCGCCCTTCTGGGCCTTACCATCGGACTTACCATCCTGGGAGGGCACCCCGAACATATCTTTCTGATTCACGCTTTTGGCGCTGCTTTTTTCATTTACAGAGCCGCAGTCCTCCGCCGTCAAATCTGTATAAGTAAAATGTTACCGCTGCTTGCGCTCTCTTTTATACTGGGAACCGGGCTTTCTGCGATCAGCTTTTTTCCCTTCCTGAGGAATTTCTTCACGGAATTCTGGCATGGGCATCCCAGCGGCACGGGTTTGCTGATGGAAGAACAGCCGGATCGTATCATCACCCTGATTCTTCCTCATTTTTTTCAAAAAGCGCCGATCACTTTCGACTGGGTTTTTGCCGGTTGGTGGGGAGGATACCTGGGTTTATTGCCAGTGGCTTTTGCCTTCCTCGGTTTGTTTCAAAAACAAAAACACGGCCTGAATTTTTTCTTCGGTGTCATGGCCTTTGTTATCATTGCCAAGGAATATGGATTCCCGGGGGTTAACTGGATCGGTTATCTGCCTTTTTTTAATCTGGTGCGTTATGCCATCCACACCCCGCCGTTCGCTGCTTTCTCAATCGCTGTATTGGCGGGCATGGGAACGCGCGCCATTCTGATCCAGAAATCATTGCTCAAACAAGGCCTTCTGCTATCCCTCGTCGTAGTTGTTCTGACTGCCGTTAATCTGTTTTTGGTCCGGAACGCGGGACACTTTCATATTTCGCTCAAGTCAGCGGGATATGCTCTTCTGCTGACCGCATGCTTCCTTGCCATATTGCTCATCAGAAAGAAATCGATTCTTTCCCGTAAAATCCTGTCCGTCATTATTCCTGGCATCATTTTTGCGGAATTGTTTTCCTACATACATCGCGAAAGACCGGCCCGGTTCGATTCATTCCCCGACGTTCCTTACATCGAAATTTTAAAAACATCGCCGGTTCCTATCAGAAGTTACGGAAACTTCTGGGCCTTCTACCCGAACACCGCGACGGGTTATAACATAGACGATCTCGGATTCTTCATGTGTATGGCTCCGCACCGCTTCGTTGACTTCGTAAACACCCTTCTTTCCCCCAATCTTTTTCAAAAGAATTTTCGCTCACCGGCGCTAAGATCCATACCCATTATCAACCGGGAAAAACTTCTGGATATGCTGAATGTCCATTACATCATTCTTCCCGATGACGAACGCTTCATCCAGCCTTTCAAACATTTTGGAAATTACACCGAAAGCCTGACTAAAGTCTATGACCAGGAAGTACGTGTTTTCCGGCGTCCGGGCGCTCTCCCCCGGGCGTTTATGGTCTATCACGCAATTCCTGAGACAGACATGGAAGAAACTTTTGAATTATTGAAAATAACGGCTCCCGGATTATCCAGAGTGGCCGTGATTAACAGTTCCTCTGCTCCTGAATTTCTTAATCAGGGGCTGACCGACTCTGTCATCAACGCCGTTCAATTTCAAACATACAGTCCGAATCGAGTTGTCCTGGATGTAGCCACTGAAAAACCCGGACTTTTAGTGCTAAGTGATGCTTATCACCCGGACTGGAGAGCCCTGGTAGATGGAAAAGAAACTGTCATTTATCAAACAAACTATCTAATCCGATCAATTGTTGTCCCCGGAGGACGACATCAGATTATTTTTCTTTTTCAGCCGTTCTGGTTTTATGCCGGCATGCTGACATCACTGGCATCTCTGATCATCCTTTTTACGCTCACGCTTTTGTCCATAAACAAGAAACTCCCCGCCAAACCTTGACGGAGAGTTTCTCAAAATTCTTTTATTTATTCCGATCCTGAAGATTACTTCTTTTTCGTAGGCTTCTTTTCGTCTTTTTTCTTTTTCGCCTGCATTGTCTTGTGTTTTTCCGGCATATGATACTTCATCCATCCTTCCGCGTATAAAGTCAGCCATTCATCCGTGGCCCGTTCAATTCCGATACTGTATCCGGCTTTCTGGCTTTCAATCCATAGATGCCGATTGATCTCCTCGATAACTTCTTTATTTTTCAACAAACTTCTTAATTCTTCGATTTTCATTGATACCCTCCTCTATCCGGTAAGTTCTACAGGATTTATTGCGCAAAACTCTGCTGCGATTTCTAAAAAATTATATCTGTCTTTTATTTAAAATCCAATGTTTTTTTAAAAAGACTTTTCGGAATCAACTTTCCAGACGTCAAAATTAAAATCAATCTCTCCCCTTTTCCTCGCTCTGAAATAATTTGATCATGAGCAGACCAAACTCATACAATAAATATAACGGCAGCCCCATCACTATCTGGGAAATAACGTCTGGCGGAGTCATCAATGCGCCGACCGCCATGCATCCAAGGAAAACAATTCTCCTGGAGCTGGAAAACTGCCGGGCTGAAACAATCTTTAACCATGCCAATGCCATCATCACAAGAGGAAGATTAAACAGTAAACAAGAACCGGACAAAATGCCGAGATAAAAATTAATATAATTCTGGGCGGATATCATTGGTCTGAGTGCGGGAGAGGAAAAGCTCATCAATATCCTGAGAAAGGCAGGAACCAGCACATGCACTGCAAAGAGAACGCCCGTCAACGACA
Source organism: Candidatus Omnitrophota bacterium (assembly GCA_040753435.1). Taxonomy (GTDB): domain Bacteria; phylum Omnitrophota; class Gorgyraeia; order Zapsychrales; family JANLHA01; genus JAKLFA01. The sequence goes on along the minus strand of JBFMEN010000028.1, from coordinate 16,849 downwards.
TCAAAAAAAACGACAACGAAAAAACCCAAATCAGCCTCTGTTCATGTCTTTTCAGTCCGGTCCAGACAAAACTGATAATCTGACAAGCCCAGATCGGAAAGGCGAGTAAAATCCCAAGACTTACCGATAGTTGAACACGAACCGTCAAAGCCTCGGCGGGCGATAAAAAAACCAGTTGACCTGTTGATTTGCTGATGAACAAGATGATCTTGTCGGAAAATAAAAAAGCGGCCGCTGCCGCGACTGCCCATGTTAAAAAAATCCCTGACAAACAGTACCGAAACTGATCGAGGTGATCCCAGAACGAAAAATTTTGATAGCGGCGGACATCCATCAGGCTTCAAGTCGGCTTGTTATCCTCTTCCCCGGCGCCGTCATCCTTCATCGTTTTCTTGAATTCCTTCAAGGCCTCACCGATCGACCGACCGATCTTCGGCAAATTTTTTGAACCAAAAAGAAGGAGTGCGACTAACACAAGAACAACAATTTCGCCCAGACTCAATCTTCCCACAATCTCCTCCCGGATTAAAATTTATTCTAATGCGACTTTGTAAATACCTTCGCTGAACCGGTCAGAATCTTCGAGAGAATAAACATAAGAAACCACATCAAGAACCGTATCAGCAACGACAACGCCGATTTGAGCATCCCTGTCAAAGACGCGCATTCTGGTTCCTTTCTTAACGCCATTCATCGCCCCCAAAGTAACCATCCACTCTCCGCTCACCCGGTTTATCCAAAGATCCCCTTCCTTCCGCTGAGACTCCTTATCTCCATATTTTGCTTCGGCAGCGGCTAAAAATTTATCCATTTCAATTTCCTGCCCGACGCGCTTGGAAAATTCTCTCACCTTCTGTTCCGCGACGCTCTTATCGGCATCAAGAACAACGATTTTTTCTTTCATGTCGGCCATTTCTTTCGATGCCCCTTGATAATCAATAAAAAACTGATAAAGAACCCCGGCAATACACCCGAAAGAAAGGACAATGAAAAGAAGGCCCATGAATAAAGTTGTTTTATTTCCGATTTTTTTCATTGAACGTATTGTATCATATGGACACATGAACACAAGAACACATGCCGCGGAATAAACATGTTGCTCCTATTTCTTTCCGATCAGCTCGAACATTTTTTTCTTGTACGCTTCGACCCCGGGCTGATCAAACGGATTAACGCCCAACAAGTAACCAGAAACCGCCACGGCTTTTTGAAAAAAGTAGTACAACTGGCCCAAATGAAACGCATCCCCTTTAGTCATGGAGATCGTCATATTGGGAACGCCTCCCTCCAGATGAGCCGCTGATGTGGCTTTATATGCCTGGCGGTTAACGAAATCGAGATCTTTTCCCGCAACGCAATTAAACCTGTCAAGATCCTGCCGGTCTTCCGGAATAATGATGCGGTGTTTCTGTTCTTCTATTTCGATGAATGTCTCAAACATATTCCGGACGCCGTCCTGAAGAAGCTGGCCCATGGAATGAAGATCCGTGGATAAAATCATTGAAGCAGGAAAAATACCCTTCCCCTGTTTTCCTTCGCTTTCGCCGAAAAGCTGCTTCCACCACTCCTGAACATAAACAAGATTGTCATAAAATGAAGCGAGGACTTCTATCGTCTTTTCCCTGTTAAAAAGGCAAAACCGGTTGGCCGCATACCGATAAGCAATGTTTTTCGAGACATCAGGATTTCCATATTCTTTTTCTCCTGCCCTCGCTCCTTCGACAAGAGATCTGATGTCAATCCCCGCTATCGCCAAAGGAACAAGGCCGACAGGCGTGAGGACGGAAAACCTTCCGCCGATGTCATCAGGAATAATGAACGTGCGGTATCCATTCTGATTCGCGATCTGACGAAGGGCGCCCTTCGCCTTGTCCGTGACGCAAATGATTCTTTTTTTCAACTCGTCGCCGCTATACTTTTCTTCAAGGAATTTTTTGATCACCCGGAAGGCCAAAGCCGGTTCCGTCGTCGTTCCGGATTTCGAGATCACCACGACAGAAACCCTTTTATCTTTAATTTCCGCCAGAAGACCTGCCAGATAATCCGGGCTCATATTGTGGCCTGCATAATAAACAGGAATCCCGGCTTCATTGCGAAGAAAGTCGACCGTGGACCGGATGCCGAGGTAAGATCCTCCAATCCCGATGCTGACGAGACAATCTGAGAAGGAACGGACCTCCTTGCCCAACTTGACCAAGTCATCGATAAACCCGTTATCGATGGAGGAAGGGAGTTTTAACCATCCGGTGTACTCATGTCCGGGACCCGTTCCCTCTTCAAGCTGACTATGGGCCTTTTGAATAGCGGGAACGATTCCCGTTAAATCTTTTTCTTTGACAATGCCTTCTAAATTTCGCGAATCCAGCTGAATCCCCATCTGCTGCTCTCCTTTCCCTTCTCTCAAATTTCAGTTTATTAAAATGAAGCTTCTATCACGGCTCCCCCCAGCACGCGGTCTCCGTCAAAAAAAACAGCCGATTGTCCGGGCGTCACGGATTCCTGGGGGCGTGCAAAATCAACCCTGATTTCTCCCTGTTCAGTACTGCTGCTTGCTTTCGCCGGAACATCTGGAGCATTATAACGTATTTTAACCGAAACATTGACTGCCCCTGCCTGAAGGTTCATTCCTAACGACTTGAAATTTCTGGCCGTAAAACCTTTTGACAAAAGACATTCGCGCGGACCTACATAAATCGTGTTTTCATCAGGAGAAATCCGGTAAACATGGGCAGGGTACCCCAGCGCGATTCCCAATCGTTCACGTTGTCCGATTGTATAATATCCGATCCCCTGGTGTTCTCCGACGGTTTTCCCTGTATGGTCTTTAAATATTCCGGGAACAAACGCTCCGGCGCCGGCCTTTTGTTTTAAAAAATCTTTATAATCCCCCTCAGGTATAAAACAGATGTCCTGGCTTTCCTTCCGGTCCGCACAAGGAAGACCCTTGCTTAAAGCCAGCTGACGGACCTGTTGTTTAACCATTCCCCCGACCGGGAAAAGAACTTCAGGCAATATCCCGGGATCAATTCCATACAAAAAATACGATTGATCTTTTTCGGGATCAGTCCCTTTCTTCAACTGATACTCTCCCCGGACATCCTCGATTCTGGCATAATGACCGGTAGCAAAAAAGCCGGCTCCGGATTCCCGGACCTTTTTAAAAAGCTCTTTAAACTTAATCAACATATTGCATTGAATACAGGGATTGGGCGTGCGGCCCTTCAAATATTCCTGAACGAAATAATCAACAACACAGCGCTGTGCGTAAGGATCAATCTGAATTTCATGATGTGGGATTCCAAGGACTTGACAAACGCGCCGGGCTTCTTCGACAGGGTCAACCCCGCCGGGATGACGGCCTTCCATAAATCCGGACAAAGGCATAGTCACGCCTTCGACCTGAAAACCTTTTTCAATCAGGACAAGCGCGGAGACCGAAGAATCAACTCCGCCGCTCATAGCAACCATAACTTTTTTATTTGGTGAATTCTTTAGCCGCACGGGTTCGCTTAATCCTTTTTTTATGGAAAGCAGCTTTGCCTCTTGGATGAATTTTTTTGTTCGCTGTTTCAGGAGATTTTTCGGGAACAGCCGGATTGGGTACCGGAAAATCAAGCATAACCTGAAAACTCACCTTTTTGCTGCATTTCTCGAGAATCTCTTCCCGCGATCCCTTTTCAAGAAATGGAATTATGCCGATTACGGGAACCTTGACCAAATCCCTGACAGCCTGAACATTTAATAAAAAGAAATCTTTTGTAACAGTTTTGTCGGCGGCCGAGAACAGAACGCCCCTGATCGAAACTCCGATGACTTTGGCCTGGGCTATAATCATCATCAACTGGCTCAACGTTCCGCGTTTTAAAGGCGAAACTATAACGACGCTGGACCCCAGTTCTTTAATCATATCCGCCGTGGAACAACCTGCCACAATGGGATCAAGCAACCCTCCGGAACCTTCAATAAAAGTAACATCTTGCTGAGCAATAACCCCGTTACACAATTTTATAATTCGGCCTTTATCAAAACCTGCTTTCGATTGTTTGAACGCAAAATACGGTGAAAGCTTTTCCTTAAAGAAATACGGGCCCAGCGGGTCGTCTTTCCAGGAGTTGTTCATACTGAAAGCCTGTTCAAAGATAAAATTGTCCTCTGTCCCGCACTCAATCGGTTTAATCCCGGCGACCTTAATCCCCCGCTCCGACAACATCGTTCCGATAGCGCAAATCGCGATCGTTTTTCCGGAAAAATCATCAGCCCCGATGAAAAAGAGTGATTTGCGCCTGTTTCCCTTGTCCTGGGCGGTTTCATCCCCTCCGGGCTCCATGCCATCCGTATTCATTCCCCAAAAATCCAGAGGATTGATATAGTCACCCTCCTGGCCCTTTTGTCCGGAAGGACGGCGATGTCCAAATTTGGCATCTTTAGTAATCTGCTTCCTGTTTCTCATTCTCTTCCTTTCTCCCTTTCATCCCTGATTATCACGTGGGGCATTTTAAAAGTTTCGATTAAAAAGTCAAGGCCTGCCTCATCGAAATTTTACTCTTGAAAGAAGAAACCCTGCAATCAACATACTGACCGCCGAGATGATTACCCCAAAATAGAATTCCGGTGGTTCAAACCTAAATTTAACACGATGTTTTCCTTTTTCAAGGAAAACAGACCTCACAAGATGATTGGCGATAAAAATTTCAAGCTCCCCGCTCTCTGAATACGCCTTCCAGTCGGGATGGTACCCGTCTGAAAAGACCAAAAATCCCGGATTCTCCATATCGGCGTCAATAAGGACCTCGTTTGGGCTGTATTTAACGATAGTCGACCTGGAGGAATCCACCACCGGAACGTTTTTGAGACGACTGCTTATTCCCTGAAGAGGTTCGTGCTGAATAACGGCCACTTGCCTGAAATGTTCCCGGATCGCCAGGATTTTCTGAAACGACTTCTCTTCATCCGGCTCAAAAATAACCCTGTGAACAACGAAAGCCCTGGGCAAAACCGCCGGATCATGAAATATTTTCACTTCCCCCTCATAAGCCGGCTCCAGAAAACTCCTCACCTTGCCCCGATTAAAGAACTTGTTAAAATCATTGGGGGCAACCGTATAGCCCACATTAAGCAAATTAAAAAATGAACGCGTTTCTTCCTTAAAAGTAAACGGGGAAACCCAGAATGAAGCGCGCGAAAGATCTTTCTGAAAATATCCGGGACGTATAAACTGATTAACAAAATTGACAAAACGCCTGGGCAGCATTTCAAGGACAATACCAACATCATCAACGCCGTAACCTGAAGCGGCGTTTGGGTAGAACGCCCAGAAAATTCCGAATGCCCGTTGGCGGGGCTCCGGTTCTTTTAAAAAATTAATGTACGGCACTTCCGGAAAGGAATTGATCCTGTTATCTCTGCCTCTCGGAATATAAAAAAACAACTCCGCAATAATAAGCAGGATCAAAGCCGTACCAAAATGCTTCTTGTTCAAATACCTTCTTAGAAAAAGCAACAGCTGAAATAAAATAATTATTATTCCTGCAAACAAACAGGCCCTCAGCGAAAGCTGAAAATGATTTGCCTTCCGGAAATGATAGAGATAAAAGACTGTCAAGCCCGCCGCCGGTACGACAAAAATCAATCCCCTTCGAAACATTTTTTTTTGGGCAAAGGCATACCTGACCCCCATTCCGGCAAGCATGGCAACGCTCAACGCGAACAGGTGCGTCGTGTGCATATAAAAACGGCAGTGTCTGAAAAGAGGGAGGTATCCAATCCAGTTAATAAAAGGGAACCCGAAATAGGTTTTGGAAATATTAAGAAAGGCCGCCGCGAAGAGAAAATAATTTAACCCGCGGCGCTGTTTTCCGAGGAGGCCGAGAAAAGCCAATGCCATCGGAACCAGTCCAATATACCCCCCTGTCCAGCCCATGGGAGTAAAATTCGCGGCAACCGGATGTTTCTGAAAAAAATAAGGAACGATCATGCTGATCGCTCTGACCTTAAAAGATTCCGCAATGAGCCCCGTCGCCGGGCCATGATTGTTCCAAAACTCGCTTTGAAAATTCTTTAAAAATGGCAAAAGGACCATCGCTGAAAGCCCGAAGGCAAGCGCGTAAGCCATCAGTAATTTTAAAAATACTTTTATTCTGGGATGAACGGTCTTAACGGTAACGAGCCTGAAACAAAAAAACAGAAATCCCGCGAGATTGACGAAAAAAATATGCTCGGCATGGCCGGCATAAAATGTCAGGGCGACTGCAAAAGAAACAAAGACAATGTTCTTCAAATCGGGGCAACGCCTGAGACGTTCCAATGACAAAAGGACAAGAGGAGCAATGATTTCAACATTGGCGAACCAGTATTGCAGCAGAACCATCGGGCCGCTAAGCATGTAAATCATCGCCGCTGCCAAAGAAGGTGCGGGCTTAAACCTCAGGGTCCTCATCAAATAATACGTAAAAAGACCCGCAAGGAAAAACCGTGCAAGGATCATCGCGTCCCACGCGATAACCTGCGGCAGAAAATATAATAAACAGCTTAACGGAAAAAATATACCGACCTGCATCAAGGCGATGAGAGGAAAGCCGCAAGCCTGGTGAGGGTTCCACAAGGGAAGAACCCCTTGTCTTAAAGAATTTCTGATAAATTGATAAAAAGGCTCTTCGATAATCGAACTGTCTGTGCTTATAACCGGAAAAAAACTTGTCTTGCCCTCTTCCGAGCCATAAACTCCATGACTCATGGCCTGGGGATTAAAATTGGTTACTTTAAAAGTCTTCCCTGAAAAAATAACATCGTAAAAACAGACAGCGAGGCACAAGGCCAAAAGAATAATCAGCAAGATACCTTCCCGACAACATTTCTTTTTCATAAACACCGTCTTTCAGACGTTTTAATGCAGGTCAATATTCATTTCAGGATGGCAGGACAATTGACGCCAACGATTGAAAACTTCGTCAAAATCATTCTTAACCGCATCCTCATATAAAAATTCAAATCGTTTTAAAATAGAATTTAAAAAATCTTCAAGATTATATTCAACCCCTGTGAGATGCTTCAGTGAAACAGCATTCCCGGGCAAGTCTCTAATAACAGTATTGACGTTAATACCTATCCCGATAATAATTTTTTCAACCGTGCTGCCGCTCGTTTCGCTTTCAATCAGGATCCCGGCTATTTTTTTGCCATCAACGAGAACATCATTGGGCCATTTTATCTTTGCCTTAAACTTTTTTTGCTGATTTAAAGCCTCGCAAACAGCAACGGCAGACAACAGCGTCATCCTGGAAATGTTCCGGGCCGGGAGCAGGGGCCTCAAAAGAATCCCCGCATATAACCCCCCGATTGGAGATGACCATAAACGCCCCAGACTCCCCCTGCCTGATTCCTGTTGGGCAGCAAGCAACACATACCCCTTGTCAGGAGAGGAAGGAACCGGAAAACCCTTAAGATCGTCCATAACCGAGGTGGTTTTGTCTTTAAGCTGAATAATCCAATCCATTTTTGTCCTTTTTATGATTAAAAAACGGATATATCATATCATCATTTTTATGAATATTGACAAAGAAAAGGGGCAATGATATATTGGCGTATCTTTTAGAAGCAAATTCGAAGTATCCGTAATTTCAAAACAAATACAAAATCCAAAAATCAGAAAATTCTAAATACAAATTCTTCAGATTTCTTAATATTTCGAACTATTGGATTTTTCGTGTTTATTTCAAATTCGGATATTCGAATTTCACAAAGTTGGGGCCGTAGCTCAGTTGGTAGAGCGCTTGAATGGCATTCAAGAGGTCAGGGGTTCGATCCCCCTCGGCTCCACCAATTTTTTGAGGGCAAATTTTTAAAAACTTATATTCAAAGCGCTTCAATTAACAGAATGCGTATTCAGACGCTTACCATTAATACTGGGCGCGCGTCCGAGGTCTCTATTGAAAACTTTTCGAGATGTTCTTTTAATTGGGGTCATTGAAATTTTGATTGGCGGGGTGACATTAACAGGAAAGTTCCTTTCCTTTGCCCTGTCTTTAAAGGTCAGCCCGCCGAATGTTTATTTCTTTGTTATCACCGCAGCCTGCACTTCCATGGCAATCGGCTGGGGCATGCTTAACACGAAAAAATGGGCGTATCAGCTTCTTCTGTATTTTTCGTCCGTGATCTTTCTTAGCAAGATTCTGATTTTTATGGATATTATTCATTTAAACGGCGCGTTGCTTGGATCAGTAATTCCGCAATGGATAAATCACATCATATCCATGATTTATCATGGCGGCCTGATCATATTGTTGCAGAGAGAAGATGTAAAAGAAGTTTTTCAGATATCATCGATAGCTATCGTCAACAGCGCAAGCAGCGACGATTGAAACAGCGCAATATTTTTGCTGGAGTGGCGGTACGCGTTTGTTCTTTTTAAATTTATCTTTGGAATATTTGCTGGAGTGGCGGTATGCGTTTCTACCTTAAATTATTTTGGGAAAGAAACGGATCCCGGCGCGAACAGCAAAATACTGCTGTTCTTTTTAAATTTATCTTTGGAATATTTGCTGGAGTGGCGGAATTGGTATACGCGCTGGTCTCAAAAACCAGTGTCCTTACGGACGCGTGGGTTCGACTCCCACCTCCAGCACTTTCTTCTCTCAATCTAAATCCCCGCCTTGTCCTTTTTAAAAAAAATGATAAACTTGTTTTATGAAACATTCTCATCTCTTTCTGATGATTTTCACTCTAGCGCTTTCCGCTTCCCTGTCATTTTCACAAGATAAATTCAAACCGGTTAAAATCTTTTCGTTGTCAGACGGGACGACTATCAAAGGCGCTTTAGTGGGAGTGCGGGAAAAAGACGGCGCTTACGTTATTGAAACGGCAACGATGGGGACTGTGGCCGTTCAACCCCAGGATGTCATCCAGATGAAAACTGACAACATGTTTTCCCAAGGCCCGATGACAAATACAATGGCCACTCCTTCGGGGCTTGCTTCGGATACAATGCAGAAAGCCCAAACCCTGATGATGCAAGATCCGGATATTCAAAAATCAGTCCAGGAGCTGATGAATGATCCTGAAATAGTGCAGATGCTCCAGGACCCTCAATTGATGCAAGCCATCCTTTCTATGGATCCGGCCGCCGTCCAGTCTAACCCGAAGATCCAGAAACTTCTTGAAAATCCGTTAATGGCGGAACTTATTAAAAAAACAGGAACAAAAATGATGGAAGGAAATCAAGCTCCCTATCCCGCTCCCCGCTGACAATTTGGATTCTTGCTGTTTTCAGCGGCAAGCCTTCGATGCCATCTGATCAAATCAAAAAAAGACTGCAGCCCGTGTTTAAAGATACTAAATGACCCCTGGTTGTTTTTTTGCGAACACAAACCAATTTCTTTCACGACCAAACCGCTTCTGACGGCTTTGGCAAAAAGCTCCAAATGAATATCGAAGCCGTTGCTTTCAAGCATTAATGACTGAACTTTTTGTCTTTTAAAGGCCACGGTTCCTGAACCGATATCTCTCACAATGACATTAAAAAGGATCCGGCTTAAACACCAATAAAGCCGGCTGAAAATTTTTCGAAGAAAGGGCACGTGATTCTCTTCTCCGGCGTAACGTGAACCAACGACGATATCTGCGTTTTGCATTTCTTCATAAATTCGAAAGACGCCCCGGGCAGTGAAGGGAAGATCGGCATCACAATAAATAACGATATCGGCCTCGGCATGCCGGATGAGTTTCCTTATCGCGGCGCCCAATCCCTGATTTTCCTTATTCCTCAAAACTTTAACGCATGAATTTTGCCGGGCCAGCGCAAGAAGGATATCAAGACTTCCATCGCTGCTGCCGTCGTCACAAAATAAAATTTCAAAGACTGCCGGGTGAGATTGAAATTCTTTCAGGAGGGATTCGGCCGCCGGAACAATCCATTTTTCAGCATTATAAACCGGGATCAGAATGGAGACGTCATTCGTTGACATACGCGCCCAGGAAATCTTTTGCCGACAGCGGTTTTAACTTTCCCTTCCTGTTCAAAAGAAATATCTGGAAGGAATTTACGGCCTCCCCTGCTTCCAGGATCTTTCCCTCTTTTTTCCAGGCGGAGATCGCCTTGCTGAACATTTGCCGTCCCGCCTCTTCATTGCCAAGTCCGACTTCGGCGATGGCAAGATTAAAATAGGCCTCGCCAAAGTTCTCATTAACCGCAATGCTCTTTTCCAGCGCTTCCATCGCCTTCCGGATCTGACCTGAATAAGCGTAAGCCTGGGCAAGTGAAAAATAAAAATGAGGGTTATCTTTTTGAATCTCGATGGCGCTCAAAAACTCTTTCTCTGCCTGTTCATATCTTCCCTCTTCCGCGTAGAGAATCGCCAGATCGTTTTTCAAATATGCGCTTTGAGGATTAAGGCGGACGGCCTTTTCATAAAATTTTGTCCAGTCATGAAAATCCCGGTTCCGCATTATCGTCCTTGCGCCGTAAGCAATGATGACAATACACACCGCGACGGATATAACCGCTCCCGCCTTTTCTTTCGTGGCAAATTTTCGGGAAACCTTCCATAATAATAACGCGAAAATCAAACAATACCCCCATGACCCCGCGTAAAGATACCGTTCGGCATAATAAACGGAACTTGGAACGATCTGGGAGACCGGCAGCAGGCTCAGAAAAAACCAGAAAATACAAAATGATACCAGTGGTTTCCTGCGATAAAAAAACAGACCTGTCAGCAAGATGGCCAGCAAAAGACCGAATGACAGCAGAACCAGGGGATCGTGCCATGATTGGGCAAAAAATGCCGCGCGATCAAAGTCTTTTTCATCAAAGGACATGATCCCGTTTGAGATAATCCTGTTGTGCGTCAAGACCAGTGGAAAAGCCAGAACTCCGATATATTTTGCCCATGCCTTAATCACGACGAGAAATGTCAAATACGGATTGTGGAACGCGTAATCGCCCCGCGATATCCCTCCCAGAACAGCTGCTTTCGCCAGCACATAGACAATACCTGCAATAATGAAAGGGGCTGCGCGCTTCAGGGCCTTTTTCCATGAAAAACGGGGTTCAAGAAAAAGAAAATCAAACATAAAAATAAGGACAGGCAGGCTTAGCATAATTTCATGCGTGAAGATCGCCAGAACTCCCAGGACGACCGACCGGATATAAATCTTTTTGTTGATCGTGTCTCTGCCGCCCTGCCGGTTCCAGCTTCCGTCATCATGAAACACATGCCCTCTTCCTTCAGGCAATACCGACCGGATATACCAGTAAAAAGACCATAAACCCAAAACCACGCCGATCGTGTCAATGCTTCCTGTTATTGACGACACCGACTCGATGTGAACAGGATGCACGGCAAAGATCAACGCCGTCAGAAAAGCCGCCCATAGATTTCCGGCCATAATCAGTGTCAACGAATAAACTGCCCACACACCGAACACATGGATCAGGATCGAGACCGCGTGCCACCCGGCGGCAAAATCGCGAAAGATTAGATAGTTTAAAGAAAAGGCGAGCGTCCGCAGGGGGGAATAAATGCCTTCCTGGGCTTCAGGGGTGATGTAGTCGATAAAGAACCGCGGTAAATTCCGCAGATCACGGATCAGATTCCATTCCAGGACAAAATCGAAATCGTCCATAATAAAATCATTGGGAAGAATGTTGAGAAAGACGATCAGCGCCGCCGCAGCCAAAATCATCCTGGCTAAATCAGGGCGCTGAACCATATGAGAGATCCAACCACAAATCTTTTTCATCTTCCTTCCTCTCTTTTTATGGAAGCCAGCTGACCGCATTGGCGCTCCGCTTCCTGTTTCCCTTTTTCAAAAGGATAAAAATCCACGGCGGCGCGGTCATAAATACGCGTGGCGGGCAAAAACGGAATCCCTGTCCGCTGAAAGATATGCCGCCCGATCCAATACAGGTACGTTTTCGCGTATGAGACATGATCGCGGTCGAGCTTGCTCAAACCGATCAGCATATCGCTGAAAAACGCGAAAAAAAACAGAAGGGGGCGCGGCATCCAGGATACCTGTTTATAAGACAGGCGTTTCCGCATCGCATAAGGCAAACTGGGTAAAAGTTTATACAACAACTCGCAGGCCCGGTATATTTTTATTTTCTTTTCATCGATCATTTTGTTGGCCCGGGTAAACGTGTCCATGTCGAAACCGTCTTTCAGTCTATCCGCTTCCTCAGAAGTCAAACTTCCATCCGCCTCGGCCTGCCGCAACAGTTTTGTCCCGGGAAAATAATTCGTCCAGTACGTTTGGATCCTGTAAGGCTTGTGTTCGGCGTAAAAGCGCGCCGCTTTTTCCTGCGCCTCAATCGGCTCGCCGGGAAGCCCCAGCATGTGGTCCATCTTGGGTTTGACCCCGTAACGATTGAGCAGATCAATCGCCCAGCCGGCGTCCTCCGTCGATTCATTCCGGTTTAAAACCCTGCGTTTGTATTCATCATCCAGGCTCTGCATCCCCATCTGAGCCGCGACGCATCCCGATTCCGCTAGCAGACATGCTCTTTCCTCGTCAATATACTTCACATGCGTGAATATCTGATAAGGGACCCCGATATCCCGGCGATACAGGCGCGCGAACTCTTTAAGCCATCTAACGTCGATGGTAAAAACATCATCGAAAAATTCTACAACGCGGAAACGGTACCTTTTTTTGTAAACCCGGAGCTCGCGCATCAAATGCGCCGGGCTCCGGCGACGGAGATAATTTCCCGGGTTTCCCCGCGCGAGATCCGGATAGAAACTGTTAAAACAATACGCACACCGGTTGGGACAGCCTCTCATGGCGCTCGTAATATAAAAATCATTGTTGGGCAAATATTCTTCCCACAGCGTTTTATCAGGAATGGGGAGCTGATCAAGGTTTTGAATAAATCCTGCCTGCTCGCCCCGGATTACCTGTCCGCTCCCGGTTTTATACCATGTGTTGGCGACAGGATCCTCGCCGCCTCGCCGTATATGCTCAAGGATCTTTAAAAAGGCCAGATCGCCTTCTCCAATACAAATATAGTCTATCTGGGGCTGTTTGATGACGCGCCCGGGCTCGGCTGAGGCATGAATGCCTCCGAAAACAATTTTAACCCGCGGGCACCGCAGTTTTGCCTGACAGGAAATCTTCAGCGCCCACTGATACATTCCGGAAAGAGGGGAAAACGCGATGACATCGGGCTTCAGGTCCTCGATCTTTTTAAGAACCGCTCCTGTCTCGTCAAAAAACTTCGCGATGGAAGGCATCGACATATGCAGGCAGTCGTCAAATAAAGACGGCGTGAATGCCAGGCTGACCTGGTGTCCCGCGGCCTTTGCAACAGCGGAAAGCTGGCTGACAGCCAGGCTCTCATAACTCATCGCGACAAAAGTGACGCGCAAATCCGTTTCCTTTTTATTTACGCCGAAGCTGGCCGCAGGCACCGTCCGCGCCCAGGCCTTTTGACCATCGAATCGTTGTGTGGACACCCAATGATATCAACTCATCCCGGAAACGATAAACAGCCCGGGGTGACGGGGTCGTCCAGGGAAATTCCTCAACGATATTATAGGGAATAAGATTGATCTTGCACTGAAATCCCCTGAGCAATCCGGCCAGGGCTTTCGGGGCCTCTGCCGTCATGGTGACATCGGGAATCACGATATATTCAAAGGTGACTTGCCTGTTTGTCCTGCGGACATATTTCCTGCACGCCTGGACAAGCACGGCCAGAGGATACCTCTTATTAATCGGCATCAATTTACTCCGCACTTCATCATTATATCCGTGAAGAGAAACGGCAAGTTCGATCTGCCGGCCGAAGTCGGCGACAGCGTCAATCTTGTCAGGAATCCCGCAAGTCGAGACTGTGATCCGGCGGGCGGCGATATTTAATCCCCCGGGAGAATTGATCGTCTCGATGGCTTTCCTGACTTCATCCCAGTTATCCAGCGGCTCGCCCATACCCATAAACACAACATGCGTAACCTTTGATTTTGAAAGAGACTGGGCCTGCAGGATCTGCATCAGCATTTCGCCGCTTGAAAGATTCCTTTTCCACCCTCCGATGCCGCTGGCGCAGAAAGCGCAGGCAAATTTGCACCCGACCTGGGAAGAAACGCATATAGTCAAACGGCCTGCAGCGGGAATCAGCACGGTTTCGATCTTCTGCCCGTCAGGCAACCCGAACAGATATTTTCCGGTTTTATCCTTGTTCAGGGACTCCTTGAGGATCGGCGTTTCAGGAAAATAAAAATTGGTTTTTAAAACGAGTCGCAAATCTCTGGAAAGATTTTTCATCCCGTCAAAATCAAGAATACCTTTATGGTAGATCCAGTCAAATATCTGACGGGAATGAAAAGCTTTTTCATTAATTGATTTCAGGAAAAAAGAAATCTCATCAAAGGAGAGGTCTAAAATATTCTTTGGAGAGGCCATCGATCATCAACTAACCTTGAGTTTAAGCGCTTCCGGTTCCTGCCCGGGCGTTTCTTCGAACTGACCCATTTTACGGAATTTCTGGTAACGTTTCTCCACCAGATCCTGTCTGCTCATCGCCATCAACTCATCAATATCCCGGACAAGGATTTCCTTCATGGCATTGGCAACAAAAGAAGGATCGCGATGAGCGCCTCCTTCCGGCTCGGGAATAATGCCATCTACAATTTTAAAATCAAAAAGGTGCTGGGCGGAAAGCTTCAATGCCTTGGCCGCTTCAGGAGCCTTGACGCTGTTTCGCCAAAGGATTGAAGCGCATCCTTCGGGAGAAATAACAGAATAATACGCGTTGTCGAGAATATAAACACGATCTGCTATGCCTATCCCCAAAGCGCCTCCGCTGCCGCCTTCACCAATAATAGTCGCGACCATAGGCGTAGCTATCCCGGCCATATCTCTTAAATTTTCGGCAATCGCCTGGGCCTGCCCGCGCTCCTCTGCGCCAAGCCCCGGATAAGCACCTGGCGTATCGATAAAAATAACAACAGGGACATGGAATTTATCTGCCAATCTCATCAGACGAATCGCTTTTCGATAACCTTCAGGATGAGCGCAGCCGAAATTCCGCTGGATATTTTCCTTGGTATCGCGGCCTTTCTGATGTCCGATGATCATGACCTTGCGGCCGTCCAGTCTTGCAAAACCGCCGACCATCGCTGAATCATCGGCAAAAAGCCTGTCGCCATGCAATTCTATAAAATCGGAAAAAATAAGATGGATATAATCAAGCGTGTAGGGTCTGGCCGGATGACGGGCAACCTGAACCTTCTGCCAGTCGGTGAGATTGCCATAAATTTCTTTCTTCATCTGATTAAGCTTCTGCTCAAGCTTGCGCACTTCAGGCAGCAAATTGACATTCTTTTCCTGGCCAAAATTTTTAAGCTCTTCGATCTTGTTCTCTAATTCAACTATCGGCTTTTCAAAGTCTAAAATTGCGAAAGCCATTATGTTCCCCTTCTTATAAAAGGCAGCTTTCAGCATAAAAGCTGCCGTCGTTTTTTAATATTTTCCTAATCGACGATAACAACCCTCGATCCCAAAGGAAGGAAATCGTAAACTTCTTCAACTTCCTCATTGCGCATTCTAACACAACCCGCCGTAACCTGGGAACCGATTGTTTCGGGCCTGGGGGTTCCATGAATCCCGTAGCCGGGGATATCAAAACCCAGCCAGCGCGTCCCTAATTCATTTTGAGGGCTTTCAGGAGGAACGACAACGCCGCGATTAAACCATACGGGGTCAACGAGCCTGCTTGTAATCTTGAATTCGCCCGTAGGCGTTGAATTATTTTCGCCTGTAGAAACACTGTACATTCTGACGACATCGCTGCCATCTTTTAAAATAAGGATATTTTGCGATTTGTCCACAAAAGCATTGAAATCTCCCTGCCAGACACGTATCTTCTGGCCCACGCGAATGACGTCGCTTTTCAAATTATTGCTTTTTTTAATAAACTCTACCGTGACGCCGCTGGCCTTGGCGATCTTTCCCAAGGTATCACCAACGGCGACATCATGAATGACCGTTTTCCCTTCCACCTGCCTGTTCGATAAGATCAAATCCATGTTCAACTCATGGAGTTCCTTCTGAATCTGAACGATATTCTCCGTATCCGGATACTTTTCAAGGATGTCCTGATAAAGCTGTCTGGCTTCAACAGGTTTCCGGTCGCGAACCTTTAACGCCTGCTGATAAAGATCTCTCGCCTGCTGATCAGCTGGGCTTTGAGCTGCCTGAAGAGAACTTCCGGTTTGTCGCTTTCCCATTACCACAAAAAGAATAATGACAGCAACAACCACACCCGCGACAACAATGACTCTTTTAATCACTACCTTCTCCTCTGTTATTTAATCTCTTTTACAGGAATATAATCATTATTGGCCGTAAATATTATTACTACATAAATCGATGGATCAAAAAAGCAAGCGCGATACCAATAAGCGCTCCGACAAAAACCTGGAAAGGCGAATGTCCGATCAGCTCCTTCAGCCGCCCTTCTTCGATTTTCCCCTTCCAGTAAATATCGTCAAGGATTTTATTTAGGATTTCAGCCTGTTGCCCGGTCTGCCTTCTCACGCCCTGGGCGTCAAACATGGTCACCATAGCGAAAGCAGCGGCCAAACCAAAAATGACTGAACCAAAACCTTTTTCCAGCCCGCAGGCCGTTGCCAGCGCCGCAACCCCCGCCGCATGGCTCGACGGCATTCCACCAGTCCCTAAAAACCATCTGAAATTAAAACGTCTTTCCCGAAAATAACCGTTTATTACCTTAATCAATTGCGCAACGAACCACGTGAACAGAGTAATGACCAAAACTTTATTCAATGCGCCAACTCCATTATTTCAAGTAAACCTGAAAACCCTTGGTATCTTTCATGTTTCCGTTTCA
>JBFMEN010000027.1:0-33776 GCA_040753435.1 Candidatus Omnitrophota bacterium | reverse complement strand
GTATTCGCGCAAGCTTTTTGGACTCATAGTGTTACCCCTTTCGTAGAGTGAAAGGGTAACATGAATTATGAGTCAACGAATCCGCAGTTTGGATTCCACGGGTAACATTTTTTATGAGTCAATTCGTACCATTAATACGAAAAGAAACTTTGAAAAAAATATGGTATACTTTTTGCGTTGTTATTTTCTGGAGCGGGCGGGTTCAATATTTTAAGGAAAGCAAGGCATGAAATTAGGACAGACACAAATTCAGACGCAACGGCAGATCATGGCTCCGGTGATGCAGCAGTCAATCGAGATCCTCATGCTTCCAGTCGCCGATCTTGAACAGGCTATTGAGCAAGAACTTGAAGTTAACCCCCTTTTGGAAATCGACGAGTCAAAACTCAATCAACAAAAGGAAGCCGCCGCGGAAGCCTTAAGCGAGTCGATCAGTGAAGAATTTAAACTTTTAAGCTCTTCCGATCCCTTCCTTTATCATCATTATGATGATGATTCCGGCGAAGAAACAAGGATGAAATCCACGGAATCCCTGGA
This sequence comes from Candidatus Omnitrophota bacterium, assembly GCA_040753435.1. Classification (GTDB taxonomy): domain Bacteria; phylum Omnitrophota; class Gorgyraeia; order Zapsychrales; family JANLHA01; genus JAKLFA01. The sequence continues at coordinate 33,239 of JBFMEN010000027.1, read as the reverse complement.
AGACAAACTGCTTCACCAGCTTCACATCGACCTGGACGATCCGCTGAAAATCGCCATCGGCGAAATGATCATCGGCCAGCTCAATGAGGACGGGTATCTAACAACCTCTATTGACGAAATTGCCGGTTCGTTCAATCTTGATTCAACAGCGGCTGTCGAAGAAGTCCTTCGCCTGATCCAGTCTTACGAACCAGCGGGAATCGCGGCCCGCAACCTCCAGGAATGCTTAAGAGTCCAGGCGGCCTCGCGCTTTAACGGAAAAGCCCCTCTCGTTTGCGAAATAATCGAGCATCATCTGGAGGATCTCGGCCGTAAACGATATGATCTTATCGCCAAAAAACTCAAGACCCACCTCGATCACGTACGGCATTGCGTTCAGCTGATCGCCGGCCTTGAACCGCGGCCAGCCAGAAATTATCGCCCGATCATTGAAGGTAATTATGTCCAGCCGGACCTCGTAATCCAGAACCATGTGCAGAACCCCGACGAATATTTTCTGGAAGTGAACGAACGGACCATTCCTCCCCTGCGCGTCAACCAAATTTACAGACGGCTTTTAAAAACAAAAAATCTCTCGCCTGAAGAGAAAAAATTCCTGAAAGAAAAACTTCAGAACGCCCTGGCTTTTATCAAAAGCATCCGCCAGCGCGGCAGTACCATCAAAGAGATAGGCAATTATATCTTGCGGCAGCAGGAGGATTTTTTCAAGAACGGGCACCTGGCGCTCAAGCCGATGGGATTAAAAGACGTGGCCGCGGCGGTGGGACGCAACGAATCGACGGTTTCCCGCGCGATCAGTCAAAAATACATCGATACCCCCCAGGGAACATTTCCTCTTAAATATTTCTTTTCACAAAGCGTCGGGAATGACGAATACGGGCAAGGCGGCGTTTCCAACCGCTCAATCAAGGAAGAAATTATCGGTCTGATCATTGAAGAGGATAAAAAGTCGCCCCTATCCGATCACGATATCCAGGAATTATTAACACGAAAAGGCATGAACATCTCCCGCCGCACCGTCGGTAAATACCGCAAGCAGCTCAACATCCTTCCCAGCCATTTACGCAAAAAATAAAAACTTCTTCCGCTTCGGACACCCTCAATTTATTTTTCTTTACTGCTGACGGATTTTTTCAAAGGGACGCCGTTAAAATCTGATTTTAAAACTATTCCCGCACATAATCATCCTGAAGCCGGTCTATATCGTCCTCGCCGAGATATTCACCGGTCGCGACCTCGATAAACACAAGGGGGATTTGCCCGTTATTCCCAATACGATGCACGCTGTGCACCGGAATATCCAGAATCTTTCCGGGAAACATCGCGTGTTCGGCATCATTGATAATCGCCAGCCCGGTCCCTTTAACGATAATCCACTTCTCGGACCGTTTTAAATGTTTCTGAAGGCTCAGCCGCCCGCCCGGCAAGACCTCGACCCTCTTGACCCAAACTCCGGCCTCCTGATAGAGTTTCATATAACAGCCCCACGGCCGCTCAACATAAGTATCATTTTCGTACATGTATTATCCTTTTTTTTAAATCAAACATTCCTCAGAATCGCGTTCATCACGATCTGTGATTCATCCCTGTCTCCCCAAACCCCGACTCGTACCCTGATCCTCGATAAGAGTTCTGTTTTCCCCTCGATTCGGATCAACGTCTTGCGCTGTTCCCGGCTGCGGGCCGAGATTCGCGCCTCAAAATGATCATGGCTGTCCCTCTCCACCATAAAATCCAATTCTTCCAGCGCCGCGCGTGATGCCTGATAAAGCTCCTCGACGGAATAATTGACGTTTAACTCCAGGTTCCCCTGGGTCCAGACATAAGCTCCGGCCACACCCGCGGCCGTGCCGACAAGAATCGCCCCGCAGCCGCAGCAGGACATGGCCAAAAAGATCAACATCAGAAACTTGTTAAACAAACTTTTCATAGATCCCCCAACATGCCTGATTTTTGCCTTTATTCTAAAAAAAGAACCATGAAAATCAACAAATAAATCAACGCCGCGCTATGGCTCAAGACAGATCGCGGCTTAAGACAAATCTTTCTTCCCGAGAAAAAAGGTTTTAACTTCGCCAATCATGATATCAAGGTCTTTTCGGCTGTGTTTTCCGGAAATAAAAAAAGGCTCTTTTTCCGCCTGGGGAATAATAATCCCGCGGCCCAACAGGTACTGACCGAGTTCCTGATAAAGCAGTGGATTTTTTACTGCCTCGGATTCTTCATAATTTGAAGGACGGGCTGTCGAAAAAACCAGGCTCATCATGGAATAATAATTAAACACACGGACCGATAAATTGTGATCGATGAAAACGTCATTAAGCGAGGACACCAGGTATTCCGCCTTTTTATTCACCGCCTTGTAAAAGGCGTCGTTCATCAGGCGCAAGGCCATCAGGCCGGCACGCAAAACGGTTTGACTGACAATGGTCGGAGATTGATAAAAACTTCCCTCGGGGGAAAGCGAACGCATGATATCTGCCCTTCCTCCGTAAACTCCCAGCGAAAATCCGCCGCCGATCACTCCCCCCATACATGTAATATCCGGAACAATCCCGTTTGACTGAAAGCCGCCGGCAAACCCCCTGAAGGCGGTCATCGTTTCATCGAAAATCAGAAGAATTCCATAACGCCTGGTGATCTCCCTGATAGCTGTTAAAAAATCTTTATCGCCGGGAATAATTCCCATATGCGCCGCCACCGGCTCAATAATCACGCATGCGATTTCCCGGTGGTTACTTTCAACCGCCTCCCTGAATGCGGCCGCGTTGTTATAAGGCAAAACGATATTCAGACCGGCCGGATCCAAACTTTCTTTCCGCGGCTCCACCGGGACCATGCCGTGAAAACCGTGATAGCAGCCCTCAAAACTTACAATCTTTCGGCGTTCTGTTGCCTTCTTCGCCAAACGGATTGCGCTCAATGTCGCTTCCGTGCCTGAATTTACAAAACGCACCCGTTCCATCGACGGAACATGCCTGGTCAGAAACCCGGCCATTTCGATCTCAGCCCGCGAAAGCAAACTGAAACCGGTCCCGCGCTCGGCGGTCTTTTTCGCGGCAAGAACAACATTATGATTCGCATGCCCAAGAATATTCACTCCGCAACTAATGCAAAAGTCCATATATTCCCGACCGTCTGCATCATAAAGCCTGGACCCCTTGCCGTAATCAATAACAATCTCTTCACTGCTTTCAAAAAAACAACGGGAGCGGCAGCCCGCCCCGCCGGCCAGCGTGGTTCTCGCCTCATTGATCAGTTTTTTTGATCTGAAAGATGGCGCTGATTTTTCCAATTCTTAAAAACCTCCGTTCAAGCCCCCACCGTCAGGTGGATCTTGTCTTTCTTTTTTAAAAGTTCCCGGATGGCCGGAAGAGCGCGTTCGGCCGCTTCTTCGCCCCGTTTGATCAGTTCATCAACACGATGCAGCTCATGCCACTGGATTCCCGTCAAATCAGGATGAACCAGGACATCGGCTTCCAGAACTGCCTGGCGGGCAATTTCATATTCTGATGCCAGCAACGTCTGGACCATGATCTCTGAAATCGTGGGGCGAGGACGACGGTAATCCCGCTGAAAACGGCGCCTGATAAAATCAAACGGGGCTTTGAAAAATGAAACCGCCTTTTTATCCGTCAAAATGGCCCGCTTGGTCTCATAGCCTTTCATAACCTCTTCAGGGGATTGAAGCACGTTCACGGCGATCACCTTGTTCACCCCCTGCCGCCTCAGGATATTGACGGGAACAGGATTCAGAACGCCGCCGTCTATAATGACCCTTTCATTTTCGACGACCGGCTCAAAAACCCCCGGAATCGAAATGCTTTTGCGGACCGCATCGATCAAACGGCCGGAATCGTAAACAAGCTCCTGATGATTATTAAGATCATAGGCGACGATCTTGAGGGGAAGCCGGGTATCATAAAAATATTTATCGCCGAGAAAACGGTAAAGCCAGCGTTTAATCAGTCGCCCGCCTATAACGCCGGAGATCGGGATAACCGGGTCAAGCAGCTTGAGCATTGATCGCTGGTCCCTGAACTGCTGGGCAATATTCGCCAGGCACTCGGCATCATATTCCGTAGCCCATAACGAAGCGACAAGGGCTCCCATACTGGATCCCGCGATCACATCGACAAAAATCTTTTCGCGTTCAAAAACTTTCAGCACGCCGATATGGGCGATCCCCAGCGCGGCCCCCCCGCCCAAAACAAGCCCCAGTCTTACGTCGCCCACATCCCGGGCTATTTTGATCATTTCTTTTCCGAATGGCGAGTCTTCATCTGGAAACCTTACCCTCACGGCCCCGAAATCCCTGGCTTCGGACAATTGCTGTTCGGTAATAAATGGCAGGCGGGCGTAAATATCAAAATCAAAGATCTCGCGGATCACGTTAAACGGCAGCGGCGAAACGTTCTGCCGGGTCTTTAGGATCACGCGGACAAAATGCGCGTTAAACTTTTCCTTGAGTTTTTCAACCAGGGCGTCGATCACTTTATTCGTCATCTGCAGCTCACCGGTATCGTCATGAACAAGCAGGTGGACCTCGTCCGACTGGGTCAGCGTCTTTAAAACGACGTTATCCATGTCATTGGGAAGATCGACGATAACATAATCATACTCGGAAGCCAGGGACGTTACAAAATCGCTGATCTCAAGAACCAGACGGTCGTCATCGGGATGAAAGGAAACGTTAAGGAAATCCGCGCCGCCGTCCTCATTCGAGACAACCAGTGAGCGGATCAGGTCATGATTACCAGCAATTTCAACCAGAGGCCTGCCGGGATTTTTCCATGAAGGCGTCGCCTCTGTCCCCGCCGATGATTCAGGCTGACTGAGGGCTGAGGCGATCCTTGTCAGAATGACGTCGCGGCCCGTCTGCTTCGCGATCTGGCCGGCCAGATGAAATGCATAAGTCGAGCTCCCGCTCTGTTTGACCTGACTGTAGACCGAAATAATCTTGCTCAGCATGTTTGTTTTGTTCCGGCGAGATCTGGCCTGAAGGCGCCGGGAGAGAACTGTGCTGAATTCCATTCCCAATTCAGGGACGGTTTTAACGATATTTAAAAAAGCGGCCTTTGGGATATACAAAATCCTTGAATCATTAACGGCTTCAAAGGTCATCGAATGGGTTTCATTGGTAAGCAGCGATACGATTCCGAAATACATGTCCCGCCGGAAAAATTCGACATCATATTTCCCGCCTTTCTCATCCAGACAATATCCCTGGGCGCGTCCGGACAAGATATAGTAGAAACCGTTGGAAGGGTCTCCCTGCCGGTAAATCACCTCCCCTTTCTGGAAATTCAGGATCTGAACATGAGAACCGATCCTTTGGATATCAAGCCAATTAAGCTTGCTGAAGACCGGGATCTTTCGGATTAATTTAAAATGCTGGAAAATTGAAAAGATGGGATTTGTCATCGGCAATTTTGCGCGCCTGCCCGGCGGCATCTTCGATTTCGAATGGACTGACTCATCATTCGAATCGCATATTATCCCCTGTTTCCCCGTTCGGGATTTAGAAATTTAATTATATGGTATTAGTATAGATATCAAAATTCCAAAAATCAATGCGGAAGTCTTTTATGTTGTTACAGCTCGCATCCGTCAGCTGGCAAACCAGGGGCACAGCCGGCTGCAGGTTCGTCAGATCCTCTTCAAAACAACCAGCGTTTCCAGATGCCTGGTTTTGGGAAAAAAATCAAACGGTACGGCTGACACAAGCTGCCATCCGTTTTGTACGAACTCTTTCAGATCATGAACAAGGGTTTGAGGATTACAGGACAGGTAGCTGTTTATTTTCGCACCAACAGCATCTGAAAATCAGCAACAGGCGCAATCTCGAGTATAACCGGAGGTAATATTTGAATCGGACCGGATTGGAAATTATCCAGCACATCAGGAACAATATTATAATGAAAACCGCTTCCGATTTCTTCCACTGCCATCGCTTGGGTGTTAAAGTCAATGCCGCCATTTTTTATCTCTGCTTCTTCTGCGGACAGCATGGCAGAATCCCCGCTGTCAAAGCCCCCGCCGCTATCAAAGTCCCCGCCAAAATCCGTATCCATGCCCATATCACTCATATCAGCGTCGATATCTCCCATATCTGTATCGATCTCATCACTGGTCTCGGCAGCATCACTATCATTTCCCCCTGATTCATCATAAGAGCCATCGGCACCTGCAGGATCCGCAGAAGCGTCGCCTTCAGTATTCATCTCGCCAGTTTGCATGTCAGAGTTACGGATGTCGCTACCAAATCCTGACATATATACCATTAACCCGATAAATAATAACTCATTTGGAATACCTGGAAAAATATCATTATCGGAATAACGATTTTCATAAATATCTGCGGCAGATTCACGCAGATCGCCCCAGGTCATCACGTCCCCTTCAATCATATCAATAATTATGTTAGATGGACTCAACAAAACACCGGCGGCAGCCGCCTGGGTTCCATAACTTTTTCCCAGATTATTAAACGCAGCATCACGTGCTTTTCTGAATATCTCTTGTCTTTCATCATCAGTTAAATCAGGAGAGTTATTCTTGTTTAAACGCAATAAAACACCGGCGGTAGCCGCCTGGGTTTCATAACTTTTTCCCAAATTGTTGAGAGCTGCTTGACGTGCTTTTTTAAATATTTCCTGTCTTTCATCATCAGTTAGATCAGGAGAATTCTTCTTGGTTAAGGACAACAAAACCCCAGCGGCAGCCGCCTGGGTTTTATAACTTTGTCCCAGATTATTAAACGCAGCATCACGTGCTTTTCTGAATATCTCTTGTCTTTCATCATCAGTTAAATCAGGAGAGTTATTCTTGTTTAAACGCAATAAAACACCGGCGGTAGCCGCCTGGGTTTCATAACTTTTTCCCAAATTGTTGAGAGCTGCTTGACGTGCTTTTCTGAATATCTCTTGTCTTTCATCATCAGTTAAATCAGGAGAGTTCTTCTTGTTTAAACGCAACAAAATACCAGCGGCAGCCGCCTGGGTTTCATAACTTTTTCCCAGATTATTAAACACAGCATTGCGTGCCCGTTTATATAGCTCATTTCTCTCTGCATCACTTAAATCCGGAGAATTTTTTACATTTAAACTCAATATTACACCTGCTGCGGCAGCTTCGGTTTTGTAACTTTTTCCCAGATTTCTTACAGCTGCTTCACGAGCTTGCTTGAACAATTCATTTCTTTGGGCATCACCTAAATCCGGAGAGTTATGCTCATTTAAACCAAGAATTACTCTTGCAGTGGCGGCATCAGTCAAATAACTTTTACCAAGGTTATTTACAACTGCTTCCCGCGCTTTTTTATAAAGCGCTGTTCGATCATTCAGGATGATCCCGTGCATTCCATTTGCCGATGACGTCTTAACAACTTTTTGATAATTTCTTTCTTGCGGTCGTTCAAGAAGAGCGCTTTGTTCCAGATAATAATTAATATATTCAACATTTCTCAACGATCCTTCTTCGATCGCCTGAACTAAAACTTGAGTGTATTTATCCCAGTCTGATAATTCCTTCGCCGCGGCCAATTGCCCCACATATGCTCCATCAGCAACTCTCTTTTCATTCCAAAGAGCCAATCGCATCTCTTCGGCATTGGATGCCAGACTTCTTCTGATTTCATTCCTTTGCGACCCCCAGTTTTCCCGGATACGTGACAACAGACTGCTGAAGATCAAAACCAGGTCATCCGTATCCTGAGATTGAAGAATTTCTCTCATTTGACTTAATAGCCGCCGTCCGGAATCTGATCGAAGAGTCGTCAGTACTTGTTCATCCCGGGTAAAATCAAACAACTGATCTAAAACTGCGGCGGTTTCTAAATCATGGTTGTTTTTAATAAATGTCAGAAGATGACCTGTTTCAGCAGCAAAGAGTTGGTTATATTTCGGAGAAATCAGATCTTCTTTCAATTTCTCTCTGCGGGAATCAGGCCCCCACGTTGAAGGCGCAAACAGCCTGTAACCATTATTTTCGATCATCATTGTTTCAATTTTTTCAAGGGGAAGGCTGAAGCTGGAAATCAGTTCATTCCTTGCGCGCGCAGAAATCGTTAAATCATCCAGCCTGACTCCATTCATCAATTGAGAAATAATCCATACAGCCTCTGGATTGTTCAATTTAGTTACACCGGCATGAACTTTCTCTTCGATTTTATTTGATAACATCGCATAATCGGCAGAATCACTATCGGAGGTCTTGAGCGGGATGCCCATCGAAACAATCGCATTGGGTCGCTGCGATTGTTTTTCCGCAAAATATTGAATATCATCCCGGGTTGTTTTCTCTGAGACCATCATCGCCAGGTCAGCGATTCCCCCTCCAAAATATCTCTTCGGAACAACTTGGTGAGTTTCAGGATCATAATCTTCTTTAATCAGGTCATAAACGCCGGTTTTGAAGGCCTCCACATATTGTTTATAAACCTTTTCTCTGATTTGTTTATCTTCAAGATCAATTCCGTCAATCCTGTTCTGATCAAAATATAATTTCCCGAGAATGCTTTGTTTAAGATGTTTTTTATACCAACCGGCCAGAATAACAGCATGAAAAATCTGTCTGAGCGGCGCAAACTGCTTGCCGTTATTGACTTCTTCCTTAATTGCAGGCAATAAAATATTACGTATGACCTCTGCCGTTACTCCATTAAAAGAGCTCAGCTCTTCTTTCTTAACATCACCCAGACCGTGTTTTGTGTTTTTTGCATTTTCCTGCATTGCCAAATAATCTTCTTCAAGCATCACATTCAATTTACTTTTAACGATAAATACGCCATTATCATTCACGAAAACTGAAGATTCTTCCGGGACAATCCAGATTTTATTAAAAGTATCGGCGGGAATATCTGTCGTGCCATAATCTGTCTGAGCCTTTTGATAAACAGCTTTCCAGAACCCTTCACCCAAGTCACTGTCCGGATGCAACATCGAGCTGGATAATTGCTTTAAAAGATAATCCTGGAGAAGCATATCCCGGCCCATTTCGGTTTTACTTAATCCATCGGCCATAATTCTATTCTCTTCATATGGCGAAAGATTAACCCAGGCCTCATCTTCGGGAACCGCAAGGGCGGCCATAAAATAATTGATTATTTTTTTTGATTCTGCTTCAAAGGCATTTCCCTGAACATTCTCATCCCCGCGATCAACAATAAAGTCAAACACCATCGGGTTAGAAGGATCAAGACGCATACCTATCATGATGGGCGGCGTGTATGCCGGGCTGACTGACACCATCGTGCCGGGGGCAGGCAAGTTAAATACGCCCTGGGCCCAGACAGGAACCGCAAAGGTTACGGCCAGAATCACGCTTAAAAAAGCGGAAAATAAACGATAGGGAATTGTTTGCCTGTACTTCATGTGGGTTAGATTATTTAGGTCGTTTCTCAGGATTGACTAAATAAAGATAGAATATTATAACCGATTATGCAATAGCGAAAAAAGAAATTTGTCACTTAAGATTCAAAAATGGACTGTCCGGGCAGCCGAATCCGGGCCATACAACGTCAGGCATGAATATCTAGCAGGCCCCGGCTGCAGGTTCGTCAGATCCTCTTCAAAACAACCAGCGTTTCCAGATGCCTGGTTTTGGGAAAAAAATCAAACGGTACGGCTGACACAAGCTGCCATCCGTTTTGTACGAACTCTTTCAGATCATGAACAAGGGTTTGAGGATTACAGGACAGGTAACAAAGTTCTTTAAGAGTAGAACAGGAAAGCAGGATGGATTTAACATCCCGGCTGAGACCGGCCCTGGGAGGATCGATCATTGCAACGGTGTTGCCGTTATTCATTGTGTCGAGCAGATCCGGAAGTTTGTCCTCGACTCTTCCTTCGATAATTTCCATATTGCCACACCCGTTAAACTCCATGCTGTAACGCGCGCACCGGATGGCATGAATATTTTCTTCAATCAGAACGACCCTGCGGACATCCCCGGAAAAGACCAGTCCGAAGAGGCCGACCCCTCCATAAAGGTCAAAAAATGTTTTTGAACGTTCAAGCAAACCGAAAGAACGTATCCTAGCCATGAGCCGCGGCAGAATGGACAGGTTGGCCTGGAAAAAAGTGTCCAGCGAATAAAAAACGCGGGTTCCGCCGATCGTTGTCCAGAAATAATCCGCAGGCTCCATCTTTAACGACTTTCTCCCGATGCCGCCCCAGAAAACCCGGCCGTCGTCGCCGGTCTTGACCGTTAAATTGGCGTTGCGGTATTTCGCCGGTATCTTCGCGCAGGCCAGCTTTTTCAATTGCGGAAGGAACATCGAAACGGGCTCCATCGCCAAAGGACAATCCTCGACCTCCACGACTTTGAAACCTTTGACCGGGCTGAAGCCCATGAACATTTCGCCGGACTTGATCTTCAGGAACTTCATGTCAAGACGGCAGCGGTAATGATATTCTTTCGGGGAAGGCTCGATCGGAGCAATGACTTCAGGGGAAATGCCGGCAGTGCGGAACAATTCATGCAGCATCTTGCTCTTTATCGCCAGCTCATCCTCGTAGGACACGTCCTGGAACTGGCAGCCTCCACACTGGCCGAAAACAGGACAGCGCGGGGAAATTTTTTCAAGCGTCTCATTCATAAATTAAAAAGCCCGGGAACGGATGCATACCGGGTCCCGGGTTCTCCCTGCCTCCTGGACTGGAAAAAATTCAGGAATCGAATTTAAAACTTTTAATGATGATATTGGCCCGTTTCATATTTTCGTCAAACTCCTCCGCCTCGCCGATATAGGTCAGGATAAAAGCGTATTGCCCTTTAATCGTCCAGACATGGAGATATTTCATCCTGCTCCCGGTGATCGATGTCTTCTCTTTTGTCACATAAGAAAACCTGAATGCCGGAAGACCGGACCAACGCGCGCTCTTTGTTTCCAGGACATTCAGGCCTTCCCCAAAGGTTCCGATCATCTGCTGCGTCGTTATTTTTGAAAAATAATTGATGTCCATCATCTTCGGGTTCAGGGCAAGATCGACGATGGAAATATTCACATTCTCAATCACCTTGTCATCTTCAGATGATTTGGGCGAAGAAAACTGGACCAGAGCCATCCCGTTTTGAGGACGGACGACGATGGGCCAGTACGCAGGATATTTAACGGTAAATTTAAACTGCTCATCGTGATATTCTTTTGTGGGGATTATTTTGATCTGCGAAAGAATAACCATGACAATGACCACCAATGCAACGGTAATCAAGGCGCCGAATAAAAAATTTTGGAGCTTTTTTTCCTTCATAAGAAAATACTATCGTTTTCGTTCGATAGCACGTTTGGCCGCTCCGGCAATGTCGCCGGCCTTGAGATGAAAATGCTGCAGCAATTGCATGGGATTTCCGGTTTGGCCGAACATGTCATGAACGCCGATCATTTCCTGGGGCACAGGCCGGTGCTGGACGAGGACTTCGGCTACAGCGCTGCCCAAACCTCCGTTAAGCTGATGCTCTTCCGCGGATACGATCGCGCCGGTCTCTTCGGCTGCCGCTAAAATGGCCTTCCTGTCGATGGGCTTAATGGTGTGCATGTTCAGGACTCTTGCCTTGATACCTTCCGCAGCCAGCATCTCGGCGGCCTCCAATGATTCGTGAACCATAATTCCGCATGCGATCAGGGTTACATCATTTCCCTCGCGCATCAATTTCGCTTTGCCGAATTCAAAAGGATCATTCTGCCCCGTAAGAACGGGAAAAGCCGCCCTGGAGGTCCGCATGTAAAAAGGACCTTTGGCCGCGGCCATTAACCGGGTGGCGATGGCCGCTTCGTAAACATCAGCGGGACAAACCACCGTAATATTGGGAAGCACCCTCATGATAGCGAAATCTTCAAGGCATTGGGCTGTGGCCCCGTCTTCTCCGACAGTGACTCCCCCATGCGAACACACAATTTTAACGTTGGAGTTATTATAACAGACATCGATACGAATCATATCATAGGCCCGGTTTGTCAAAAATACAGCGAACGAGCATGCGAAAGGAATAAATCCTGTTTTGGCCAGACCGGCAGCGGTCCCGATCACATCCTGTTCGGTAATTCCAAGATTAAAAAACCGGTCTGGAAATTCGAACTTGAAAAACTCCGCCCTGGTCGCGTCCTCAAGATCTCCGGACAAGACAACGATCCTGTCGTTTTCTTTTCCCAAGGCAACAATTTCTTTCCCGAATCCGTCGCGGGTTGGTACCGCGTTGCTCATAGTTACTCCTGATCTTTATACAAGTCATCCATTACAACATCGCAGCGACTGATGACTTTATTGCAGTTCCTTCATTGCTTTTTCGAAATCTTCACCCTTTGGCGCTTTTCCGTGCCACTTGTAATTGCCCTCCATAAAGGAAACACCTTTTCCCTTAATCGTGTTCGCGATGATCACGGCAGGGCATCCCTTTTCCTGGTCGGCAGCGTCAAGTGCGCTGATTAATTCATGAAAATCATGACCGTTTACTTCAATGACGTTCCATCCGAAACTGCTCCATTTTGAAGCAAGCGGTTCAATATTTTTTATTTCATTCGTAGGCCCGTTTTCCTGGACCTTATTGTAATCAACAATGGCACAGACGTTATCAAGATGATGGTGGGCGGAAGTCATCGCAGCCTCCCAGACCGATCCCTCCTGGATTTCTCCGTCCCCCAGAACACAATACACTTTAAAATTATTTTTCCGGAGTTTTCCTCCGAGAGCCATGCCGTTGGCGACGGATAAACCATGGCCGAGCGAGCCTGTGTTAAATTCAACTCCGGGTACCCCAAAATGCACGTGCCCTTGAAGAGGACTTCCATACGTGCGGTAATTTTTTAAATCCTCTTTCGGAAAAAAACCGTAATGGGCCAAAACGGCGTAAACAACGGCGGAGGCATGCCCCTTGGAAACGATCAAACGGTCCCGGTCTTCCCATTCGGGATCATGGGAACGATAGCGCATTTTGTAATCATAAAGCGCGATAAGGATTTCGACCGCGGACAGGGATCCGCCGGGATGTCCGCATGCGGCCCGGCTGACCATATTGATAATGTCTTTGCGTATTTGTGAGGCTGTTTCTCTAAGTCGGTTTATATCTATTTCTTTTACAGACAAAACTTTCTCCTTGGTTGTAACAGGGAGCATGGGTAGAATTTATTTTGATTAAAAAATGGTGGGCCATGGAGGACTCGAACCTCCTGCCCGCTGATTAAGAGTCAGCTGCTCTACCAGATGAGCTAATGGCCCATGATTAATCGCGGAAATTCTTCCGTGATTTTATAGCTGTCAATTTGAAAAAACTGAAAAACCGGGATTTTTAACGTCCGAAGACAACCCCTAGCGGATAACCATCGTGATTTGTCCCTGTGAAACAAAATTAGTTATATCAAACTTTTAAAAAGGTGTAAAGTTTCTTTTCAGAATATTCGAATATTCGGGAATATTCGGGACAGACACTAATTATCGATTTTTTAATAATTAGAGCCTGTCACGAATATTTAAGACGATAGAAAAAACAACGCAACGGCTATGCACATTTTTTTCATTAAAAATACCCCTTGTGCATGGTTTCCTCCGGAATGATTGTGACTTTAACAACATCTTTCATGTCCCTCAACACAGTCAAGGTGATATTCTCTCCTGGGGCAGATGAATATTTTTCTTCTTTATGCGTTTTACCAACCAAAAAACAACTGCAATCAATGGAATACTGATATAAAAATACCTGATCGCCAAAAGCGGTATCACGACAATTATCGCGAAAATGAGGAAAAGCAATTGACCTCTTCTGGCAACGTACGGATGCGGATTCTCCGGCTTGATCCATTCCCCTGTTGCAATGTTTAAATCAGCAAGTCGTTTCTCAAATTGCGCCTCATTGAACGGACCCAGGACCGAATCATCTGTTTTTCTCAACACAAAATAATATTCTGTTTCATAATCGACATTCTGAAATGTGTCGCCCTCAAATAAATTCCTGTCTTTTCTCCCCTTTGTCTTCAGCAGGATAAACCGGTCCCGCATCTGATAGTTCTCGACAGGCCCCACGCCGCCAAAATCCCTCGGGTTAAAAACAAGCAGCCCGCCCTTGGAAATACTAATATCAAGGGTGTTAGCTCGAAAGACCGAATATCCATCGCCGATATCCAGCACATAATCGTTCCAGCCTGATGCAAACAGGCTGGAAGACGATAGAAAAAACAACGCAACGGCTATGCACATTTTTTTCATTAGAAATACCCCTTGTGCATGGTTTCCTCCGGGATGATTGTGACTTTAACAACATCTTTCATGTCCCTCAACACAGTCAAGGTGATATCCTCCCCCGGGGCGGATGAATAAAAATGATCCACGACATCATATGGCATGATCTCGCCGTTAGCATCCGGGACGCCGTAGTCGATGATAAAATCGCCCTGTCTCAATCCCGCCTTGTCGGCCGGACTGCCGGGATAAACCTCCAGGACATAACATAAGCTTGTGTAAGGAAACTTTCCCTGATTCCGTAATGCACGGGTATGCTCCCATTCACTGTCAAGCGTCTGAACCAGATACACACCCATCCAGCGGCGGGGTGTTTTGAGGCATTTGCGGTAACGTTCATAGCCGTCTTTATGGGGGCCGAATGATTCTTCTATTTCCATCTGCCGGTCGTCTCTTAATATCGTAAAACGATATGGCTGTCCGACCAGCGCATCCTCCAAAAGACTGTCAAAATGCCATCCGTCGCGCACTTTGACTCCATTAACCGCCAGAACCCTGTCATAATCCATTAAACTTAATGCGCCTTCATAATGATGCCAAACACCGATGCAAATCCCGGGTTTGCCCTTGTCCCCGGGTCTTTCACTCTTGCGATATAAAGGACAAAAGGCTTTCGACGAATCCCACTTCACAAAAAATCCATTGTCTCCCTTATTGTAGTACTGCATAACTATTTCCGTATACGCATGCAGGCTGTCAGTCATTGCCCACCAACCCGGTCCCACGCAACGCATAGTGCGGGTCATGGTGTTGATATCCACCTGCCACCCGCGTTTTGACCCAGCTAAAAAATACAGATGCAGTTTTTTCTGGGCAAAGTTATCCCCGTCGGGGAAAAACACTACGGCGCGAGTATCATTCTGACGGATGAAATACCCCCGGCCTGAAAGTTCCTGTGCCTCGGCCTTTTGCTGGCCGCTGGTGTGCTTCCAACCTTTCCAGAATTCGTTGGATAATTCGGTAAACAGCATCAGATCATTGTTATGTTTCACGCCCTTGGCGCAGAGTTCCATATAGCGTTCAAAGGCCAGTTCAGGGGTCGGCTGGGCGCTAAAATATTCACGAGTTTGATCGTAATTATCAGGCAAAGGCTTATTAAGGGCCGCGCCGAAATCAAAGGTATTGTGCGCGCCCGCGCCCTGCGAATAATAGCCGAGAGGATCGTCCGGAGATGAAATATTTTTGACTTCATCCTGCCAGTCATGGTTAAAAATACGGAACAGAAAACTTTCGATCGTTGCGTAAAAACCGGTGCCCCATTCTGCCTGCTCAAGAAACTCTTTTAAAATATCCCTCTCCACCTGGCCGACATAGGCGTCAGTGTAAATACCTTCCAAATCGTATCCAATTTCAATCTTTATCTTTTGTTCCTTGGGAGCGATAAGAATCAGTATGCCTTTTTTGCCCTGAGTGCTTTTTCCTATCTCCCAGCCGGAAAACAAATTTACCGCGCATTCCCTGATATCTTTCCAGTCGAGCGACGGAATCGTAACCACAACAAAATCAATATCAAAACTTCTTTGTATTCCCCTTGCCTGATTTTCGATTTCACGTACCGTATCCGCGGACAAAACCTCCGCATAATCGTAACAATAACGTTCAGGCGACGGACGGTTTACGGAAACCGGTTCAGCCGACGCAGACTGCAACGAAAAAACAGATAAAATAATCATCAATAAATATCGCTTCATACAAAATCCTCGTTGATATTTTCGTTATCCCGTAATACTTCCGCAATATCCGAATATCCCATTTGTTGTGCCCATTCCAGCGGTGTGTATCCGAAGGCATCCTTACGCTGAACTGCGCCTTTACTTATTAAAAATTTAACGATGTCAAGAAACCGATACGCTGCCGCGCAATGAAGCGGAGTCTGATCCATATCCCCTAAAACGTTAATATCGGCTCCCGCTTCAACCAAAAGACGCACTGCCCTTAAATCACCACCTCTGCACGCATAATGCAGCATCGAATCATCCTCGATATCGCAGGCATGTATATCAATTTTAGGCGGCTCATCAGAAAGAGGAAACATCGCGCCCGCATAGTGAGAAAGAACCGCCTCCAGATATTCGACATCACCAAGACTTGAAAGGTTGGGATTACTCAATTTCAGAAACGATTGATCCAGACGAGGATAACATTCACGGCTCCTCAGGCAGTTTTTCTCAACGTTCATTTCTTTTGCCTGCCGTTTTAACTTTTCTTGCCGGTTCTTTTTCATGGCACTAAAATCCCTATCTTTGCCAGCCTTCGATTTTAAATACTTTTTCCACTTGTTCGATTTTCTGAGAATGCATGCAAAACTTGTGAATGAATATTATTTACAAATCAACAACTCCGCATTATCTACCCACATAACAAAATACGGATATTTCCCTGATTTTTCTTTAAGACACAACAAAAACGACTGATTAAAAACTAAATTTTTCGGAGCGTTCACTGATATTGATTTAAAACGACCGGCGATAGCCGCCTCTGACTTTAATAGAGCGCCTTTTTCATTTAATCTAAATCGTATTGATTGAATGGCTTTTGAAACAACATAATCGGCAAAACCTTTATTAAGAATTCCTTTGCCCATAATTTCAGAATATTCACGAAGAATATCGAAGTCTATCTTGGGAATTTGTAAGGTGTCGCCTTCGCCTAAGCTAACTGTTTCTTTGTTTCCTATACGACTAAACACTGAATCAACTGTTTCCAAAAGTGTTTTGCCCTGTTTAACTTTGGCAAGAATTATTTCATCCCGTGGTGAGTCCGATTTAAGCAGTAAAACGAAATCGTCGTCGCTTGTATAATCGAGTATTTCAACCTGCTCCCCAACTTTTCTATAATCTTCATCGAACGCGTATTTTTTAATACCGAACGATTTTACGGGCGATTCGCCTTTAAATAAAATAGGTGCATCGAGATTCTCAAATTCATTGTCGAATTTAAGGTCTTTGAATAAAAAAGCGTACGCGAGAATGTCCTCGGACCTTTCCAGCGTTATGTCAATACCGGGAGTCTCGTTAAATTTAGCCTTTAACGCTTGTTTTATTTTCTCCACTATCCCGTCTTTGTTAAACCCTGCCATGGCAAGATAATAATCTTCCGAAATATCGTTTACGCCGGTTAGCCTTTGGTTAAGCGCCTGTTCCATTTTAGGATGGTCTGACAACTGCAACGGTTCTTTGATAATTTCGTCGGAAAGGATATCCCACGCGATTTGAAATGTGGAGCAAAACATCATATTTTTGCCGGCCACCATTTCATTTTGTAAGTACGCGGTTATTATCGTGTCTTTTAGTTCCGTTGATTTCAATTGTTTGGGCGTAACTTTTTCAGCCGATACGGTTCCGCAAACCGACACAAATGCCAATAAAGCACAAAGTCCGACGAATATCTTTCTCATTTTTAATCTCTCCTTGATTAGGTTATTTTTGTTAAAAATTGTACATCTAAAAACTCACCCTTACCGACTGATTCGCCTCTTGATTTTCTATTTTGAAGAACTCTTGTTTTTCATATCCAAACAGTGGAGCGATAATATCGCTTATGCTGAACTCCGCGGAATAAACCACACTGTTATGTTCATTACAAAAAGAGTCGTCCGAATAATAAGATACACTAACTCTGGCTCGATAAATTCCAGACTCTGGTATTTTGCGTTCAATATTAATTTGAGACGCATCAAAATTAGAGTTCTCTTCCCATTCGCACAACTTCTGATCCCATTCTAATTTTATCCTCTGATTTGGTTGAATAATTGCAGGCAACCGCTCACAAGGGTTACAGTTACAAAATAAATCAATATGTCTTTCAACCCACTCGTTATTTACATATTGCTCGAGCTGTATATCTCTTATCTCTTGTGCCGTATTGCCAGTATTTTTGATTGTAATATTAATTTTTTCACCTTGTTTATATTCCGCCTTTTCCATTTCAACACTAATATCAAAGGGATTGAAGTCAGAAATTACCGATATAATCCCATCTTTGCACTCCGCGCACATTGAACACATGCTTCTTTTCTCTAGGATAATCTTAAAATCACGGGCTTTAGAAATTATCTGCCAATACTCGTGCTCAAATTCAGGGCTATAAACATTTTTTTTAAATTCAGACAAAATCAAGCGATCAACTTTCTTATGGTTATCAATAAACTTAATAAAATCATTAAACCGCATACATGCGACAGAAGACCCCTGTAACGGGCAATAGGTTCCACCCTTGTCATCTACTTGATAATTGACAAAAATCTCCCCGCTAGCGAAACATCTTTCAGTTGAAATCAATATCAAACCGACGGCAAAAACGAAAATAATTTTCTTCATCTAACGCCTTTCTTATTCCCGATAAGTTCTATCAATGCGTTTTACATAATTCAGTGTTGATAGTTTGCATAAAATATCCCTATAATTTTTATAGCCGGAATTCCCTAAACATAAATATTCAGAATTGCTACAACCTATCCGCCCGCCGGAACCGTGATAACACACGATCTGTGAATCAATGGTTTGTATTTCCTTTAAATACTGATCTATATAGGGAATACAAAATTCATAATCAACGCTGGTCTTTCCATCTGCTGTCCCGATAAGGCCGTTTTTATCAATAGCATTCAGCTCAAATGTTATTTTGTCCACGTCGCATTGTTCCATCTCAATACGCCCTGTACATTTTTCATTTTCCCAATCAATCTCATATTTATAATCTTTGAATTTGAGGCAGTCTTTTTCAGGCAATTCGGTAATAATACTATCCATACTTTCTCCTAATGCCAACAATGCCTCTTTTGCCGCCTTACGGACATATAGGACAATAATACCTTTATTCTTTCCGGCATATTTCGTGTAAAACTCTTTATCACTCAGCAATTCTTTCAACCTTGGAATACTCTCTGATATTTTCAAATCTTTACAAACAATAGCGCCCGTTTGCCGTTGATAAGGATCCGCTGAATCCAGCCATTTCAAAGCAAGATTAGCCATTAATTTTTCTGCCTCTTTCAATATTGATTCGGCAGGTTCTTTAACAATTGAGTGATTCTCTAAATTTAAAACTACATACTGCGGCCAAAGTAGCTTAATGACAAAAGTTTTCTCATCATCGCTAAAAACGGCGATGCTATTTCGATACCAGCCTAGCCCTGCGGTAGACATTACCATATTGGGATGATCAAAATTAAGGCTGACTTGCTCGACGGAAAACGAAAAATCTTTTTTCTCCTTCTTGTCTGATAGGATAAGCGCCCCATTATCCGGCATCCCCCCTCTAAGAAGCGGAGCCAAAACAATATGATATCTACCGGATTTTGAGAAATACTCCTCACTTGGGAAAGGTTCCGTTGCGGAAACACTCAAAGGTTCTAAAGCTAATAATACTAGAAATACTTCCAACCATATTTTCATTTGTAATTACTCTCTCGCCATATTGTTTTAAAAAATCTGATAATTACAAATTAAAAACTCACCCTTACCGACTGATTCGCCTCTTGATTTTCTATTTTGAAAAAATCTTGTTTCGAGTATCCAAACAGTGGAGCGATAATTACCCCGGGAAACATGGTTATTTTTGAATTATAAACTTTGACCGCTGAATTATATCTGCTTCTTGAAACCGCGATCCGATTTTCCGTTCCTTCAAGCTAATCTTGAAACATTAATATTCGGAATATTCGGGACAGACACTAATTATTTAAATAGTGTCTGTCCCGAATATCCTGTATTTAATGTACAACCGCCATAATATAAACTTCATTGTTTTCCATATTGCAGCCCAAATTGACAAAGCGATCTGAAAAGTCCCATATTTGCGGCACATAATTAAATTGTTTATTAAAACCCCACCAATCAATCCCGTCAATCAAACGCTGTGGATACGCCGATTTAAAGGAATGGAAAAATCCAAAGTATTTGGTATGGTCATCCGTTTTTGTATTTTGAATAATTTTATCCATGCCTGCTTGCGTTACTTTTAGTCTCGCAATGTATACGGGTTCACGCCCGCCTTCATGTGAATACTTTAATGAAACAACATCCGCATCCTCAAGGTAAGGGAGAAAAGAGCTTAAAAACATTCTTTCCGCATTCTCATCAGGATTGTTTTCAATAATGATATTCGAATTATTTTGCCAACGGGCAAAAAGTACTTGTCCGGCTATCGACGATATCCATACCGCCACAGCACCCAGAACAATTAAAATAATCTTTGCCGTGTTTTTCATTGCATTCTTATCCTTTTCCGTGGAAGCATAATATATTTTGTGCACGGTTGTTCCTGTTCTTATTTGATACCTATCCTTTCAGAGACTTGCTCCGCATTTGAACCAATATAGCCGCCGTCCGGCGGAACAATAGCAAGATAACCCAATTTTGCATAGGCACTGGAACCATACAACTCTTGCCTTGTCAGCCGTTTATCCTGCATACTGTGCAATTCGGCAACCGGAATATTCCAGGTAATGACGTCTCCTTTTTTCAAAAACTCTACAGAAGTCACAGGGACTCCTGTCAGAATAACCGTGCGAAAACTTTCCCCATAGAATTCTTGTTGCTCCTCCCCCTCAGGAATTACGACTATACTTCCTTGAAATTGCTCCGCATTCACACGGACATTGAAATCCTGTCCTGATATATTCTGAAGGGTTATCCTAAAACAATCATCTTTCGGTTTAAATATCAGAGTAAGGAGCAAATTACCAGACAGTGCTCCTGGAGTAAGAGGGTCTCCGGTGTAAACACTTGTGTGAACAAAAGTATTCATAAAAAAATACATTCCTGCAACAAACGCAAAAATAACTAGTATCGTTTTCGGCTTTTTCATCTGCTTGCCCTTTCATGAAAATAATCAATATCAGGAAACAGCATTCGGAATATTCGGGACAGACACTGATTATTCAAGTCTCTTTTTTGGTTTTCCGGCGATATCATGTTTTGCTAAAAATCAATGCTGATCCACCAATCTATTTTCGGCTAACCAACTTTTCAGCCATGAAACCCGAAGACCATTAGCAGTTTCAGCATGACTGGCCGCCTCGTAATATTCCAGGGCTTTTCTCTTGTAATCGTTTTTGAAAATATCCACAGCATTGGCCTTTAAATATTTTTGCCCATGAGCCCGGCTCAATTTGCAAAGTGCGTAGACATTATCTTCACGAAGTTCAACCGCCTTCTCCAGCTGCCCTATCGCCTTGTCATACTCGCCTTCGTGCAAATAAAGATACCCGAGATAATTGCGGCCGAAAACATCGTCCGGTTCTCGTCTCACATATTCTTCCATTTCCGCGATCGCGTTGCCGTACTGATAGAAAGCGTCAACATAAGCGATGGCGAGATATTTGTACGGCAAGGGGCTAACGGGATCGAGCTGCTTGCACCTCTTGAGCAACGGAATGGCCTTAAGGTTAAAAGCGGTTTTAACATATAAACGGGCCAGTTCCATCACCGGTCCGAAGGCATCGCTTTTTTCACCCAGCGCTTTCAAATCAAGAATTTCTCCCGCCAGATAAACATCCTCGGATATTTCATACTTGTCCCCGCCTTCCAGCGGAATATCCTGCCCCATCCACCGGGGACATCTCCCCAGAAGCCCGACATGCGGATAATCCCCCAGCTCAATACCCCAATCAGGATTACGGCCCATGCGAACGTATTTGCGTTGACGGACAATATCAAACTGCCATCCCGCGGAAGTTCTGGACAAAAGGAACGGCGCGTTGTTCCACCCTTTCTTGTTCCCGAAAAAAACAACGGCATAATCGCCCTGCTCGATGATCTCATAAGGTTTATTAGCGTATTTTTCATATTCTTCGTTGTAAAACGAATCCGGCAAGTTGGTGTAATCCCGGTACGCCAGGCGGGTGATTGCAGTGTAAACCCCGAGATCAGGATCCCGGGCTTTATCTTTATAACTGCGGATCATGGTCTGCCAGGCCTCATCAGGAGTGGCGCCGGCAGGATAGTTAGCGCCGGCATCGGAAACCTTTTCCGGCTGATACCGTTCCAGGTTGCGGCGTGCGCCCGCGCCCTGGGTGATAAATTCATCGTCGATTCTTTGAACACGGTCCGCGTCATAATCCCCGTTAAATTTCAGGCGCGCCCGTTTTTCGATCTCCTCCATGACCGCGATCAGGCCGGTCCCGACATCGCCGGCCAAATAATAATTTTTTAGCTGCTTATCCTCAATGTATCCCGTGAACGCATCAGTAAAAACATCCTCTAATTCACGCGCCACTTCCATTTTGACCTGTTTGGTTTCCTCAATTAATATCAGAAGAAGGCCCCGCCCGTTATATTTTCCACCGATCTTCCAGTTTTCCATCATCTCAACCGCGGCATCTTCGATTGAACGCGTTTGCCCGGTATGAGGAAGCGCTGCGATCATAGCCTCAATACCATATTGATTGCGGATCATTTTAAGATAATCATCGGTATAGTCATGCATATCAGCGAGGATCCCCGCGTGATCTTCTATTAACTCGCCTCCCGGAGACCGGCTGCGGAGAACAGTTTCGACATCATATGCCGGTTCAGCCATCCCCGCCGGCACACAAATTCCAAGGAGTAAATATCCCATCATGATCAATCTCTTTATCGTCATAATTCTCCCACTGGAATGTTAAAACTCCGCCCGCGGCGCCTCATATGCTTTTTCCTCGGCCTCCCAGCTTTCTCGCTCACCAAATCCGAACATCGGAGCGATAAAAACACCCGGGAAGGTTTCAGTCCTGGTGTTGTAAACCTTAACCGCGCTGTTGTATCGTTGACGGGCAACCGCGATCCTGTTTTCCGTTCCCTCAAACTGGTCCTGCAGGGCCATAAAGTTTGATGACGCCTTAAGATTCGGATAATTTTCAACCAGGGCGAATAAACTGCGCATTGCGGCGCTGAGGCCTGCCTGGGTCGCTGCTATCTGCGCCATGCCTCCTTCAGCCCATTTTCCTCCAACCGCCATGACAGCATCATTAGCGGCGGCCCGCGCTGCGGTAACCGCCTCCAGCGTTTGGCGCTCATGCGCGGCATACCCCTTGACGGTTTCAATCAGATTAGGAATCAAATCAAATCTCCGTTGCAGTACGGTGGCAATCTGAGCCCATGACTCTTCTACGGTTTTTTCCGCTTTAACCAGACCATTATAGGTCAGGATGACGCTCGCTCCCATCAGGGCCAGAATGATCAACATCACAACCACCATACCAATCGCGGACTGACCTTTTCTCGATTGTAATCTTGAACCCATTTTATCCCTCCCATTTAAGAATCCGGATTTGACTTCATTAAAAAACCTTATTCAGCTGGGGTTTCAAAATACTGTTTTGTCTGAAACCGTCCTGCCGATGCCAGCAAGTTAAACGGAAACTGACGTAAACTGACGTTATAAGCCTTGACCCTTTTATTAAATTTCTGCCGGGCAAGGGCGATGCTCTTTTCAACCTCTTCAATCTGATCCTGCAGTGTCAGATAATTTTGATTAGCCTTCAGGTCCGGATACATTTCCACCAGGGCTTTGATCCGGCTTAAACCGTTACTGATCAATTGCTGAATATGATTCATCAGTTCGAGCTGTTCTTTTTTATCCGCCCCGGTTCCTTCAATCCCGGCCAAATCTTTCCCGGCTTCGTTACGGGCGCTAATCACCTCTTCGAGCGTTGATTTTTCATGTCCGGCATAACCTTCCGCCGCCTGTAATAATGCCGGAATCAAATCAATTTTCCTTTGAAGAAACACGCCGATCTGCGCCCAGGATTCATTCACATTTTCTTCCCGCTGAACAAGAATGTTATGCAGGATAAGAAACACCACACAGACAATAGTTAAGACAAAAAGTAAGAACAATAGAAAAAAGAAAAAGGCTGCTCCTGTCATTTTCGATCCCCTCCCTTCTTCAAAATACTGTTGCGCTTTCGAAAAAGCCTCCGCGGCCTCGTCTTTATATTGCGCTTCACCTGTTTTTTCAAACTGTTGCTGAAGAGCCAGGCCTTTCATGGCGTATGCCAGTGAAAAACGGGATGATTTTGTGATGGCAAGCTGACTTCTCTTTCGCGCTTCATCCAAGTCACCGCGGCTCAACGCCAGTCCGGCCTGATCCAACTGGACCAAAGCGCTTTTAATATCCCTGCTCACACCTTGTCTGCCCCCGATCATAACGGCAAGACTGAGCATAAAAAAAATACCCGCGAGTCCAACACCCAGCAGCCCCAGAGTCCGCCGCTCCCGTTTTAATTTCTGTTCCTTGATTTGTTTATATAAAAGTTCGCGGCGTTTCTCCGAATGACTAAACGCTTCTTCCAATATAAGCGCCTGCTGCTCAGAAATCTTCCCTCCGGCCTTCATGTCCTCAATTTTTGCGGCATAGCTCTGTGACTCTGATTTCTTCATGCCTGCCTCCTGACAAGTTCAAAAATTAATCAAACAGTTCTTAAAGGCCTTTGATGATCTGCGCGGCCTTTTCCGGAGTGATTTTCCCGGCTTCTACTTTCTCTAATAATTCCTGTTTGTAATCATCTCTTCCTTTAATCTCATTCCTGAGTTTTTCGATGATCTGATCCAGCCTGGCCCTCACCGTTGGATAGGTCACTCCCAGAACCTGGGCCATTTCCTTCAGACTACCGCTGCTTAACACAAACAACTCAATAAACTGCTGCTGATCCTCAGTCAGTGACATCATGGGCGAAGTATGCAAATCCCCTTCAACACTGACCCCGCACTGGGTGCATTCCAGCTTTTTAATCCTGTAATGACCGTGACAAAATGGACATTGATTGACTCTCATTGTTTTTCTCCTCACCTAAAGGATAAAACAAAAATTAAAGTTTTTCAAGCCTGTTTTTTAATTTTGTTAAAGAATTACTGCGATATGCTTTAAGTTTTTTAAAATACGGATGGCTCTACAGCAAAGACAGGCGGTCTTCCGGCTCCGGGACAAGACCTAATAATGGTAGAAAATCTGTGACCGGGGTAATGTTAATAATCACCGGCATGGCACCCTGGACGGCGTCGATCCGGATATGGCCGGGAATAGCATTGTCAAAACCAAATCCCCCCGTCCGGCCGTTTTCTTTTAAATTCAGCATTGCAGGATTAAAATCAATCCCGCCGGGAACGGCAGGATCATATTCAACACCTTCCGCTTCTTCTTTCCCGGTTTCCGACAACATCGCCTGATCCCCCATACCGCCGGGATTCTGCGCAATCATCACGTCGACATCTCCCTGCTCATAGGGATGACCATTCGTAATTTGATCGTTGATCGGATCGGAAAATTTGGCCAGGGGAAAACCTTTACTGATCTTCGTTTGAACACGAAGTCCTTCGGGGCGCGGTAAAAGAACCTGCATCGTCGGTTTTTGTGAATGCTGAACAAGGGCTTCCAGCCAGGCGTTGACCAGTCTGGGATCAGTTAAAGGCACAAAAGCGACCTTATCCTCTTCTGCGCCCCGTTCATATACCCCTAATGCGACAGGTATCGTCTTATCGGAAAAGACGGGATCGACATACTCAGCTAAAAAGGGGATCTGCCAGTCAAGGATGTCATCGGGCATGGAGATATTATTTTCTTTTGCCCGTTGGGCCAATAAACGCAGAAAATCTTTTACTCCTTCAGTGTCTTGTAAATAAATCTGTTTAAATGGAACCTGCGGCGGCGCCACAAACATTCCTGTTTCTGTTGATATTAACGGGGGTTGATTATTTCTGGAAAGAGTTGAAGTATACAAAATTTTAAAATGCCGGGTGGATGCTCCGGTTGGGGATGAAACGCTTCCTGATTTTTCAGGCGCTTTTGGCACGTCGTTTAATTCAAAAGAAAAGGACGGATTACTCCAACCGCCGGTTACCTCCGGGGCCGCCAAAGAAATACCAATACGTTTAATATGTTCTATGCCCGCAGCACGCGCAATATCTTCCACTGTAAAAGGGTTTCCAAACGTGTTGATATTTTCAAAAAAATAATGGCTGTTTACGACAAAACCAAGGATTTGCGATCGTCCGTCACGGTTAAAGGCCAGTAACAATCGAGCGCCTTTAATTCCGGACGCGTCAAGACCGGATTTCGTTCTCTGGGCCAATTGCGATAATGTTTTAATCGTTTTTTCATCTGCCATATCAATCAAATAATTGACAAGTATGGTCAGCTTCTTAATACCCAACTGACTGGCTCCATTTTGCACCAGTTGAATATGGAATTTTTCCTTGCCGTATTTTTTAGACGTTTCCGGCACGTCGTTTAATTCAAAAGAAAGGAACGCGCCGCCGCTTTTGTCGGAGGCGATCAGGGGTGCGGTTGTGGAAATATCAACGCGTTCAATATTGTCGTTCATGCCCCCGACCTCCATGACATCGTTCTCGCTAAAGGGATTGTTGCCATAGATATTTTTGTTTTGAAAGAAATAGCGGTGATTCACGATAAAACCGATGATCTGGATGGTGTGCGCTGCGGCGTCATATAATATCACTGCCCTGGCATCTTCAATCCCGAATGACTCCTTTCCTTCCTTTGTCATTTGAGTGAAACCGGCTCTCCCGGCCAAACGCGATAATATTTCGACTGTTCTTTTATCGCTCAAGTCAACAGAATGGTTGTTTAAAAGTACGCGTGTTTTTTGATCAAATTTATGAGGAGTATATTCTCCCGGAATTATCTTAATCCGCAACTCGCCCTGCAGTTCTTTCTCTGAAAGCATCGCCTGATCGCCGCTTTTATCTTCATCGCCCGGCACTGTTATCTTGACATTGCCCGGGACTGTTTGTTCCGGCTGAATAACAACTTCACCTGTGCCGCCGGTCAGGGGAATCTCCGCTTCGACTCTTTCCATATTAACCTTGCCTGCTTCGGCCTGGGCCGCGACAGAATTCGAATCCAGCAGTTCCCCTGTTTCAACTGCCGTTTTTTCAAAATCAGCGCCCCCGGAAAAATATTTCCTAGGTATGACCTCCCGTGTGGTTTCGTCGTAATCTTCTTTAATATAATCATAAACACCTTTTTTGAAGGCCTCGATATAACGCGCGTAGATTTTCTCCTTGACCGCTGTGTCTTTCAGGTCAATACCGTTAATTTTGTTTTTATCCATGTAGGCCTTGCCCAGAAGGCTTTCTCTCAAATTCTTTTTGTACCATGCTGCCAGGATGATGGAATAATAAATCTGACGCAGATTCGCGAAATTCTTGCCTTCGTTGACCTCTTTTTCAATCGCCGGAATGATGATTTCCCTTATGGCCGACCTGGCGTCCTGGCTTATGATATCGAGCCTGTCTTTCGTCAGGCTGCCAAGTCCGTGTTGGGTGCTGTCGTTGTTGGCTTCCAGCGCCAGATAATCCTCCTCCAGCATGACCTTAAGGTGTGCCTCGCTGACGAAGATATGCGCCCCGTTCACATAGACAACAGCCTTTTCAGGGACGATCCAGACCTTGTTGAAGGTATTGGCCGGGATTTCAGTGGTGCCGAACCGGGCCCTTGTTTTTTCATAAACCCTTTTCCAGAACCGGTCGCCCAGTTCTTCTTCCGGATACATAAGTGAAGCTGTCAGTTGCTTGAGGATATAATCCTGGGCGAGCATGTCACGGCCCATCTCCGTGGTTCCAAGCCCCCGGGCTATGATCCTGTCTTCTTCATAAGGGGAAAGGTTTACCCACATTTCCTGGTCAGGAACGGTCAAAGACGCCAGAAAGTAATTGATCAGCTTTTTCGCTTCATCACGGAAGGCGTCTCCCTGGAGGTTGTCATCGCCCGTGCTGATAAGAAAATCAAATTTCAACTGATGATCCGGATAAATTGTCATGCCTGCCATAAGCGGCGGATTGTACGCGATGCCAGGGGAAAGCATGGCGCCTGGCGCGGGCAGATCCAGTCCGGCGATTCCGATCGGAACGCCGGCGTTTTGGGCAGAGGCCGGAACATTAAACGACACGGTTAGCGTCAGACTTAACAACACGGACAATAAACGATATGTGAACGATTTTACTTTCATACTATTTTCGTAGCGGCTTAAAGTTATCAGAAAATTTATGTTAATTTAGCTATAAATATAACTTATAAATAAGGAAAAGCAAGGGCAGGCAGCAAAATTCAAATATTCGGGACATATTCGGGGGATATCCGGGACAGACACTAATTATCGATTTTTTAATAATTAGTGCCTGTCCCGAATATCTTATATGATAAGATTAAATCCATGAAAATCAGCCTGATCGTCATTTTGATTTTGTTGATGCTTGCGCTGCCTGCTTCAGCCCAGGATTCCATTATTGAACAGATGATAAGGACCAGGGATTCGATCGTGGAGGTCCTCGCCGAAAACACGGATATCCATCAAGCCGGAAAGATAAAGGCAGGCATCGACTCACGCACAGGCCGCATGATCGTTGCCCGGCAGGCCGTTCTTCAATCCTTTCAAAGGGCTGGCGCCGGGGTCATTATTCATCCGGACGGCATTATCGTAACCAACGCTCATACCGCCAATAAAGCCAGTATGATAAAAATAACCCTGGGTTCCGGAGAATCATTTTTCGCCCAGCCAGTCAAGCTTGCCCATGACCTCGACCTCTTGCTTCTTAAAATTGATGCCGGTAAAAAGCTCCCTTACGTCCCCTTTGCCGACTCTGACCATATCCAGCTCGGACAGGATGTAATTACAATTGGAAATTCGGCTTTTCTTAAAAACACCATTTCCGGAGGGAAAATCATCGGCATCGGCGTTAACCGCAAACTTAAATATATTGGACAGCAACGGACAGACCTTATCCAGACAAGCATTAATCTTTATCAGGGGGACAGCGGCGGACCTCTCTTTGACGAAGACGGCCGGCTCATCGGTTTGATGACAGCTGATGAAGGCGCAAATGATCACTCCAGTTTTGCAATTCCTTCTAACAAAATCCGTGAATCTTTGGTAGAATATCTCAACACAAACGATCTATAATCCGGCTTTTCATGTTAAAAAAAACAATCGCCCCATCCATCATCTTCGCTATTATCTTCTTTATAACGGCCATTCCGGCAACTTATATCCGCCTTTTTCCATTGAGAACATTCGTATCTGATGAAGCGCGCAGCAAGGCTTCCGTTCTCGTTATGAATACTGCCAGGGAAACGATTCAATCGAATATCTCCTCAGCAATAAATGACAATTTGTCGCAATCGCAAAAACAGGATATTGTCTCGAGAAAACTCAACGAACTTCTTTCCAAAGAACGGGAAAAATTTCTGAAAACCATTGATGAAACCGCCGGGAAGATCGACGCCTCAAACCCCTCACGCCGGAGATACCCTTATCTTCTGGCCTCGGATTCCTATTACTATTATGACTTAACGAAAAACATCGCCAGCGAAGGGACGATCGCCCGGCGCATCAGGGGAAGCAAATATTTTAATCCCAAAATGGCGGCTCCCGACGGATATTGGGAGCCTTTAAACCTCCACCCTTACGCCGGGTTCGCAGTCCATAAAATTCTCGCATTCTTTGATCCCAAGATCCCGCTTGTGTTTTCCGTGAGTTTTACCCCGTTAGTGATCACCCTGCTCGCGCTTGCCTCGTTTCTCCTGACTGTTAAAAATATAGGCATCTCTCCCTGGGCAGCGTTAATTGGATCGGTCTATTTTGTCCTTGCCGAAATCTTTCTGAAAAGAAGCTGCTTTGCCTGGTACGACAACGACCCCTATAACATTCTTTTTCCGATCATAATCATTATGATTCTTTCATCCGGTTTCCAGGCAAAAACAAAAAAAGGGCAAGCCGGCACAGGCTTTATTCTCGGTGCTGTTCTCACACTTTACAGCCTCTTCTGGCAGGGCTGGGTCTTTCTGGCAAGCATCATTGTCGCGTCGATCCTGTTGATCATTGCCATTGATTACGCCAGTCAAAAAACATTAAGAAGCGGATTCCTTATTTTCCTCTCTTTTTTAATATCGGCCCTGGCCGGTATCGGTTTGATCTTTGGGTTGAACGAGATTGCTGTCCTGTTTAAGGAAGGCTGGCAGGCCCTTCAGGGATTTTTCAACCGGACGATATCGGTTTGGCCGGATACATATATCGCCGTGGGAGAACTCAAGCACGCTTCATTTACGGATATTATCAACCTGACCGGAGGAAACCTTTTATTTTTGATCGCGGTCGCCGGTTTTCTGACCGGTCTGGTCCGTTTTTTCCGTTTGGGCGTCAAAGACGTTAGAAACAAAATCTGGCTGTTCACCGCAGTTTTTGCCTCCGCAACCATCGTCATAAGCCTCGGCGCGCAACGTTTCGCTCTCCTTGGAGTCGTTCCCATGGCGCTTTTGTTCACCCTGGGACTCAGTGACCTGCTGGAAAAATTCGGGTCATGGTTCCCGGCTCAAAGGAAACCGCTTTTTTCCGTAGCTTGCGCGGCGCTCGCGCTGCTCGCGATTTTCCCAAAAGTCCTTTCCGCCGAACGCGCCATGCCCCGGCTGTTGAATTCCATTTTTAACTCAACCTGGGATGCTGCCCTGACGGACATCAAAAAGAACACACCGGAAAATAGTATTATCAACACCTGGTGGCCGCCTGGTCATTTTATCAAGGCAGTAGCCCGGCGCAAGGTGACATTTGACGGAGCCACCATCAACAATCGTCAGTCGTACTGGCTGGCCAACGCGCTCCTATCGAGAAGCGAACGGGAAGCTTTAAACTATTTCCGGCTTCTTAATAACAGCGGCAATCAGGCCGTCGATCTCCTGATCGGGGCGGGGATGACGGATTCCCAGGCCGCCGATTTTCTGAAATCGATTATTCATCTATCCAGGTTTCAGGCGCAAGCGGCAGCCGGACCTCTGCTGGGTGAACAAACAGGGCAGCTCCTTGGTTTGACCCATGGCGATCCTTCCCCGTCATTCCTTCTCATTTATAACCAAATGATCGAAAATATTATCCTCTACCCATTTGTTGCCCGATGGGATCTCAAAAAAGCCGAGTTAATAAATAAAAGCCCGGAAATGTTAAAACAAGCCGGGTCCCCGAAATCCGGAAAATATATTTCCTTTTTATGGTCCATGGCCGGAGGCTATCCCAGGGCCAGCGAAATCTTTTCGCCCGTCGGGCATCAAGGCGCCTGGACAATCTTTCCGGATAATATCGCGATCGATATGGAAAATAAACTGTGCCGGATAAACTCGGAAAGATTCGGAAAAGGAACGCCTCAATTCCTTTTCTTTGAGGAAAACGGAATAGTCCGCAAAAAACCTCTTGAGGGAAGCAATCTGCCCTTCAGCGTCGTTATCGGAAAGCGTCACGGAAAAGATCAAATAATGCTTATGGAAAATGCACTCGCAGAATCATTGTTGATCAGATTGTTTTTCTTCGGAGATTCGGGACTGACTCATTTTAAAGTAATGAGTCAGCACAGTGATTTGACGGGGCAGACCCAAATCGATACCTTCCGGATCATTTATTAAAACCGTCGATCAGAATATCAAACGTATGCTGAACGAAGTTCAGCGTCATGAGCCGAAGGCTCATGGTTTAATGGACAATTTGTTTGTGTTGTGTGTGGAGAGAACATACTTGTCGGCAAGCTTTCTGTGTTCTCTCAAACACACAGCACAAACAAAAAACTTCAATCGCGTTTGTCACGAATTATTTTCAAAGGCAACTTACGATAAGACGCATTATGTTAAAACGCGCGACGGTTATCCGGCCTTCCAACCACTCAAGCCGGACAATCAGGGCGTTGCGTCACCACAAGAGTCTATTTATGCCTGTCCCTGCGGTGCCTGGCACCTTTTTTATCATTGAGATTTTAACTCATGTTGCCACGACAACAGTATCAGCTGCTAAATCCCAGAACATCTGTTTTTTTGTCTTAAAAGGTTCTTTTCGCTGTATGTTTATCGAAGAAATTATATAAATAATTACCAATAATACAACATAACCAACCGGGGCAACAATTGGAGCAACTAAAATAGATCGTAATATAACTTTTTTTACTATAATTTTTTTCGATCCGGAAAATACAACTTTTATTCTTATTAATTGAGCTCCTAAGCTTTTTCCTAAGAAGAATAGCCAAGAAGATGAAAAATATAGAATGGACAAAAAAAATCCCATGATCATCATTCCACTTATATTAATTTCCATCCTTGTAATTAAAAAAGTAATAAATGAAACCAAATAAATAATAATGGCATCTATAAGAAAAGCTAAAAATCTTTTTCCAAAACTTGCATATTGCATATTTTTATACCTTTCTTGTTAAGGTTCAATGCCACTAATGGTCATTAATCTTCTTATTATCGCTGGCAATCTTTTAACATCTTCCCTGGCTTTTAGGAGTTGAGATTCACCTCCTTGGAACCCGACAATTATATCGCCTAGGCCAAAACCAGTGGCAATTATACCCCCAATAACTGCTTCTGCTCCTACTGCTCCCCAAGTAGATTCAAGCGCTGCAGAACCTCCTGCTACAGAAGCAACTCCACTAATCAAAGAAACTGTCCCAATTCCAACTGTCTCCCAATTCACCTCTGCGCTCCAGTCTATAATTGGCTTAAAAACATCCCCCAAATCAAACTCACATACATCATCCGCTGCTAAACCTAATGGATCAGTGAAGCTGATGGGATTATTGGCGGCGTAGCCGTAGACATCCGTCTCACCACTCAGGAAACGAATCGGGTCTTTGGCGGTCCAGCGGCCGGTTTCAGGATCGTAGTCGCGAAAGCCGAAGCGGACGAGGCCGGTGTCGAGGTCGTGAAGGCCGCCGGCGAAGCCGAAGGGCACGGAAAACGACGGGGTGCTGTCGCTGAGGATGTTTCCGAAAGAGTCATAATCGATGCGTTTGACGACAGTGCCGCTGGAGTCAGTGACGGCGCGAAGGCTACCCACTTGATCGTAAGTGAGGTAGTATTTCACTCCTCCCTTCATCATGGCAAATGGTGTTCTTGCATCGGCGTATTCAAAACGAGCCACCAAGTTATCGCTTCCATCATAAACTGCCAATAATTTAGTGAGGCCTTCCCAGAGGTATTTTTCAACAATAGTGCTATTGATTTTCTTTGCGATACGGCGGCCTA
>JBFMEN010000026.1:0-11330 GCA_040753435.1 Candidatus Omnitrophota bacterium | reverse complement strand
TATTCGCGCAAGCTTTTTGGACTCATAGTGTTACCCCTTTCGTAGAGTGAAAGGGTAACATGAATTATGAGTCAACGAATCCGCAGTTTGGATTCCACGGGTAACATTTTTTATGAGTCAATTCGTTTTTATTTCAAAAGGTTGTTTCCTTTCTGAATAAGTGTTATCCTTAAATTGAGCCGAAAGGGTAAACCCGGGGAAACCCGGGGGCACAAAACTACAGACCTAAATTGTTCGACTACCGGAAAGGCCCAAGGAGTTCGGCTTATGGCCCTCAAGCCGACCGGGCGTTTAGACATGGCAGATGGTTGGTAGAACAAGATGGTGGCTGAGTTGCCGAAGCGCGGGGCTTATAGTTGTTTTGCCCGTCCTTTTGGCTCTTTTCTTAATCCCAACGATACTGCTTGGGATTTTTTTGTTGGCTTTTTTTAACTAAATAGCGACGGATTAGCCGTCGTTTTTTTTATGCTGAAGCAGATAGACAGAAAAAAGTTTCATGTTAAGATAGGGGCGTTAATCAAGAGAGAAAATATGTCAGTCAGCACAATTATCGATTTAAAAAATATTTCTATCCGTCGTGGAGGGAACCAGGTTTTAAAGGGTTTTAGCTGGTCCATGAGGGATGATCAGAATTGGTTTATCATGGGGAATAACGGATGCGGGAAAAGCACTCTCCTGGAAATTATTGCCGGTTATCTTTGGCCGCAGTCGGGAAGGGTTCGGGTTTTTGGTGAGACATACGGGGAGGCCTTTCTGCCGGACCTGCGTAAAAAGATCGGGTATGTGGCCCCCTGGGTTTTAAACAGGATCCAAGGTTCCATGTCCGTTGAGGAGGTGATTGCCTCAGGACTTGAAGCTTCGATCGGAGTTTGGGGGCAACTGTCTGACGCGATGATGAATAAAGTTGACGCGCAACTGGAGTTTTTTCAGATTCAGGATCTCAGGGGCCGCTGTTTTGGTTTATTGTCAACCGGACAGCAACTGAAAGTGGCGCTTGCCCGCGCGCGTATAAATAATCCAAGACTGTTGATACTCGACGAGCCTTTTTCAACCCTTGATATCGGAACCAGGATGAAGACATATGCGTTGATGGAGAAGATGGCCCATATTGAACATGGAACCAGGGTCATTATGGTCACACATCATCTGGATGACATCGTAAACATTTTTACCCATGGAATGATCCTGAAGGGGGGAGTGATTTTTAAGCGCGGAGTGAGGGACCGGGTTCTTAACAGGGCCGTGCTGAATGAGGCTTTTGATTCAGGTTAGCATTTTTGAAAAAACGGCACGCAGTCAGTTATTTTTCTTGTTATAATAGCGCAATGCTTTTCATAAAAAGGAGGCGAGATGGCAAAAAAATTTATTCGAGTTTATCAAAAATTCGATTTTGACGATATCCGCCAGCATACCATGATTTATGGAGATCTCTCCGCGGCCTGTTCCAACTGCAGTGCCCTTGATATTAAATTTACAGCGCCGATCTGTCCAGAATGCCGAACAGATTTCAAATATATTGCTTTCCGCAATGTCAAGAACCATCTTCCCAAAATGGAAAAACTTTATGAGGAAAACCCCAGGATCATTATGATCGATTTTGATGACTACAAGCGGGCCTTAGCGGAAACAAAGGCGGAGGAGTTTTGGAAATGATTAATAAAGACCGCCTGGTTCGTGAAACTCAGAAATTGCTAAGCATGAATTCGGAAAATCCTCCGGGAAATGAATCGGCCTTGGCATACTACATTGAAAATGAAATGCGCACGCTGGGGCTTGATGTTAAAAGTTTTACTTATGACCGCAGCCGTCCCAATATCGTTGCCTGTTTAAAAGGGATCCAGCCTCCTGAGAAAAGTGCGTCCAGATCTATTTTGATTTCTCCGCATATCGACACTGTTCCGATCGGGAACGGATGGACCAAGGACCCTTTGGGCAAGGACATTGTCAACGGAAAGATTTACGGCCGCGGCGCCAGCGATGATAAGGGCAATGCTGCCGTATGCATCGAGGTCTTAAGATCGCTCATTGAGGATAAAGTCAGGCTGAATTATGATATTTTTTTTGCCGCGACTGTCGATGAAGAAACAGGAAGTCGTAACGGGATTATTCCCATGCTTGAACAAAAAGTCCTCAAGCCGGGCTTTGCCTTAATCCTTGATTCTGATGAATGCCATCCTGTCATCGCTCAAAAAGGTTTGATCCATTGCCGTGTCAGGATTTTTGGGAAAAAAGCCCATGGCGCTTACAATTGGCGGGGAAGCAATGCCATTGAAATGGCCGCCCGGATTATTGCACGCTTAACTAAACACAAATTTTCCTGTTCCAAACATCCGTTTCTTCGACCACCTACAGTTAATATTGGCAATATCAAAGGAGGCGATAAGGTCAATATCGTTGCCGACTTTTGTGAATTCTCGGTTGATTTGCGCTTTTTACCGGGGATGAAATATCAGGATGTGTTGTCAGTTTTGCGCGGGATCATCCGCCAGGAAACTTCAAAATTCGTGATCCAGATCGATGATATCCAGCGACCTTATGAAATTCCTGCAACGCATCCTTTTGTCAACTCCTATTATGAGACTGCAAAAAAGATGGGAATCAAGGTGGATTTTAAAGGGAGCGAAGGCGCAACGGTGATGACATTTTTCAAAAAGCATAAAATTCCTGCATTTGCCACCGGTTTTGGAACAAGCGGTAATGCCCATACCACTGATGAATACGCGAAGATTTCGATTTTATGGAAGGGGGCCAGGCTTATGGAACGCTTTTTAATTGATTTTGACAAAAAAAGGTAACGGCCGAATGAAAAGAATATTTTTAACTTCTATGATGCTTTTGGTATTTGTTTTTGCTTGCCTGTCTCATTCAGAGGCGCAAATGATTAATCTCTCTCCTGAAACGCTAACGTATTCCATCAAAAAATTCGGAATGACTGCCGGTGAAGCCACTCTTCAATATGTCGGCCTTATGGATCTTGAAGGCCGTCCCGCTATCCAGATTATTTTTACCGCAAAAGGATTTAATTTTTATGATCAGGAGAAGATCTTCGCAGATCCCCTGACATTGCTCCCCTTGCGGGTTGAACGCGATTTAAACATTTTCGGCAAGAAGGAAAAAATTGTCGAGGTTTATGACGCTGAGCATTACCTGGTTAAGGTCACGAAGTATGATAACGGAAAGGTTGTGGATGAGATGATTTTTGAACGGCAGTACCCAATAGACAATTTATATTGTTTTCTTTACCGTTACCGTTTAAATGGAGTCTTCGAAAAGGGGCACGGGTTGACAATGTTTCTTCCAACGAAAACTGTAGTCTTTAAAATTGAAAATAAAACTGAGATTCATGCTGCAGGAAAAAAGCGTGAAGCATGGTTTATGAAGAGTGAGCCTAATGAATACAGGGTTTGGTTCGGGACTGATTCCGACAACCTTCCTTTACGAATTGATGGGGCCATTGGGTTAGCAAAAACCGCAATGATTTTACAGCGGATAGAGAAGGCTAAAATTGATTAGAAAAAAGCCTTTTTTTGTAGTATTATTTCTCATCAGATAGGGAATCAGATTTTGTTACGTAATCAGGAGTTTTTCATGGAATTATCCGGGACTTTGGCTTTTTCTTCTGGGAAGCATGGGGATTATCATATTTTCACGCTGAATTTTGAAAAAAGAAGCGTGTGGAAGCTTACAGAAGGGGAGTGCTGGAATGATTGCCCAAAATGGTCTCCGGATGGCTCCAAAATTATTTTTATTTCCAATAGAAGCGGGACCCAGGATATCTGGATTATGGATGGTGATGGGTCAAGTCAATTTCCGCTTACCAAACCGGGGAAATGGCATTCCTCACCAGCCTGGTCGCCTAACGGTCAGCAGATTGTTTGCTGCGCAAATTATGATGGCAATATCAATATTTATTTATTAGATTTACAGGGCAAGATCGTCAAAAAGATTACCGATCACCCCGGAGTGGATTATTCACCGAGTTTTTCTCCCGACGGTCAAAAAATTATTTTTACCTCAAAACGTTCTAAAAATCCTGATATATGGGTTTATGATTGCGCTTCCGGGACTGAATCCCAGCTGACTCACTTTGAAGGCAGGGACTATGCTGCTGTTTATTCTCCTGATATGAAGATTTTGTCAGTCGCCGGATTGATAGGGGATGACGGGCGTGAGAATCTGGAAATTTATTTGATGGACGCAGATGGAAAAAATAAAAAACGCATTACGCGGAATCTGGGCCAGGATCGTTTTGCCGCTTGGTCTCCGGACGGTAAAAAAATTATTTTTAGCTCTGACCGGAAGGACGGCCAAAACAGCCGGCTGATTATTAAAGATCTGGCCGATGGAAAAGAAGAACAGATTTTCTTTGATCGGGAAAAACAGGATTTTGAAATCGGAGCAAAACCAATAGGTTCTTTTTTATTCACTTATTTGCCTGAGTTTATTTTGCGTAAATTTTATCCGGCAGGATATTTTGGTTCTGAACGTTACCCTGACTGGAAGGCCTAATAATAATCAGGAGGGTTTGCTGATGGACAATTTTAATCAAATTATTGATAAGCTTTATGAAGATTGTGATCAAACCCTTCAACGAGGAACCGGCGAGGCTTACAGTAAACTTTTAACCATTTTTGAAGAACTGGGATCATACTTTCGCGAGTTTATCCAGGACAAGACCGGAGATGAGATTAAGTTTGTACTCCGAAAGTTGAAAAATGGCTATGGCTTAACTGACCAGGATATTGATTTGATACGATTATGGATCATTGATGATGCCGTGCGATATACCAAGCTGGAAAATAGTTATCAGGAGTGGCAGAATGAGTTGAAACGATTGGTTAAGGAAATTTCCGCGTATAAGGGGCGTCCGACAGATGTCAAAACCTCTTCTGATCTGAGGGCTTTGTGCCGTGATGGCTCGAGAGTTCTCGCAGATATTTTTTATTACATTCAACAAAAAGACCGCGTAAATAAATTCGAACAAGCTATTAAGGACGTTGGACCGCAGGAAAGAAGCCTTTTGATCGGTCTTTTGGAACAAAAAATGAATATGAAGGAATTTTAGAAGATTGACTGCATGGGACGATGACGGTTAAGATGGTGGATATAGGGCCAGGGCAAGAAAACTGTTTATTAAAAATTTCCCTGTTTAATTTATTTCAAATTTGCCATCCGTTTCTTTAATCCACAAGTTCTGTTTTTTATGAAAAAAATATGATATTCAGGAGGTTGCAGTGTATAGAAAGTCTGTTTTGAAAAATGGATTACGAGTTGTCAGTTTTCAAATGCCTGAAAGAGACAGCGTCTCGATCGGTATTTGGTGCGGGGTCGGAGGACGTTTTGAAACTGATGAGCTGAAGGGCGCCGCACATTTTTTGGAGCACATTGTTTTTAAGGGGACGAAAAATTATTCCTGTAATGAGCTTAAGGAGCAGATTGAAGGGGTTGGCGGGAGCCTGAACGCGTTCACTGCAGAGGAACATACCTGTTATTATGTCAAAATCCCGGCGAAAAATATCGCAAAAGGTTTTGATGTTTTGGCAGATATGGTCTTTTATCCAAAGATCAGCAAAAAAGATGTTGAAAGCGAGCGTGGTGTTATCCTTGAAGAAATTAAAATGTATTATGATTTGCCGCAGTATTTTGTGGTCGATTCGCTGGAACAGTTGATGTGGCCGGATCATCCTTTGGGAAAAGGATTGGCCGGAAGCATTGAATCTGTTTCGGGTATGACGTTAAAGAATATTTCCAGTTTTCATAATAGATATTATATTCCTAATAATATTGTTGTGTCTGCTTGCGGTCATGTATCTCATGAGGCGCTGGTTGACATGGTCCGTCGTAAAACAAAGCAGTTCACTTTTGGCCAGCGGATTTCTGCCCAGTCTGCCGCTCATGATCAGAAAGGTCCCCGTGCGGCCTTTTATTTCAGACAGATTGAACAGATGCATATGGCTTTGGGCGTATATGGAGTGAACGCTTTTGACAAGGACAGGTATGCCTTGAGTTTGTTAAATATCATCATGGGTGGAAACATGTCGAGCCGGCTTTTTAATGAAGTTCGTGAAAAAAGGGGACTGGCCTATTCAATTCACTCTTCGTTTAAGTCATTATCGGACACGGGATTATTTCTGGTACGTTCAGGTGTTGATAACATGAAAGTCACCCAGGCCCTCACGGTTATTCTGAACGAGTTTAAAAAAGTGAGACAGTCCATGGTGACAAAGTCTGAGTTTTCACGGGCCAAAGACTATTTAATCGGACAGCTTCTTCTGGGGCTTGAAGACACGATGGAACATATGTTGTGGATAGGTGAGTCCACCATGGTCAGGGATCGCATCCCTGTTCCTGATGAAATCATTCGAATGATCAAAGCTGTGAAGATTGAGGATATCACCCGGGTTGCCGCAACGATTTTAAATGAAAAGACTTATAACTTGACTGTTGTGGGGCCCATTAAGAAAGAGCAGGAAAAGGAGATGCGGGAGCTGCTTGATGTTGAACTTTAAAATGGGCTTTTTCTGGATTGACAGTTGAAATATTATCCGTTAATATTTATTAACACTTAACCACCAACAAGGAGTCTTTAGATGGAAATTCAATTCTACGATGTTAAGAGCAAGTCGAAGTTTTCAACGTCAGAGTTCGATGTTCGTGAAAAAGGCGGACGTTATTTTGCCGTAGCGAAGTCTCCTAGCGGTTCCCATGAGTGTTGGAGAGTGTTAAGTAAGGATCAGGCTCAAAAGATTAAAAAGTAACTATGGCGTTTTGGTTGCGAGACGTCTTGTGAAGGACTACAGTGGGACAAAAAGATATTTCTTCTGAAAAATTGGCAAAATTGGTTTCTGGTTTTGCTTCCGGTGTAAAAGCCCAAAAAGTTGTTATCCTGGATATGCGGAAAGCCGCAAATTTTTGCGATTATTTCATTTTGTGTTCCGGGACTTCGGACCGTCATGTGAGAGCTATTGCCCAGGAAATTGATGAAGGCCTTGAAAAGCTTGGAATCGGGACCCGGTTCAAACAAGGCATTCGCGAAGGGCGATGGGCGTTGCTTGATTACGGAACGGTTGTGGCTCATATTTTTGACCTGGAGTTCAGGGATTTTTACGGCCTGGAATATCTTTGGCGGCAGGCTGCAAAAGTCGATTGGATAGAAGATTAGTTTGTTTTTAAGCTCTTTTGTTATCGCGCTTCGGGAGGCAACACCCGAAGCTTTTTGATTTTTTTCTCTTAACCACCATCTGGTTTTGCCTATCACGGCATTTTCAAGAAACAATGCTTATTCAATTCCAACATCAACTAAAAATTCTTATTCAAAAGACTCTGAAGGAAAGGTTTTTTCAGGAGTCCCCCATGCCGGAAGTTGAACTGGAGGTTCCCACCGCAAAGGAGTTCGGCGATTATTCGATCAACATCGCCATGCAGGCGGCCAGGATCCTCAAGCGCGCACCGATTCAAATTGCTAATGATTTCTGCCCGGTCATTGACGAGGCAATTAAAGGATCGGAAATTTCAGGACTCGTCGAGTCTGTCAGCCCTGCGGCGCCCGGCTTTATTAATTTTAAATTATCACAGGCTGCGGTCTATCAGGTGCTTTATGATATTTTTACCCGCGGCAACGGTTACGGGTCTTCAATAATAGGGCAGGGCAAAAAAGTGCTGATAGAATTTGTTTCTTCAAATCCGACCGGGCCGCTAACCATTGCCCATGCCCGTCAGGCGGCCGTCGGAGATGTTCTGGCCAATCTGTTGAATTTTTGCGGATTTGATGCC
Source organism: Candidatus Omnitrophota bacterium (assembly GCA_040753435.1). Taxonomy (GTDB): domain Bacteria; phylum Omnitrophota; class Gorgyraeia; order Zapsychrales; family JANLHA01; genus JAKLFA01. The sequence goes on along the minus strand of JBFMEN010000026.1, from coordinate 3,557 downwards.
AAGCGGGAGTATTACGTTAATGACGGCGGAAACCAGGTGGTGATGCTGGGGCTTTCGATCGAATACCGGATTAAAGAAATCCTGGGTGAAAAAATTGATTTTCCGGAGAATTGCTATCAGGGCGCGTATATTAAAGGCATGGCCAAAATTTTTATGGAAAATCATAAAATTCGGACTGCAGATGATTTAAGCAACCTGCCGAATAAAACTTTGGAATTACAGAATTTCGGAGTCACGTATTTGATGGATGTCATCAGGGAAGAATTGAATGATTTCGGCGTGCTCTTCGATATCTGGTCTTATGAGTCCAGGGTCTCAAACCATCAGGCCGTTGAAGAGGCTCTTAAGGAGTTGGATGCGAAAGGTTTTCTATTCGAAAAAGACGGGGCCCTGTGGTTTCGATCGACAAATTTTGGAGATGATAAAGATCGGGTGGTCCGCAAAAGCGATGGAAATTATACGTATTTGGCGCCGGACATCGCTTATCACAAGAATAAGTATGAACGGGGTTTTGATCGGGTTTATAACATTTGGGGACCGGATCATCATGGGTATATTCCGCGCATTAAAGCCGCCGTTCAAGCCCTGGGACACAATGTGGATGATCTGGAGGTTCTGATTGTCCAGTTGGCGACCATTTACCGTAACGGCCAGCCGGTATCAATGTCAACGCGAAAAGGCGAGTTCATCAGTCTGCGGGAGGTTCTGACCGAAGTAGGAAAGGACGCCTCACGGTTTTTCTTTCTGATGAGATGTATCAGCGCGCACCTTGATTTTGATCTTGATCTGGCTAAAAAAGAAACGCCGGAAAATCCTGTTTATTACATTCAATATGCCCACGCGCGGATCCATAGTATTATCGAGAAAGCCCGTGAATCCAATTTCTTTGCAAAAACTGAAGATCTCCATTTGCTCAAAGAAAGCGAAGAGATTGATCTTATCAAGAAGATCGGGGATTTCCAGGAGGTTGTTGAACAATGTGCAAAAGAAATGGAACCCTTTCCATTGCTGATCTATCTTCAGGAAACAGCGACATGTTTTCACCGGTTTTATGATAGACATCGTGTAGTTGACCTTGCTGAACCGGCACTTTCTTTTGAAAGGCTGGGATTAATTAACGGGGTCATGATCGTTCTTGCAAACGGGCTGCGTTTGTTGGGAATCAGCACGCCTGAAAGAATGTGACGGCAGTCATAATGAAGACAGGGTCTGAGTTTCCTCGCCTTGACCCTGGTAAAATTAATGCAGGTACTGTTGTAAAAATATGATAATTCTAAATCAAAAAAAATGGCAGATACGCACTCCCAATCCTTCCATTCAGGTTTATTTGAGTAATGCCCTGGGGATTCATCCGATCATCGCGCAGTTACTAATTAACCGCGGGATTGAAAAAGCGTCCGAAGCAAAGAATTTTTTAAACGGAGGAGAAGAGCAGCTTCATGACCCGTTTCTTCTTAAGGATATGGGCAAGGCGATTGACCGGGTAAAGCGGGCACAGCAGCAGGGTGAAACCGTATTGATTTTCGGAGATTATGACGTCGACGGAATTACCGCTTCTGTTGTCCTCCGGCAAGTTCTTTCCCGATTCGGCATTTCGGTTATCAATCACATTCCCAACAGGATGGATGACGGCTATGGCTTAAATGATCAGATTCTTTCCATTGCCCGGCAGCAGCATGTTTCACTGGTTATTTCTGTCGATTGCGGAATTACCGCAATCCGAGAAGCCGCAATTTTGAAAGAGAACGGCATTGATCTCATTATTATTGACCACCATGAACCTTCGGAAGAAGGGATTCCGGATGCCCTGGCAGTGATTGACCCGAAGAGAAATGATTGCGCGTATCCGTTTAAAGATTTGGCCGGAGTCGGATTGGCAGCCAAATTTGTTCAGGCGATGGTGGGCGAGATTCCTTCTGAAATTCTTGACCTCGTAGCCCTGGGGACACTGGCAGATGTTGTGAGTTTGCGCGGAGAAAACCGTTTTTTTGTAAAACAGGGATTACCGCATATTGAGGCGACTTCAAATAAAGGGCTTCAGGCTTTGCTGGAGATCAGTAATATTAAGGGAAAAAAATTAAAACCGTATCATGCGGGATTTATCATCGGTCCAAGGATTAACGCTGCCGGAAGGATGGGATCGGCCAGCAGAGCGTTGGATTTGCTGCTGTGCGACAATGAAGTGGAGGCATTGAGACTGGCCCGTGAACTGGATGGGGTTAACACCAAACGCCAGCAGTTACAGCGTAAAATCGTTCAGGAAGCCATGGACATGATCGAGAGGGAAGTAAATTTTAAGGATCACAGGGTGATCGTTCTGGCCAAAAAAGGCTGGCATAAAGGCGTCCTGGGTATCGTTGCGTCAAAAGTTGTTGAAATGTTTTATCGCCCCGCCATTATTGCTACCCTTGATAACGGTATCGGCATTGCCTCAGCCCGGTCTATTGAAGGGTTTCATCTTCATGAAGCGCTAACCCATTGCTCCAAAACGCTTGAAGAGTTTGGAGGTCATCGCCTGGCGGCAGGATTAACTGTTCAACAGGATAAAATTGATCTTTTTCGGGATCAAATCAATGCTTATGCCCTTGAACGCCTGGCGGTCGAGGATCTTGTCCCTTTCCTGGAAATTGACGGCCAGATTCCCCTCTCGAGCCTTGACACGAATTTGAGTGAAATGATTGAACTGCTTGAACCGTATGGTGAAGGAAATGCGATGCCTGTCTTTTGTTCACTTGATTTGACCCTTAAAAGCCGGCCGGCCGTTCTTGCCAGAGACACGCTGAAATTCTGGGTCTCCGACGGCGCGACTACATTATCGGCCGTTGGTTTTGGAATGGGTAAATATGCGCAGGGGTTAAAAATGGGAAGCAAGGTTGACTTGGCTTATGAGTTGTCTGTTGATGACTGGAACAAGGCCCCCGTTGTGCAATTGAAACTGAGAGATATTCGTTTTAAAGAATGATAGAATCTGTTTTTAATACTTAAACTATTTCCGAAGCCGACTTTTCTTTTTCATCGCCCAGCTTAATCTAAAGCAGTGACAGGACAGGGGATATGGTTACAAAAAAAGCGAACAGGGGATCTGTTCGCTTTTCATTTTTAAGTTATGCTTTGGTAACTTTTTCAGCCTTAATGCATTTTGTACATACATCTATGCGTTTCACAGTTCCATTAACCATAGTTTTTACATGCTGAAGGTTTGGAAGGAAACGGCGAAGCGTTTTTCCGACAATTTTGGAACCGGCACCGCCTTTGCGGCGAATCATACCACGACGCTTATATTTGTTTCCGGGGATTGCCCCTTTACCGCAAATTTCACATACTTTAGCCATAATTAATACCTCGGTGATTCATATGATTTTTTATAAAAGGAACCAAAATTTTAACAAAAACAGCATTTTTGTCAAGGGGAAATATTGGAACTCCCTTCACCCGAACTCCGATTTAGAAGCGCGAAAAATGAATTTTGGGGGTCTGATTCGCCGCTTTCGGGCTTTTTTCAGCGCGCAAACCCTTCAAAAATCCATTTTGTCTTGTTCGAATTTTAAAAACAGACA
>JBFMEN010000025.1:0-34731 GCA_040753435.1 Candidatus Omnitrophota bacterium | reverse complement strand
AAATATATAAAATAATGAATAAATAACGACTTCCCATTTCCCTTATTTTCAGTTGGGAGACTCCTTTTTGTCGATTTCGCCATTTCGTTGGTACAATTTTATAAGAAAATCCCCGGGTAATAGCTTTTAACGGCAATTCGACGGTGATATTAAAATGATGTGAGAGCAATGGCTTTAGTCCTTCGATCGTTTGACGCGAGTAGCATTTAAAAGCATTGGTAACGTCCCTGTAAGTAATGCCAAATAACAGGGCGATAAACCAGTTTGCAAGACGGTTAAGAAGCAGTTTATGCTGAGGATATGCTGTTACCAGCCCCTTGATTGACCAGCGGTCACCGAAGCAACAATCTACCCCCTCTTCTTCCATGATTTTTGCATACTGAACCATATCCTGGGGACTATCGGAAAGATCGGCCATAGTAATGATGACCGCATCTCCTCTGTACTCTTGGAGGCCGATTTTTATCGCGTTCCCTATCCCAAACGGTCCCGGATTCGATATAACGCGCAATGGTATTGATTCACTCTCTCCCGTCATTTTTGCTTTTTCAGATGTATTGTCGGCGCTTCCGTCATCGATCACGAGTATTTCAAAAGCGAAATTCTCGGCCTTAAAACGGTCGGCAATCGCTTTAACGGTTTGAGCGATATTTTTTTCTTCATTTTTCGCTGGTATAAGGATCGAGAAAATCATCAGATTATCTTCTCCTATTTTTTTCGATAATTTTATTTGCTATTTCCAATGTAAAAAAAGGCAGATGTTGTAACAGGTAAAAGAGATTTCGTTTTTTGTAGTTATTCGTCGGACAGATCGTTTCGCCATTCAAAGCGGATTCGATGACAGCTTTGGTTAAATAAAATGAACTGTTGTTGCTTAGTGGCCAAGCGGTCGGAAATGGATAATAAGGGTCGAGTATACGGTTTTTTTTGAGTCCTTCCGCTAGCGCGAACCCCAATGACTGATTTCCGATAAAAAGTTTGCTTCCGTTGATAATTTCCGCGAATTCCGTGATTGTAGATTCAGGGTACTTCGGGATATCTAGGCCGGTATCCTTAACAAATTTTTGATATTCATGCTTAAATCCAATAAAGACACATTTTTTTTGATAGTTTTTAAGGAGGGACCAGTTTAAACGACAATATTTATTCAAGAATCTATCAGAGCGTTGAATGACAATCTCATGAACCGGTTTTTCTTTAACATTAAATAACCAGGGTTTGGTTAAGTCGAAGTCAATTCCGAAGAGTTTGAGATAAACAATAGCAAGCTGCGGGAATGGAAGTCTGCGACGGAATTGGTCCAGATCATAATCGATCCGTTGTTCAATAAAAGTGTTAACATCGGTTATATAAGGTTGAGCGATCAGCAATTCCCTGAGCTGCCGCATCATTTCATCTGTCATCGGATGAGACATTCCCGCATTCTTAACTCTGACTTTTGAAGGGTCATTATTCAGATACAGCTCTCCCCCGCCTAAAGCTTGAACGGCCGGAAGGCTGTAAATGATGTCGCCAAGATTTCCTGAATGCTTGAAAGTTTTCATTAGCTGATTCTAAGAACAGCATTTAAGCTGCTGTAATAATTGAAAGTTTGATCGTATCAATAGCTAAGCAAATTGTTTATATATGTTGTCTGTTTGTTCCCGGGTATCATCCCATGAAAAAGATTCAAGGCGTCGTCTGCCGCGGCCTATCAGATCTTCTCTTAACTGTTCATTAGTTAATATGGATAAGATTGCGTTATTGATTGATGGTGTGTCCTGAGGGTCAAAAAATAATGCCGCGTCCCCGGCAATTTCCGAAAGGGCCGGGGTGTTGCTGCAGACGACGGGGCAGTTATTCGCGAATGCCTCCAAGACAGGAATTCCGAAACCTTCATAGAGAGACGGAAAGACAAATGCCTGTGCATTTTGGTAGAGTGAAGATAATTTTTTATCGTCACACGAACTTTGATAGATACGCTCTCGGATATTCATTGCCTTTATCAGAGATTGTTCATCACGGCGGAATCCCCCCCCCCCGCTGCAGACCAGTTTTAAATCTGAAAATTTTTTAAAAAGAGGGGCGATCGATTTTAGAAAAAAAATAAAATTTTTGTAATATCTCCGCCCACCGACATAAAGTAAATATCTCCCATTATCATTGTTCGTATCAGGCTTTTTGATTGGGGCGCGTTTCATGGAGCTCCCGTGATAAACAACGCTTATTTTTTTCTCAGGAATCCTGAGGATATCGATAACATCACGTTTGGTCGCTTCGGAAACAACGATGATGTGAGCGGCTCTTTGGGCCAGCACTGTTTTATGGAACACAACAGGATCATTTTTACGGAAAAAAGCCGGCAAACGTTCATGTATCATGTCATGGATAGTAATAATAAAGGGCTTATTGGGCAAGTACTTCAGAAAGTAAGGGTTGTAGTAAGTGGGGTGAAAAAGATCATATTCAGAAAAGTTTTTGAGAAGCTTTATTGAGGTCGGCAAATTCATTCTGTTGGTAATTATAGCTTTATACGGAAGATTATGTTTGAAAAAGAGAGACTCTCTTACAGGTGGATATAGATTCTTAATAAAAATATTATTAGAGTATTTCAGTGATAACTTTTTTCTGACCTGAGGGCATGAGTTGCTTTCACGAATTAATTCATAAAAATACCGTGAAATACCTCCGTATAGTTGCATCGCGAAAATTTGATGATCGTAAAGGACAGTCATATCTTTTATTTTCGTGTAAAGCATGGAATTAAAAAGGACAAGTGTCGTCCCCATCCGGAACAGAAATAAAACCATATCGAATTGATTCTGGTTTTTGTAAAAAGGTGAACGTTCCTTCCGTTAGTCAAAAGATTCGCATTCAGTTTATCAGCGAGATGCTGAAGGGCTTTTTTAGAATAGAAACTGATATGCTGACCATGTTCAGGGCTGAAATACCACCAGTCTTTCTCAGGTAAAGAATTATCAGGAATAAGTTCTGTGGTGAAAAAAATGGTATCAGAAAAGTCGAACAGTTTTTGAAACTGAGTGGCTGGATCGGGCAAATGTTCAAGGACTTCAACGGCTGTGACTAAAGAAAATCCTTTTCGTTCCTCCTCCTGGAGATCCATAAGACTATACCCTTTTGACACCAGATTTTTCGCGTAGTCATCGTGCCAGTAGAAATCGAAACCACGATCGCGCATATGACGAGTGAGGATCCCGTATCCTCCCGCCCAGTCTAAAAAACGATCGTTTTGTTTTTTTAAAAAGAAGATAAACGCCGTCAATATTTTGCTGATATACGTGTTGCGGGAGAGGATGCCTGTGTCATAAGCGTTAATGGCGTCTGTGTATGCTTCCGGCAACCAGTAAGGATTTTCCGTCTGAATAAAATGACAATTTCTGCAGTAAAAATAAACAACATCATATTTTTCCAGAATTCGCAAGTTAAATTGGGGGGCCATTTCAAGCCCGCAGATCGCACAGTGTTTCATTTTTTGTGACCAAAGAAGGTTAATAATTTTTTGGTTGCCCGCAAAATAAGCGGTCTTCGTTGGAAAAATACTCTTTCCGTCACTAAATCCGCATCCCGGTCGACATGAATTTTTATCGGATCATGATACGATGGCGGCATGGATTCCAGAGTCTGGGTAATGTTGGCCGGGCGCTCTTTGATATGAGTTCCCATCGCGTTAAAGCCGATATTTTTGATTAAGTTCTTGTTCGGCAGAATAGAAATCCCTTTATTGGCCCAGATTCTAAACGTCCAATAGTAGTCCCAAGTGTCAATCCGGTTGTTTCTCACTTTATACAGGATATCATACCAATAGTTTTTGCCCCAATTTGTTTGGATATTTTCTTTAATAAAACGATTGATATCGTTAAAATCTATTGCTTCGTTTATACATAATTGCCATGCACGGCGCCATGTCGCCCAGCCCCAAATATGATTGTACAAGGAAAAATAATAATCACCCTCCCCTCTTTTTTCGCCGTTCTGGAAATTGTCTCCGGAAATATGCATGATGCGTTCATCCATCCGGTAACGATTTAACATTTCCTGACAAAACAGGAAAAAACTCTCATCGGGGAGGCAATCATCCTCAAGGATGATCCCGTCTTCTTCATGCTGAAAAAACCATGTGATAGCCTCGCTGACGGCTTTTTTGCATCCCAGATTCGTAGGACGAAAAAGAGTTTTGACATCACATTTCCAATTAATTTTATCGATAATCTCTCTGCACTGAGAGCACAAAATATTGTCGTTCGCGTAATTTGGCCTTGGCCCGTCCGCGGCAATATAGAGTCTTGTGGGCTGGATGGCTGCGATCCGCTCAAACACTTGCAGGGTCAGGTCGGGACGGTTAAAAATGAGAAACAAAATGGGAGTATTAAACATTATTTTTTAACTGTTAGATCAAGGTAAATTGAAATAAACGGACTGATAATATCAATAAGGATCAGTCCCAGTTTCTTGCTTTGTAAATCGTGACGAATCCATTTTATGGAGTTTAAAAAATGTCGCAAGGCTCGCTTAAACATCTTCGGCAAGGTCTTTTTTTCAAGAAGGAGAGACCATGCGCTGTAACGCCAGGCAGAGATTAGAATGCTTCTGATAGTGTCTGTCTTAAGATGAAAGGCGATTGCTGACGGATCATAAACAAGGGAATATCCTTTTTGCTTTAACTTCCGGCAGACATCAAAGTCTTCACCGTTTGTGCGGAAAAGAGGATTATATCCTCCCGCCTCAAGTAGTCGTTCTTTATGGAAGACATTACTGTGTCCAAAAATAAAATCGGGATTGAGCAGTAGCTTCTCTCCCCACCACTGGCGCATGTGTTGATTGCGCCATTGATCAGCAACATTATTTATGCAGCTTTCGATTAGTTGTCCCCCTACTCCGCATATGCGTTCATCGGTAAAGTTTCGCATGATTGTTTCAAGCCAGTCTTTTTTCAAAATGACATCGGCATCGACTGAAGCAATGAATTCGGTTGCGCAGTTTTCTAAAGCTGTATTCCGGGCAGCGGAAAGCCCGAGGTTCTCATGATGAGAAATGATTTTCACGGGATATTTTTGACAGATTGCTACAGAGTTATCCGTTGAGGCGTCATTAATAATTAGAATTTCATGGATTGGGTATGTTTGTTCAAAAACAGATCGAAGGCTTTTTTCTAAATGAGATTCAGCATTGTAGCAAGGAATGTATAGAGAGACTTTTTTCATTTTTTTAATAAAAATTTTCGTTTTATTTTTCGTTTAAATTGAAGACTACTCCAGGCCCGGTTCATTTTATTTAAAAATCTGCTGATTTCTTTTGCATTTAAAGAAGCCGTCCGGATGACCGACTCGCTGGAACCATCAAACTTTGAAAAGTCTTCCGTTAATAACAGATTATTTTCTTTTGTTTCCGCATAATATTTGGTTCCAGGGAATGGGGTGCAGATGCTGAACTGACAACTGTCCGGAGAAAGCTTGAGAGCCAGATCTAACGTCTGCTGCATAGTTTCTTTTGTCTCTCCTTTCAGTCCTATTGTGAACGTAAGATGCGTTTTGATGCCAAGTTTCTTTGTAAACTCCACAGTCTTGATTGCTTTTGCAAGTTCAAGAGATTTACCACATATATCTATGAGATGCTGGGATCCTGACTCGATGCCATATTTAATCGCATAGAGCCCGCAGGAAGCCATTTCGTTCAGCGTTTCCTCGTCAGTCGTATCCGCTCTGGCCATGACAACCCATTGGAATTTAAGGTTTCTTTTCTTTATTTCAGAACACAGCGCGAGTAAACGGTTTTTCCCGATATTGAAAGAATCGTCATCAAAATAAATTGTCCGGAAGCGGTACTGTTGAATGAGATGTTCGATTTCATCGACCACTCTGACAACATCGCGAATTCTATAGGTGTGTGAACCGTACATGACATCGGGCCAAAGACAAAAATTGCATTGATAGGGGCAGCCTCTGCTTGCCATGACGTTAACCATGGGTTTTTCAAAATTACTGAAGTAATCTTTATATCGGTACATGGGAAAGTGGTGCCAAGCTGGGAAAGGCAGTGAGTCAAGGTCAATAGCAGACGTTCGTTCGTTGATAACTATATGCCCATCCTTCCGCCAAGCAACGCCTTTGACATTGCTCATGTCACAATCGTTTTTGCTAATTTTTAATATCAATTCTTTTAAAGTCAATTCATATTCGCCTACCGTACAGAAATCGACTTCAGGATTCTCGTTCAGTATCTCATTCGCGAAGACTGTTGCATGCGGGCCTCCTAAAATATAAAAAGATTTTCTCCCCAGGATTTCTTTTGTCTTTTTTACATGATTAATATCGATGTGACAAGAAGGCGCCGATGTTTCAGCAAAGATGATATCAGGGTTGAATGCCAGTACCCTTTTATAATACTCGCTTTCATTCAGACCTTCAGCGATGGAATCGAGGACTTTCACATTAAACAGCCCTTCTTTTTCTAAAACAGCCGCTGCATATGCGATAAAAAATGGAAATGGAATGTAATCGAGCCTTTTTTCGTTTCTGGCTTTAACCGTAAACGGCCAGCGCGAACCTGCTCGAACGCCGTAGCGATTATCGATTGTTTTCCATGGGGGATTAGTCAGTAAAATTTTCATTTTTTTATGAATTCAGAATTGGTTTTAGCATCTTTTCATTTGATTTTATCCAAGAATAAATATCGAGAATGATATCAGAAAGTTTTTTTTCGGGCCGCCAGTTGAGCATCTTTTCCGCTTTTGAACAGTCAGATAAGTAAATGGGAATGTCGCCAGGTCTTTCATCATTAATCCTTTCAATGGAAAGATGATTACCGGTAACTTGCGCGCAAATTTCAGTTAATTCATTGAGAGAAATGCTGCAATCGATTCCCCCGCCAATGTTGAATATTTGTCCGTTTACTTTTTCGAAATTTAGAAGCTGGGTTTGCACGAGGCGGAAGAGATCACCGACATGAAGAATATCTCTGACCTGTTTTCCGCAACCTTTAAAGCCGATATATTTGAGTGGCTTTTGCCAAAAATGCCGCGCTACCCATAAAGCAACAAAGCCCTGATCCTCTTTTCCCATTTGCCACGGCCCAGTTAATACTCCGCAACGATTGATGACAGCATGCACTTGGTTAGCTGCGACATATTCCTGGATCATCAGTTCGGCGGCTAATTTCGAGGCTCCATAGAGGGAACGATATCCGTGCAACGGCATTTCTTCAGTAAAGCCTTTTTCTGTACACCATGGAGGACACTGGTCGTAGTTAAGAATAAATCTGCTGGTATTTTCCTGATAAGGAAGGGTGGAAATCGCAGCAATTGGGTATACGCGACTTGTGGAAATAAATACAAATTTAGTGTTAAATTTTTGGGCGTATTCAAGGCAATTGATGCAACCGTTTAAATTCGTATCAATTAGATAGCCGCGTTGATTGGTATAACCGGCAAGGACCGAAGGTTCCGCGGAACACTCAATGAGGACATCAGTTGGCCCGATCTTTTCCAAATCTTTAGGTTTTCTGACATCTCCTTTAACAAAACGGATGCCTTCTTTCCTGATCCGTTTAAGGTTTAGTTCGCTTCCCTTTCGATAGAGATTATCGAAAACGATGACCTCAACGCCGCCTTGTTTATGAAAGTTTATAGCCAAAGTTGATCCGACAAAACCACATCCGCCGGTTATTAAAATTCGTTGCCTTCTCAACGATGCCCTCCTGTCGGTGGTAACATTTTACCTAATGATACTTTTCTATTTAAGTTTTGATGCATATTGCTTCCATTTTTTTAAAAAGAAAAGTGTTATATAGAATTCGAATAATGAAACGGGTTTTTGGAAAAAGCGCCAGAAATATAGTTGCTGATGCGTAGGCAATAACTGTAGCGACCGCGGCGCCGATGGTTCCATAATCTCGAATAAGCCACAGGTTTAGAAATACATTAACTAATGCGCCGAGAATGGTTGTATATAGACTGTAAATCTGTAAATTTTCATTGATAAGAATATAGCTGATTATGACTCCGATCGCTACAAGAATGAAAGACCAAATATGGACATTAAGAATATATGAACTGAAAGAATATGGATGACCCCAAATGAATTTAATGAAGGGGCTTAAAAAAGTCAATGAAATGGCAATTATAAAAGAGATAAAGATGAGTAATTGGAAAAGCTGGCTCAATCGACGATAGTATAAGGAAGTGTCTGCCTTTTTTGAGTTAACTAGAGATGGAAATAAAGAGGCAGTAATAACTATTGGGATAATATAAAGTGTTTCCGAGATACTGACAGCAACAGAATAAAGGCCTAAATCTGCTGACGATAACATATTTTTGATCATGACCTGATCGATGCGCATATAGATCATGATCGCCAGACCAGATAAAACAAGTGGCCATGAGGCGGAAAGAAGATATTTGGAGTATTTAAATCCACCATTCCATAGTAAAATTGAAGTGGAATTTTTTTGGTAAAAAATGATGTAGAAAAAAGCGAACAGGAACTTTTCAATTGAGATTGTTGCTGCAAACCATATTAACGGAGCTTGGATGCAAAGCAGAGTTATTTTAATTGCAGAGGAAAATATCAAGGCATAGATTGAAACCAGGGCGTTGAATTTAGTCTTGACCTGGGCCTGGAAGTAAAGATCTATGACCTGGAAACTGTCAAAAAGAACTCCCAGGGAAATAACACAAATAATCAACCAGGTGATGGCGTTCGATTCAATATGTCTCGAAATGAGAATCACAAGCAGGATCTGAATAAGTGAACCGATAGAACGCAAAACAAAACCGCTTCCCAAAAGATAGTCTTTTTGATCGGGTTCGTTGACTAATTCTTTAACAATGATTTGATCTAATCCTAAAGTCGATAATGCTGAAAAAAGGGCGACGAAACTGATTGCGTACGCAAGAACTCCATATTGAGCAGGCCCCAGATACCGGGCGATGAAGATCCCAATAATAAAATTAGCCGCAGAACGTATCAGCTTTGATAAAAAAATCCAATTCGTGTTCCAGAAATACTTTTTGAATTTTTCGGTTTTGATGAAATTAAGAATGCTGTTCATTTTGTCATCTTTCTGACAACATCCGGGCGCAGGTCCGGTTCGCAGCCGTTAGAATGTACCAGACGAGTTCTCCCGCATTTAAATTTGAGGCAAAAGCGCTAAAGCGTTCCATGTATTTGTGCCCGCCCCCCTGATGACTTTTTCCGGTCAAACTGTAATTTGCGATCTCAATGTCCGTAAAGCAAGGTGTCAGTTTGTTTTTCAAAGCCCGCAGGATCCAGTCTAAATCCCCGGCAATGGAATATGAAGTGTTAAAGGTTCCTATGTTTTTGAAACAGTGTTGACGATAAAAGAAACATTGCTGGGGTGGTGAGTTGCGTGCAATCTCCCAGATGGAATTTGCATGGAATCTTGCTTTCGTGTATCTGTTTCTTCTGTTTTCCGGAATATCGGTGTAGTGGCATTTGCCGTAGACAATATCGACAAATTTTTTTTCAAAAGCATCGGCGATTTGTGCAATCACAGTTGGACCGGTTAAAGTGTCTCCGGCATTAAGAAAATAAAGAATGTCGCCGCTCGCGGCGGAAATGCCTTTATTCATGGCGTCATAAATGCCGGTATCAGGTTCGGAAATGATTTGGGCCATTCTATCGCGATAACGTCCAACAACGTCCAGGGTGCGGTCAGTCGATTTTCCGTCAATAATGATATATTCGATATCGGGATACGTTTGTTTCAGCACGGACTGAATAGTCTTTTCGATATCGTTTTCAGCATTTCTGCAAACAGTGATAATGGAAAACTTGAGCTTCCTGTCCATGTCTTTTTTTTCCATACCCAAAATTCGTTCACATTCCATACGCAATTGTTTTCCCAGAACATCTATTGAACAATTTTGAAGAAATGTTTGATGCCCGCGCTCCGCGATTGACTGCCGCAATTCCGGATCGGACATGAGAGTTTTGATGGCGTCAGCGAGGCTTTCGGGATCAGCAATTTTGCAAAGGTAGGCATTTCCCCGGTGATTCAATAGTTCTCGGGCTGCGGGAGTGTCAGCTGTAATGACTGGTTTGCCGGCGGCCATAGCTTCGTAGACTTTGTTAGGGATAACGGTTCGTGCCTTGATCGTATTTCCAAAAATGCCCAAACAAATAGCGGCCTCTCCCATCTGAAGGGCCAGTTCTCTATATGGGACCGGATTCACAAATGTGACATTGTTCAGATTCAGCTCTTTGACTAATGTTTCACATGGCTTTCTTTGCCTACCATCGCCAATCAGGCGAAAGCGATATTGCGGAAGTTCCCGGGCGGCGTAAATAATCGTTTCCACACCATGAAGTTGCTGAAACTCACCGTGAAAATGAATAAGGTCAGGCTGTTCCGCGATTGAACTTCCCGGGCGTATGATGTCATTGTCGGATCCGACCCAGAGACGGACGATTTTTTTCGGGTCGATATGAAAAGTCTCGGAAAAGAATTTTATATGTTCAAAGGTGTCGCAGATGATGAGATCCGCATCATTACACGCAGTCTTGTCAATCCATTTCGACAAGTCGGCTAAAATGCCGTTGGGTTTAAAGGTTTTGCGATCCATGCACATGGTCATATAAATAGACACGAATGAATCAAAGATAACCGGCTTCCTTGAGAAAAAGCGGGCGACCGGAACGAGAAAATGCCCCAGAAATCCAATCAGGATAATATCGCATTGTTTGTAATTTTTCATAAATTTTAAAAAGCTCTGAAAGTAACGGAAAAAATTTTTATGAGGGCAGGAACAATCATAAATTTCAAGACCTGCTGACGCCGTTGCCTTTAATAAAACACGGTTTCTCGAATAGCCTGATTCACGGCCAGGCCAATAGCAAGCACGGATGATGCGTTGAGGTCGATCATTACCTGGATTCAATTTTTTTGATTCGCAATAGCAGATCTTCGATTAAACGCCGGTTCGCTGCGATCAGATCGGCGATGAGGCCCATCACCAGCAACTGGATTCCCGCAATGCAGAAAATAGCGGCCACGATTAACGACTGGATATGGCCTCCTCCCGCTCCTGCCCAGTAAAACATCAGGAAACGCCAGATGATCAGCCCGCCGATGCCGAGACAGATAACCCCGAGATTAATGAAGAGCCTTAACGGATTAAACATCATCCAAACCCGTATCATTGTTAATAATGACCGTTGGATGTATTCGGGAATTGATTTAAAAAGCCGTGATGGCCTCTCAACATGATTGGTATGGACAGTGATGTTTTCAATCGCAAGGTTTTTATATTCCGCCTGAATAATACTCTCAACAGTGTAAGTGTAGGTCGAAATGATGTTTAAACGCAGCGCTGCCTCACGGTTATACGCGCGAAAACCGGTTGTAGCATCAGGAATTTTTGAACCAGCCAGTTGCCGGACCACCGCGCTTCCCAGCCATTGCAATCTTTTCTTAATCCAGGAAAATTGTTTAATGTTGTCGATGTCCCGGTTCCCGATGACGATATCGGCTTTCCCTTCCACAATGGGTTGAACGAGCCGCGGGATATCCTCTCCCTTGTATTGTCCATCGGCATCGGTATTGACGATGATATCGGCGCCGTGTTTTAACGAGGCATCCAGACCGACCTGAAAAACATAGGCCAGTCCCTTTCGTTTTGTCAGGCGGACAATGTGCTGGACGCCGTTTTGCCTGGCGATCTCGGAGGTGTTGTCACTGCTTCCGTCGTCAATGACAAGGATTTCGATCTGGTCAATGCCCGGAATGTGCTTTGGCAGATCTGCCAGAGTTTTCGGAAGTGTTTCCGCTTCATTTAAACAGGGAATTTGGATAATTAATTTCATAATTTAGGATTAGAGGATTAAGGATTAAAGGATTAAAAAGCTACAACTTCTTCCGTAAACTATTAATTAAGCTGTTAATCATCTTACTAATTTCTTCACAATTCTTTTCCACTTCATCAAATTTTATTTTATCAAGATATCCGAGATCAGTTGCCAATAGTAACTGATATCTTGTTTCTTCTAAAGACCCTCTGGAGTTATATAAGAAATTGATGTACTCTTTGGTTGTGTTTCTTGATTGTCCTTCAACGATATTGGCGCAAATTGAAATTGAAGAACGTCTCAATTGGCTTGTTAAGGAATATTTTTCAGTTGCCGGGAAAGAACTTGAAATTTTGTAGATTGACAATGTCAAGCCATGTGATTTTTGCCAGATTTTAAGATCTTTCCAATGCATTTATTGCCAGTTTTTTTATGTTTTTCAATCCTTCAATCCTTTAATCCTTAATCCTTCTTTAATTGCGCAGATAACCAGATCTTGTTCTTCTCCAGAAAGAAACGGATGCATGGGCAACGCTAATACTTTTTCACATAACTTTTCTGCGACCGGAAAATCCCCTTCATGGTAACCAAGGTACTGAAGCGCCGGCTGCAGATGCAAAGGTTTCGGATAATGAATTGCCGTCGGAATCACTTTTTCTGTCAAATAAGCCTGAAGGCGATCGCGTTCTTCAAGCTGAATGACATATTGGGCGTAAACGCTTAGGTTGTGGCTTTCAATAAATGGCGTAACACAAATGCCTTTCAGGTGTTGGGTATAATAATCCGCGATGTGATTTCGCGCTTCGATTTCTTGATGAAAATGTTTCAGTTTTACAGATAAAATCGCGGCTTGAAGCGTGTCCAGTCTGCCGTTGATGCCGATATAAGCATGGTCATATTTATGGGAACCTTTTCCATGGACTCGCAGAGAGTCAATTTTTCTGGCCAGATCCGTGTTATCAGTAAAAAGTGCCCCCCCGTCTCCGAAACAGCCCAACGGTTTTGCAGGAAAAAACGATGTACAACTGATGTCGCCCAGCGAGCAGGCTTGTCTGCCTTTGTACTCCGCGCCGAATGACTGGGCCCCGTCTTCAACAAGGAACAAGCGATGTTTGGCTGCAATGGCACGGATTTGATCATAATCGGCACATTGCCCGAAAATATCAACGGGAATAATTCCTTTTGTTTTCGAGGTCACGGCGGCCCCGATCTTTTCTGGATCGATATTATAGGTTTGAGGATCGATATCGACAAATACCGGCCTGGCTTTGAGAAACGCGATGACTTCAGCCGCTGCTATAAACGAAAACGGCGTGGTGATGATTTCATCTCCCGGTTTCACTTCAAAGGCCATCAAGGCGAGCAGCAGGGCATCCGTCCCCGAGGAACATGCCAGGGCGTGCTTGTTGTTTGTAAACGCGGACAGTTCTTTTTCCAGGATGCTGACTTCCGGACCCATAATAAACTGGGTACTATGAACCACTTTGTTGATGGCAGCGTCAATTTCAGACTGATAAGCGTAATATTGTTTCTGAAGATCAATAAAGTGCATGCATCATCGCTTTCGTTGATAAACTTTTCTCCAGTAGGCCCGAAGTTCTTTGGTTTTGCCGTTCATCCACTCCATATGTTCGTCTGCCCATAAAATTGTTTTTTCAAGGCCGGTTTCAAAAATATGACGTTCGTTCCATCCCAGTTTTCGAATTTTATCTGAATTGCATGAATAACGAAGATCATGACCCGGGCGGTCTTTGACGAAAGTGTAAAGATCAGAGCTTTTCCCCATAACCGATAAAATCGTTTTAATGATTTGTATGTTTTTACGCTCTTCCCCGCTTCCGATGTTATAGATTTCACCTGTTTTGCCTTTGTTTAAAACAGTCATAATGGCTTCGACGCAATCTTCGACGTAAATCCATTCCCGGACGTTTAAACCTCTGGCAAAAACTGGTGTCTTTTGATTGTTCATGGCCTTGAGGATTGTCAATGGAATGAATTTTTCGGGGTATTGCCAGGGGCCGTAATTGTTGCATGGGCGGACAATAACCGCAGGTAGACCAAAGGTCCTTACGCTGGCCTGGACAAGCATGTCGGCGGCGGCTTTTGAAACTGCATAGGGATTGCATGGATTAAGCGGAGTGCTTTCCGTCGAATAGCCTTTTTTGATTTCTCCGTAAACTTCATCAGTGGAGACGTGAAGGAACTTTTTAACTTTATATTTTAAGGCAAAATCAATGAGCGTGGCGGTACCCTGGACATTGGTTTTGATAAAAGGGCTGCTATCGAGGATGCTTCGGTCGACATGGGTTTCTGCTGCGAAATGAATGATCGCGTCTGGTTTGGTTTTTCTTAATATCGCGTCTGTTTTTGAACGGTCTGTTATATCGGCATTGTGAAAAACAATTCGATTGGAGACCGATTCAAGCCTGGCCGAATCTCCTGCATAGGTTAATTTGTCTGCTACCGTGACTTTAAATCCGCTGGACACAGCCAGCCTGACAAAGGCGGATCCGATAAATCCGGCCCCTCCGGTAACGAGAATGTTGGGAGGCATTTTGCTCATTTAATGTAATCTTATTTAAAAATTAAGTAGTGATATTATATCAGGATAATCAGGTGATGCGAGTGAATTATTGGAATCTTGAAAGGGATTGGATTAAAGGTTTTCAGTGGAAATTCTACGGGAATACTTGCATCCACAGTAGGTTTGCTGATAAAAATTTTGTTCCCTTGTCACGCGGCGCATGAGGTCCTGACCTCCTTTTCTACGCCAATTATAATCCCAGTAAATGATTCCGTGTTCACGGGCAGCTTCATTTCCCGCACTGTTAACCTGGTCCATATCCTTCCAGCGGGAGATCCCAAAGGAACTGGACAGGACATTGAACCCGCGTTCTTTGGCTAAACGTGCTGAATATTCGAGCCTCATTTTGAAACATTCGAAACAACGCTTGCCTCTTTGCGGCTCATTTTCCATTCCCTGCATTAGATCAAACCACGGTTGAGGGTCATAATCAGAGTCGATAAACGGGATATTTTTTCTGGTGAGAAATTTGGTTAGGGTTTGTTTGCGAAGATTGTATTCTGCTTCCGGCTGAATATTTGGATTGAAGAAAAGAACGGTTGGCCGGATTCCGGATTCCTCAAGCAGAGTAATTATTCCGCCGGAACACGGCGCGCAGCAACAGTGAAAAAGGATACGCTCCTCTCGATTAGGCGCTTCAATTTTCGGGCTTTGTTTTTGGTTTTTCACTTTTCGCTCGATGCTCTGCGCTCTTCGCTTTTTTTAAAGCCTTTGGAATGTTTTCAATAATATCAGTCGCGATTAAAGAGGTTTTCCCGGCAGATTGAGCTGCAATATCTCCAGCCATTCCGTGAAGATAAACGCCCAGTTTTGCCGCCTCAAATGGCGGCAGACCTTGAGCAATGAAGGCGCTGATCATCCCGGTTAAAACATCGCCGCTTCCGGCTGTTGCCATTCCGGCGTTCCCTGTCTTGTTGACGTAAATATTGTCATGGTCATCGGCAACGATCGTGTTATGCCCTTTTAAAACGATAACACAATGAAATTCCGCTGCCGTCCCTTGAACGATCCTTTTGCGTTCTGCCGGCGTCACCTTCCCTTCCGCTGTCTGCATGCCGAACAGCCTTTTAAATTCACCGGCATGCGGGGTAAGGATTTTGGGAGTCTGGTTTGAAAGAAGGACTTCACGGGTAGCGGCAATGGCGTTTAAGGCATCAGCATCAATAATAAGAGGAATCTCAGACTCTCGAATTACGGTGTGGACAAACTTTTGAGTGCTTCCCGCGCATGTCAGACCCGGGCCGATAGCGATGGCATTATAAGATGCAATCTGTTTTTTTAACAGATTCCAGGCCCGCGTTGAAAAGGTCAGTTCCTTTGTTTCAGGCAGCGGCAGTGTCATGAGTACCGGTGATATTTTTTTCTGAAGAGCAATGTTGAGACTTTCAGGGACAGCCAGCGTGGTTAAGCCTGCACCTGAACGCATGGCGGAAAGACCGCAAAGGGCTGAAGCCCCGAGCATCCTTTTGGACCCGGCCAGAACCAGGACATGTCCGAAGAGATTCTTATAGGCTTCAGGATTTTTGCGTAATAATGGCGTTGGCAACCGCATAGTCTTCCGTGTGTGATAGTGAGATCATGATGTTGTGGGGGAAATCATTCTCTAGGTAATCACAGCATGGTTTCCCGTTTTCATCATTAATGATCCGGATTTTTTTCCAGGCGACATATGGTTTTGAGCCGAGGGCTTTAAAGACCGCTTCTTTGGCTGCAAAACGGGCGGCATAATGTTTGGAAGGATCGCTGGATCGTTTGGCGTAGGCGATCTCTTCATCACAGAAAATTTTTTTTAAAAATGCCTCGCCCTGACGCTCAATAGTCTCACGGATGCGCTTGATTTCAACAATATCTATTCCAATTCCGATGATCATTTGTCGCTTCGCTCCAGTTGCAAGTTACATGACACAAGACACAAGAAAAATCAAAACTAGTCGTCCTGGTTTTATCTTGTGTCATGTGCCATGTGTCTTGTGTCCTGAATTATCTTTTTCATCTCTCTCACCGCTTTTTCAAGTCCGTCAAAAACGGCCTGAGCGATGATGGAGTGACCGATGTTGAGTTCTATGATGCCAGGGATACCGGCAATTTCAGCCGCGTTATCATATTTTAATCCGTGCCCGGCATGGACAGCGAGCCCGAGAGATTGGGCGAACATCGCGGCATCTTTGAGAATATTCAGTTGCTTCTGACGGGCGGAAGCGGTTTTTGCGTTGGCGTAACAGCCGGTATGAAGTTCGATCATGGGCGCGCCGGATTTGGCGGCGGCTGAAATCTGTTCCTTCACAGGGTCGATGAATAAACTGACCGCAATGTCTTTTCTGGTTAAAAGGTTCACCGCGGAAGCCGTCTGTTTGAAAAATTTGACTGCATCAAGCCCGCCTTCTGTCGTCAATTCTTTTCTTTTCTCCGGAACCAGCGTGGCCTGGTCTGGTTTGATCCTGCGGGCAATACCGATGATTTCCGGGGAAAGGCTCATTTCTAAATTAAGACGGGTTTTAACCATCCGCCTCAGAATACGCACATCCTTGTCCTGGATATGACGCCGGTCTTCGCGCAGATGGCATACAATGCTGTCTGCTCCGGCTTTTTCGCAAATGACAGCCGCTTTGACCGGATCAGGATAGTCCTCTCCCCGAGCTTGCCTCAGGGTCGCGACATGATCGATGTTAACGCCGAGTCTTGGCATAATTCTTTTAAGAGGAATAAGGGGTAAGGATTAAGGGGTAAGAACCTTTACCCCGTACCCCTTTAATCCTTAATCCTTATTTTAAAAGCTGTCCATCAACATAAAGCCAGGTTATGATCGCCAGACCGAGCGATATGAGTTTAAGCCCCAAATTGAAGGTGAAAAAGTTTTTCATTTCTTCTTCTTGCTTTGAATCAACATGATATTTTTTAAAATATTGATTAATCTTTCGCGATTGACAATAGGAATAAATCGACCATCCTCAGCAACGGAAATTTCTCCGGTTTCTTCAGAGACAACGACGACTACCGCGTCAGTTTGTTCCGTCAGTCCCAGCGCCGCCCGGTGCCGGGTTCCGATTATTTTGCTGAAATTTTCATTGTCAGAAAGTGGAAACAAACAAGATGCGGCGAGAGCGCGATCTTGCCGAATGATCACTCCCCCATCATGGAGAGGCGAATGCGGCATAAAAATGCTCTGAAGAAACTCGGCAGAAACTTTTCCATCGATCTGCACACCGCTTTCGATATATGTCGTCAGGCGCGTCTCACGTTCAATAGCGATCAGGCATCCAATCCTGTTCTTTGACATTTTGTAAGCTGCTGCTGTTACGTGGTCAACAAGGGCCTGGATTTCGGATTCCTCCATCGAGATGTTAAACAGATGCTGGCGTCCGATACGAGCCAATCCCTGACGAATTTCCTGTTGAAAGATGATCAGGAATGCGATGATGGAGAAACCGAAAAACTTCGTAAGAATCCAGTTAATGGTGTTTAATGAAAACAAATATGTTGCAAAAAAAATCAATCCCAGGTAAGTGATACCTGTTAAGACCTGAAATGATCGTGTTCCTTTAAAAAAGACCAGGATGTGGTAATACACGACCCATAAGATGATGATCTCGATGATGGGCTTTAAAATTTCCCAGATGGTCAGCAACGTTTCAAACATATTCGTTTGCCTTTTCGTTATTGATCGCGTCGCACATCTTTGCAACGTCTTTCATGGCCTTGACATCATGTACACGCACGATGCTCGCGCCGTTTTGAATACTAAGCGCGACAGCAGCAGCCGTCCCCATCAGCCGTTCATGGATTTCGCGCTGGAGTACGCGGCCGATGAATGATTTGCGCGATGCCCCTATGAGAATCGGCTTGTTAAGCTCTTGAAAAAGTTTAAGCCGTTTGATAATCATCAGGTTGTCATCGGCGGTTTTTCCGAAACCGATTCCAGGATCGATGATAATTTTATCGGATTTTATACCTATGTCCAAGCATTTTTCAACAGATTCCTTTAATGATTGGATGATTTCTCCGATAAGATCCTGATAGGAAACCTTCCGCTGCATGGTCCGGGGCGTCCCTCTTCCCATATGCATCAGAACGATGGCGGCGTCATACCGGACAATCATTTTTAATAGCGAACGGTTAAGTCTGGTCCCTTTTATGTTGTTAATAATGTTGGCGCCGGCGTCAAGAGCGGCTTTGGCGACAACGGCTTTATTCGTATCTACGGAAACTGGAACAGAACCGAGTTTTATCAACCGTTTTATTAGGGGCAGGATTCGCTTAATTTCTTCGCCGGCTTCGACCCGGGAAGCGCCGGGCCGGGTGGATTCCCCTCCGATATCAAGGATATCCGCGCCATGGCGGATATGATTGAGCGCCAGACGACAGGCCTGTTTTTGAAAATTTTTTGAAAAACGCATGCAGCCGTCAAGGCTGAATGAATCGGGAGTTATATTAATAATGCCCATCACCTTTGTTGTGTTTAACTGTATACAATGATGACGGGCATTAATGGTGTAACTTTTCCGCATGAAAGGCCTTTATTAGGATTAAGGGATAAGGATTAAAGGAAAGTCGATAGAATTTTTCTGATCTAAATGGATTAAGGTTTCTTAATCCTTATCCCTTGCCCCTTAATCCTTAATTAAATCATTTCCCCTTTCGGCTCCGAGATTTTCACCTCAGGGGGTTCGGTCTGCTGTTCCTCCCCTTCTTCGGCAACCGGCTCTTCCGGTTTTTTCATTCCCAGCAGCTCGTAGGTTTCTTCAATATCGATGACCTCCCGTTCAATTAAACGTTTGGCGATGAGATCCAGCTTGTCCTGATGTTCGGTCAAAAGCTGCCGCGCCCTTTTATAGGCCTGATCGACCATCCTTTGAACCTGCTCATCAATAAGCCTGGCGGTGTTTTCGCTGTAATCCTTTTCATGGTTCATCAAATCACGGCCAAGAAAAACATGACGATGGTTTTGTCCAAATGCCATTTTTCCAAGTTCGCTCATTCCATATTCACATACCATGGCCCGGGCAATGCTCGTGACATTATCGAGATCGTTAGAAACGCCGGTCGTGTTGTCATTCATCAGGATTTCTTCGGCAACCAAACCTCCCAGCAGAACTGTCATCCTTCCGATAAGTTCACTTTTGTTTAAATAATGTTTATCTTCTTTGGGTGGAGTCAGCGTATAGCCGCCGGCCATGCCCCTCGGGATAATCGAAACTTTTGTGAATGTGTCGACTTCGTCAATCAGCAGGGAAAGGAGAGCATGTCCTGCTTCATGGTATGCGGTCTGTGTTTTTTCTTTTTTGGAGATCCTGCGGCTCTTTTTCTCGGGTCCCATGGTTACCCGTTCGACAGCATCCAGAAAATCCTGCATCTGGACCTGTTCCTTGTTTCGCCGCGCAGCCAGCAGGGCGGCTTCATTACAGGCATTGGCCAGATCAGCGCCGGAGAAATAAACCGTTTGCCGGGCGATCTTTTTCAGATTAACGTCAGGTCCGACTTTAATATTGCGTGTGTGGACCTTCAGGATTTGTTCCCGTCCGTCAATATCAGGTAACGTGACTACAATCTGACGGTCAAAACGACCCGGCCTAAGTAAAGCCGGATCGAGAGTGTCCGGCCGATTTGTAGCCGCAATGATAATAACGCCGCTCTGGGGAGTGAATCCGTCCATTTCAACCAAGAGGGCGTTCAGGGTTTGTTCCCTTTCATCGTTTCCTCCGCCGATTCCGGAAAAACGTTGACGTCCTACCGCGTCGATTTCGTCAATAAAAACAATCGCCCCTTTTCCTGACAATTGCGATGCCTTGCGAGCCTGGTTGAAAAGGTCGCGGACCCTGGAAGCTCCGACCCCGACGAACATTTCTACAAAGTCAGAACCGCTGAGGGAAAAGAAAGGGACTTCCGCTTCTCCGGCTACGGCTTTGGCCAAAAGGGTTTTTCCGGTTCCCGGATGACCGACCAAAAGAACTCCGCGCGGTATCTTCCCTCCCAAACGCTGGAACTTTTTCGGTTCTCTTAAAAATTCGATGACTTCCTGAAGTTCCTCCTTCGCTTCATCGACCCCGGCAACGTCATTGAACGTCACCCTGGAATCTTTATGCGATGTCCTCGCCCGCGATTTCCCGAATGACCAGATCTTGTTGCCCATCTGGGTCCCGCGGTAAGAAATAAACCAGATTGCCAGAATGATGAGCGCGACGGGAGCTAACTGGATAAAAAGACGACTCCAGAAATTCGCTGAAGGCTGGACGTCAAAATCGGAGACGTTTGACCTCATTAATTTAATGAGCTCCTCATCTTCCCGGGGAACAAGCAATTTAAAATTTGTCCCGTCGGAAAGTTTTCCGAAAACATAATTTTCTTCGGGGCTTTCCCTCAGCGTCAGTTCCTGTATTTCGCCGGTTTCAGGATTAGTTTCCAGTGTTTTATAGAATTCACTGTATGTGATTTCTTTTTGAGGACCTATAGTATCAAGGGGCTGAGATGTGGCGATCATAAGTAAGACAGATCCGATGATCAGCCAAAAAAAGAGACCTCCTCCTGACGGGACCGGCGAGGTCTTTCTTGAATTCTTGCGCTTAAAAGAGGGCTTGGAATTCTTTTTCAGAAAAGGTTGATTTGACTTAAGCATATTAGAAATCTCCATAAATAATAAATATTAGTACGAGGTATTATAAGGTTGATGTAAATATAATCAAGGGGAAATATCGCGGAAAACAAAAAAATTGCGTAAATTATTTGGCTGGCTTGAATATAAGTATTTTTTGCTGTGAACGCACGACTTTTAGGTTATCTGGAAGGTCGACTGTCGTCTGTTTTGAAGAAGGATTCAACAAGGCTTTGATTAACCGGATGTGGTGCAGTGAAACCGGAAAGATATCTTTTTTTAGTAAAGCAATGGCCTGCCGGAAAATCAGGTGTTGCAACGAAGGATGGATTTTCTGAAGTTTTTCTATCGAAAGTTGAATTGATTTTTTTTTCGCACTGATCAGGGAACGTTTGAAATAATTTTCGGCGGTTTCTTTCAAAAATTCATAGTCCAGGGATGATGTTTCTGCTAAACCGGCTAGTGTTTGTGTGATTTTGGGATTGTAGCAGCTCTTTAATTCCGGGATTAAATGATGCCTGATTTTGTTGCGGAGGAAAACCGGATCTGTATTGGTCGGATCTTTCCGGAAAGAGATATGCCGTTCATTGAGGAACTGGATAATCTCCTCTTTTGTTGTTTCCAAAAGAGGCCGGATGAAAGTGTGACGCTGAATGGTTCGTTTAGGGAGAATTGCTTGAAGTCCATGGAGGCCGGAACCGCGAATGATACGCATGAGGACTGTTTCTGCAAGGTCATCCTGGTGATGGCCGAGTGCGATTGCGCTGGCGTGATATTTTTTGGCAATGCTGATGAGGGCGCGGAAACGCTGCTCCCGGGCAGCCTGCTCCAGTGAAACCCCCGGAGACTTTATGATATGGATTTTTTTTGTTTCACAAGGAATGTTTTTTTGACGGCAAAGCATCTGGACGAAGCGCTCATCGGCAGCTGAACCTTTCCGCAATCCATGATTAACGTGTCCGGCAATAATTTTTAAACCCAGGTCTGCTTTGATCTGATCAAGGATTTCAAGCAAGGCAACGGAATCAGCGCCTCCTGAAACCCCGGCTACAATAGTGTCGCCGCTGCCGATTAATTCGTAACACAGGATTGTTTTAACAACTTTGTTGATGAATTTCATAGGGTCAAGGGCGGTTAAAAACGGTCAAACCATTTGGGACCGTAAATTCCGATCAGGATGAGCATGATAACAATTGCTGCAAGGATAATAATTCGGATTATCATTCGATGTGAATTCCGCGTTTTTCCTGGCGTGCTTCCTGATATGCTGACCGTAACTTCTCCTGATGCTTCAGATTTGGCTGTTGCAGACTTAGAGAACAATATCCTTGACGCAGGATTTCCGCATTGACCATAAGGTCAGGTTTGTCGATCAGGTAAACATAGGCCAGGAGAACCTGCTCATCTCCCCGCTTTTGGGCATCGAATTCCAGGCGCACCCATTGTTCTTCCAGCAGGTTTTTGACAAATAAAAACGCCATATCTTCGGTTGTTTCGAAGTCGAATTCTTCTTGTACCACGAATCCGAACTGGTCGCGTTCGATCTTTTTCGGCGCAGGCCGGTCTGGCGCTTTCAGCCCGATCATCCGGACCAGTTCGTCATTCGCAAGATAAAAGCTGCCTGCAGAGACCACTTCTTTGACTTGAACATGATCATAGGATGATGATGAAAGGAACATCTCCGGTTGTTCGGCTCCAGTAATCGCAGCCGGGATGAGCTGCAAGGCCATTGACCAGCAAATCAGACGCTTTAAAGTTTTGGAAGATGAGAACATTTTTCGGCGATATCGTTAATAAGTTTTTCCGTATCATCCCATCCAAGACAGGGATCAGTAATCGATTGACCGTAATGTTGTCGCTCGGCCCGTCCTTCAAGAATGTAACTTTCGATCATAAAACCCCGGACCAGACCCCGCAGTGTGGAAGACTTTTCAAGGCTGTTCATGACTTCCATGGCAATCCGCGGCTGTTCTTTAAACTGTTTGTTTGAGTTGGCGTGGTTGGTGTCAACAATCAGGCATGGATTCTTTAAACCGCTGTCTTCATACATCCTGGCCAGCCGGACCATATCTTCATAATGATAATTTGGATAACAGCGACCATAGGCGTTGATTGCTCCGCGGATAATAGCGTGAGTTAAAGGATTTCCACTGGTCTTGACCTCCCATCCATTGTAAATAAATGTGTGCGGGATTTGGGCGGCATTAATAGAATTCAGCATCACTGTGAGGTCTCCGCATGTCGGATTTTTCATGCCGCAAGGGATATCCAGACCGCTAATGGTTAAGCGATGCTCCTGATTTTCTACGCTCCTTGCTCCAACGGCTACGTAGCTCAAGACGTCCTCGAGATAAGGATAATTTCCGGGATAAAGCATTTCGTCAGCGGCAGTTAATCCGGATTCCCTGATGACCCGGATATGCATCCGCCGGATCGCTTTCAAACCATCGACGATATTGGGATCCTGATTTGGATCGGGTTGATGGGCCATCCCTTTATATCCTTCTCCCGTAGTCCGTGGCTTATTGGTATAAATTCTTGGAACCAGTACAACCTGGTCTTTTACCTGGTCCTGCACCCTGGCCAGACGGTTGACGTAGTCACAGACCGCGTTTTCGTTATCCGCAGAACATGGGCCGACAATCAAGACCATACGAGGGTCTTTTTTCTCAAATACCGATTTTAATTCGGCGTCTCTTGCCGATTTGATCTTTCGGCACTCTTCATTTAAAGGAATTTCATTGAAAATTTCTTCAGTTGATGGAATCGGACGAATAAATTCAATACTCATTTTACAAATCCAGTTATTTTTATTAAAAATTTTAAACTAATTTAGCAACATTCGCTTTAAAAGTCAATTATTGATCCTGCACGTCAAGACCAAAATACGACATGGCCGTATTATAATCGTCGTTATTTAAATGAATTCGCAAGGGCTCAAGGTAAGGCGTTAGAAGCGCTGGATCTCTGATTTCCTGTCGGTATAATATCAGCAGTTGAATATAGTCATTGAGCAAATTCGGGGAAAATTCGAGACTGAGCGCCTTATTATAATAATTCACGGCCTCACGGTAATTTCTTATCTGGGCAAAAACATATCCCAGGTTCCTGGCGTAAAGGACATTGTCTGGTTCGAATTGACAGGCCAGGAAAGCCTCCTTCATGGCTTGGTCCAAGTCATTTCGTTTTTGATAAATATAGCTCAAATTATAATGGGCATGGGCTTCATAAAAATCAGCCCGCAAGGCCTTACTTAAAAATTTAACAGCTTTTTCGTCGTTGCCTTCACGCAAATAAAACAAGCCGAGACCCAAATTCGGTTTTGCCGAATGTGGAAAATTTTTTTGAATATCGGTCCAAAAGAAACCTTCGTTTTTCCAGACATTGTTTCGTTGATAGGACAGGGTCCCTCCTATCAAAATTATCGCCGAAAAACATACCAATGCTTTTTTTCTATTTTTAATGGCAAACACGGAAAGCACATAGGAGATTATCCAGAGGATTCCGATTACCGGGAGATAAAGACGATGCTCTTGTATTACGTCACTGATCGGGATTAGCGAGCTTTCGACACTTAATGTGACCAGGAACCAAACAGCCCCGGAAAAAACAAGCGGCATTTTTTTTCGCGTTAAGAATGCGGCAATAAATAATCCCGCAAGAACAATCATGGCCAAAAGGGCTTGCGCGTCGAGCCAGTAACTGAGCGGATAGTCATAGTAAGCGCTTTGGTTAACAGGCAGAATGATCAGCCGCAGATATGTCAGCAGGACCCTGCTCTGGGTCAGAGCGTATGAAAGCCTTGGAATGGATGCACTTTCCCGGGTAATGTCCGCCAGCATCCTTCCCGACCCGGTGGAAAGCAGCAGCAACAGCGGGATGATTATAAGACAAAGTAAGAATGGGGCCGCGGACTTGAAAATTTTTTTTACTCTCGCTTGAAAAAGAAAGTATTCAATGAAGAGGATGATTAACGGCAGCGTGAAAGAATTTTCTTTTGAAAGCATGGCAGCAACTGCACTGAGGATTGACAGGAACAACACCGGGCGTTTTCGGGTAAATTTAAAATGAAAATACAATGTTAACGAGTATAAATAGAACGTTGCGCAAAGCAGCGTGATGCGCTGGACGATCCATGAGACTGCCTGTGTCTGGATCGGATGAATTAAGAATAATAAAGCTGTGAAAACCGGTATATACCGGATGCAGTCCTGATTCTGTTGATTCTGAAGCCGCGGAGCTTTTAGAATCTGCCGTGTTAAAACCAGGACAAGGCCCGCATTAAGGAGATGCAGGATCAGGTTCACGATATGATATCCGAAAGGTTCTTCTCCATGGAAAAAATAATTGAGGCTCAAAGTGTAATATGGCAGGAACCGGGTTGAAAGAAGTTTCCAGAAATACTGGGCAGACAACGGGTGCTTGATTAGAGGATTGTTTGTAATGTTAAGGTGATCGTCGTAGATAAATTCGCCATGAAGGCTGTTGGAGTAAATAAGGATGCCGAAGATAACAATTAAGAACGGAATAAAAAAGAAATTGGATTTCAGTATGGATTTCATGTCGTTATATCGCACTTTCGGGACTCTTTCCCAGAAACAATTCCCGCCCGATTAAAATGTATTCCCGCCAGGGGTGGATCACAAACTGATCCGGAACTGTCAAGAAATTTTGAAAAATATGTTCCGGCGATTGTGAGGCTGAGAGCGCGGAGGATATCTGCTGAGTAAACCGGAATAATATAATATTTTCGGGGTATTTATTTATGAGCGCCCTTGCATACAAAAATAAACTTTTCTCAGATGATGTTTTCAACAGGACGCGTGAAGCCCAGGCCGCATAAGCAGATTCATTTTCCGGTCGGTCGGGTTGGTTTAGAAAATGCTGGGCCAGAGTGAAGATTTCTTGATATTTGTTTTGTTCCCATAAGCATTGGAGCAGCATCAGGCGGGCGCGGGATTGCACGAAAAGATTAAAACGGATGTTTTGCGCGACCAGGGTCTCTTGCACTGCTGACGGATATTTTTTCAGAAGCTGGGAACTGAAGGGTGACGCCAGAAGTTGTTGATTATCAAGAAAAACGATCTTTTCAAAAATTTTTTCCGCTTCGCCATAAAGATGCATTTTGTATTTGAGTATTCCCAGATTGAACAGGTTCCAGAATAAATCCTCCCTCAACCGATAGGCCTGTTCAAAATACCTTGACGCCTTTTTGTATTTCCCTATTTCGGCATAGCAGACGCCCAGGATCATTTTTACGTCGGGGATATCGGGAAACAGTTTTTCAAGCGGCCGGTAATATGTGACGGCATAGCGGAAGGCTTCCGGTTGATGGCCAGCCTTCTGAAATAGAAATTGAATGGGGTAGTCCGCGTAATGCTGAAGCATGCTTAAGCGCATGAGATTAGCATTGTTGCGATCAACAGAGATCAGAATGACGGCGGCAGCAAAGACATAACATACCCATGTCTGACGGGAAATGGTGTTAATAATTTTTTTGATCATCATTTTTTAAAAAAGCCATGATTGTTAGAGTCCATAATATCCCGGTTATACCTAAAAGCGTTAATGAAAGTGTGTACAGAAATGGATGCCCGTAAATAAACTCAATTTGATGTCTACCGGCAGGAATAATAATTCCTTTAAAGGCGTAATTTGTCCTTAAAATACGTGCCGGACGTCTGTCCAGCAAGGCTCGCCAGCCGGAATGAAACGTATCGTTATAGACAAGCAGACGTTCGCCGGGGACTTCAACAGTTGCGGCAAGGCGGTTGACGGAAAACGCATTGATTGTCAGAATGTCAGAATCTTTATCCGGGCTGAGACGTTTTTCGGCTGGATTTTTTACAAAGCCGGGGACGTCGTTTTCAAAAATCAGGGCCGGGGCATTTTCATCAGAAAGGGTTCTCTCCAGGTCCTTCCAGGGTTCCGAGCCCGGATCGACAATGGTCCAGTGGTTGTAGACATAAAATTTATTTTTTACGTAATTTTGGAGCGCCGGACGGCGAATTCTCTGATGAAGGTCCTGGACGTACTTTAATCCGAAATATCCGCCATGGGTAAATCCAGATTCGTCTTTAAGAATTTTGTAACGGTAGTGAAAGCTGTGGTCTTCGTTCAGACCGTTCCCCTCCTCAGGGCGAGTATAGGAAAAATGTGTTTTTCGGACCAAGTGGTCGTTCACCAGCAGTTTGCTTTGAAGCATTGGAATGGTGTGATAGAAGAATTCAAACGGCTGGATAAGACCGATGACTGTTATCGCGATAAAGAAAGTCCGCTGCTTTAAGGCGGTTCTCCAAATAAAAACCAGAAAAAATATCAAGACTGAGACTATTGTCAGATAACTGCTGATAATGATATGGTCAAAGCGATTCAGAAAAAGTACGCTTGAGCCTGCTGCAAGTATTCCCCATGCTGACAGCAAGTATTTTTGTTTAAGCCCGGCCGGTTTTTCCATGTAGAAAGATTCCAGTCTGTCCATCAGGAATAAAATCGCCAGCGCGATCAGAGTCGGGAACAGGTGAAGATAATTTCGGAAGAGGCGGAACAGGTTTACATGCTTAAAGAGCCAGGGATGCACTGGAAAGGCGTCTGCGGACGAGATAACCAGAATTATGAAAAATGACAGAAAGAAAATGTAAGACCTCCCCCTCATTCGTGTGAATGCGCATAACAGAAGCGCGATGTAGAGAAATATCGAAACGAACGGCATGACTTGAACAGAAATATCCAGGTTGTCAAAAAGCTCATCGAGATTGGTCATTGCAGGGATACTTGCCTTGTTAACCGCGTTTTGAGAAACCTCTACCGTGTCCGAGTCTCCGCCCGGACCACGTTCGACTTCAATCACATATTGAGGATCAAACGAAGACATGCGCCATGCGATAATGGGGACTGCGGACAAAGTGAGGCAAAAAAGACAAAAAATCGCAAGTGATTTGCGTCTTGATAGAAAGGCAATGCCTTTCGATAAGGCCCTGATAGACTTTCGCCTTAAGATCAACACCGTGGAAATGAGGGTGATGCTTGTGACCAGCAAAAACGGAAACGGGATATACGTTGTTGCCGTTAACATCAAGGTGATGGTAATTCCGAGGAGATGCTTTTTTCGGGGCGTTTCAACAAATGAGATCAGGAAATAGAAAAACCAGATAATCGGCACCGTAATGAGGAGATCAATTAATTGATATTTA
Organism: Candidatus Omnitrophota bacterium; assembly: GCA_040753435.1. Lineage (GTDB taxonomy): Bacteria > Omnitrophota > Gorgyraeia > Zapsychrales > JANLHA01 > JAKLFA01. The sequence continues at coordinate 6,567 of JBFMEN010000025.1, read as the reverse complement.
AGGAAATGGATGCCATATCCTGAAAATAAAAAGAAAGAGTATGCCGAAAAGGCTATATATTTTTTTTTAAAGATACAGTAAGTTAAAAGATAGAAACCGATCCCTCCCATCCAAAAATAGGCGATCATGTATGTTAAAAAGGCGTTGTAATCGCTGAATCCCGACAGGCGCAGAAAAGGAATGATATACAGGAAAGGGTTATATTCTCCCATAAACCTCATGTCTAAATTGTCAATACAGCCCCATGAGTGAAAAGGGTTCCACAACGGGAATACGCCTTGTTGCAGATTATCGAAAAAATACAGGATCCAGTGCGCGTATTGAGGATTATCTTTACCCCCTACAAAAATTTTTCCAGTTAACGCAGGCCAGAAAAAGATAATCCAGAGGCAGAGCGGGATCAGGAGATAAACCAGATGCGTAAGGAATGACGAAGGCAGATTTACTATTTTTTTGCGGCCGGTTGTTATGTTTTTATTATCCATCTTATTCTATCGTTGAAGGAACGCATAACGCTCTTTGGTCAATAATTTTATGCCTGGTATTCTTTGAATTTGATGCATCATGTTATGCAGGGAAATATCATTCAAGGGACAAGTGCCGCATATTCTCATAGCATTCCGTCTGAAACGCAACTCCTTACGGAATTTTTTGTACTGCCGTCCGTTCCATATTTCATCAAATGAGCAGCGATTAAGATCGCCGACATCCATTTGATAATCGTAAAATAAACAGCAAGGACTGATTTTTCCGTCGCAGCTCACCGCGACTACGTAGTAAGGAAAATAACAGGGGCCTTCTTTAAGAGGATGGGCGATATCGTTCAGGATTGTCTCGAGATTATGCTTTACGTCACCCAAGCCCATGGAGGCAGCCATGCCAAGGGCTTCTTTAATGTACCCGCTGATCTCGGTTTCATCATGAACAGTTCGGTCTTGCTGGGCCTGAATATCATAACCATAACTTCTGGCAAACGTCGGTTTGATATGCATTTTTTCGTAGGCAAATTGAAGCATTCGGGGTAATTCATGCATATTTTCCCTGATTAATGTGAAATTCATTGTCACTGCCATGCGGGAGCCGAGTTTTTTTCGGATAGTCATGAAATCGCTGATGTTACTGATAACCTTTTCAAAGTCGGCCCCTTTTCGGATCTTTTCGAAGTTTTCTTTATCGGGACTATCAAAGGAAAACCAGATTTGATGCAGACCTGCTTCAATCAAACGGCGGCTCAAAGAAGAATCCAAAACGGTTGCGTTGGTGGAGATCCTGGTGATTTTTTTGTGCCGGACACACCACTTTACCATGTCGACGATTTCAGGGTGCAGCAGGGGTTCCCCAAAACCGACAAAGGCCACAAAAACCGGATCTACTTCCAGGCAAATGCGTTCAAAAAGCTCAAAGGGCATGTGTCCAAGTTGCCGGGTGATGGACTTGGCCCTGGGGCACATGACACACTGCAGATTACATGCCCCTGTAGGTTCAAGATGAAGGAACAGAGGTTTCGGCGCTTCCGCTGTCCCGCGGTAAAGAGCCCAGCCGCTCTGGAACATTCGCCTGAGAGGTAAGGGTTGATCACCAAAGGCATGTAAGGCGACTTGAAAGTGCTGGGATGATTTTTGGAATTCGTTTTTAATAAAGTCTGAAAAGTGCATAAACTTCCTAGTCGACGATTTTATAATCCCGGATTCTTGCCCTGAGCTGATCAATGATTTGGCGTCCCTGTTTCCCTTGCTCAAGCCCTTCAGCAATGCATCGTCCCATGTCAAAGCAGTGGTCCACATTGTTGTAGTTATACATTCCCAGTCGGCCGGTGACGACAAGGTTTTGGAACTGTCCGAACGAATTTAATACCCGGTCAAGTCGGGAACGGTAATTTATATCATAACGCGGATAGAAGTTTTCGAAACGTTTCACGATACAGTGGCGGACTTCTGATGCACTGACAAAACCCATTTTAACCAGATCCTGGAGACAACGGCAAGACAAAGCCTCATCACTGGATTTCCATGTATCATCGTCAGGGTAAGTCGTAAAATCGCAGCAAATGACGGTCTGGCCGGCAGGTCCAAGACCGGGAAAAATATTTTTAGGCTCAAAAACGCGGCTGAAGAGACAGTCACGGCCGGGTACAAATATCCATTGGTCATCAAAAACCTTTTGCCTGTTAAGGAGCAGATAAACCAGAACGACGTGCCGGAGTTGCAGTGATTCAATATCGTTTAAACGGTAATCAGAAATATGCTCGCCAAGCAACGCCGATAAATCTGCGATTGGGATGGAAGAAATAAGGATGTCACAGCTGAAAGTCTTTTCATTTCCTCCGACCAGGCCAGTGACGCCGTTTATTTGACCGTTTTTGAGCGTCAATGCCGTTATCTGCGCTCCGGTAAAGATCTCCCCACCATTTTGCAGGATTTCATTTTTTAATGCGAGAGGAAAGCCTTTAAAGCCTTCTCGGGGATAATAAAAGGAGTTGGCATTTGTCTCCTGTGATTCCTTCTTTAGATGCAGTAATTTTAAGACCAGTTCCCACGCCCCGGATGACGGTATTCGTGTCTTTGCGATATCGGCATGAAGGGTTGAGGGGTTTCCCCAGATTTTTTCTGCCATGGGTTCAAACACGAGTTGATAGGCCGGACGTCCGAACCGGCGTATGACATAATCCTCATAGTTTCGGTCTTCCTTATGGTTAAAGAGGTTCTTCACGGATTGCCACGCAAACCCTGCGCCTAACTTTGCAACCTCCATGAGATTCAGTGTTTTCAAGAGCGCTGAAAATTTCAACGGATAGTCCAGTAAGCGTCCGTTGAGGAAAATACGATGCTTTTTGGGGACTTCGATCAGGTCTTTCCCCATTAATGATTTTATGTCATTCATAAAATCCGGAATAACCGAGTAGAGTTTATGGGCGCCGTAATCGAGGGTGAACCCGTGGTATTGAAAACTGCCGCAGACTCCTCCCGTCTCATCTGCCTTTTCCAGGATCGTCACTTGATAATGGCCCGTCCTGGCTAGAAAGTATCCTGCTGCCAGCCCGGAAATTCCTCCTCCCAGGATCACAATCTTCCTTTTTTCCAACCCATACTCCTCTCATTCATCGCGGCGCGCGATGACAAGTGTTTGTCCCATCCAATATGGAATGATAAGTTTTCCGACCCTCAGCGCACGGACGGCTCGCTGCAAACATCCCGGCAGAATCGGAACATAAGCCTTCATCCTTTCGAGAATGTAATCAAGTTCAAGACCCTGCCAATGTTTTTTTCGCTGAATCACGGTGAATCCGGTTTGCCGCAGCATTTTTTGCAGGGTTTCGAAAGTAAAATAAAATAAATGCACAGACAACAAGAAGACCCAGCGCCTTCCCATGAAACGGGCGATCCATGAACCGATGTCCGGATAATTGATGACAAGGATCCCGTTCGGTTTTAGTAACCTTCTGCATTCTGTCAGGACGCTTTTGGGATCCAGAGTATGTTCCAGAACGTCCCAAAGGGTAATAACGTCGAAGGATTCATTTTTTTGATTAAGGTCGAAAATTGTTCCCGGGGTGATTGATAAACCATAATTCTGTTTCGCCCATTCGCACAGCCAGCGGTTGGGTTCGCATCCTTCGACCTCCCATCCCCGTTTTCGGGCAGCGGCAAGGAAAGAACCCCCGGCCGTTCCAACATCCAGGACCCGTCCTTTTTTTGCGATCCTTTCAATCCGTTTTAACTGCTGATCAAAGGTGCGCTCACGCGCTTCTGATTGGGAAACAAAGATTTCATCACTTCCCGAGCTATAAGCAGTGAGAATCAAGCCAGCACGCAGCCTGGGATTAAGATATTGCAGTCCGCAGGCTTTGCACTTCACCAGTTGGTCGATCAATATTTCGTCGCCGGAAGAGCGGAATGTCGAAACGGCATCATCAGTATCCCGGCGTTGATATTTTGCCGGATAAACCACTGAATAATCATCAGCGCCGCAGTTGCTGCAAACAACTTTTTCAAGGCAGGTCTCACTCATGGATGTTCCTCCCTCCATTGACGTCCCAGGATTTGTCTCAATTCGCGGAAACGTGTCCCGATCGCGCTTAAAACTAACCCCACGGCTCCTAAAACAACCGCTGTTAGTATCATCAAAAGACTCCACAGGAGCAGCCTGGCGGCAGCAAACAGCCCCCCCAAGCAAAACAGGATTAACGCCATCAGGGTATAGACCCGCAAAGGCTGATGGTCACGAAGCAGTTTGGCAATTGTCAAAAGAATTTTCCATCCGTCGGCAAAAGGCCGGAGCTTTGAGCGGCTGTTTTTTGGGCGAGGGCGGTAACTGACAGGAATTTCGAGTATGGTCAGCCCTTCTTCGAGGGCTTGAAGCGTCAATTCGGTTTCGACCTCAAAACCAGATGTCAGCAATGGAATTTCAAGGCAGCATTTATGGCTCAGGCAGCGGTAACCTGACAGGACGTCCTGAAATGATGTTCCGAAAGCCAAATTGATCGTTTTGACGATCAGATGATTTCCGAATAAATGCATTTTTGCCAAAGCCTCCCTGCCTGCATGCTCCAGGCGATTTCCAACGGTCATCTCGGCCTTCCCTTCCAGGACTGGCTTGATCAACAGATGCGCTTCACTAGCGACATAGGTTCCGTCACCGTCGACGATTATCAACGCGTCGGCCCTGATTGAGTCAAAGATTTTGCGCATGACACGGCCTTTTCCCCGGCAAGGCACCATATGGATAACGGCCCCTTCTTCAGATGCGTATTGAACGCTGTGATCATTAGAATTGTTATCAAACACGTGAATTGCAGCGTCTGGAAGGGCCTGTTTGAAATCACGGATGACTTCGCGAATCGTAGTTTCTTCATTGCAACAAGGGATAGCGACAGCGATATGTGGATCCATCCGGTTCTCCTTTATTTTGTTGCCTGGATTTCGATTTGTTTATTGCTCTTTTTCGCCCACCACCACAACTTTAACGCCCGATAGGGAACCATTTCCATTTTGGTATTGAATTTGCGCGAAAGAAAAGAAAACGGTTGCGCGATGATTTTAGCCGGGTGCGATAAGAGTTTCCAGCATAAGAATTTTCGATAAAGCCCGGACCTGAAACCGTTCAAGGTCCGGTAATCTTTCCGCCAGATAGGTGTAAAGTTTAATTCAGAAAACGAGGAGTAGCCATCAAAATCGTCGAAAACACTTGAGCCTGGAACCGGTGTCATGATAAACAAGGCAATTTCGTCAATGCCGCAACAGGTAAGTTCTTTTACAAGGTTTTTCGTTTTTATTAAGTCTTCAGGCGTTTCTGTCGGAAATCCCAAAACAAAGCAGGCCTGACAGGGAATTCGGTTTTGGTTCATGGAATCAATAATTTTTTTAGCATGATTCAAATCGAACGGCTTGTGCATGGATCTTAGAACATCTTCTGATCCTGCTTCAGGGGAAATTGAAATATAGCGGCAGCCTGCTGCTGCCATAAGTTCGATCGTTTCTTCGTTCTTGATTGTTTCAGCCTTGGTCCCGGACACCAGCTTCCACGTGACCTTAAGAGCCCGATTCTGAATTTCAGCACAGATTTGACGGATTCGTTCATCGGATACCGTTGGATTAATATCTTCCCAATGGAATTCGGTGACACCGAACCGTTCTGACATAGTTTGCATTTCGTCGACGACATTGCAGGCTGAACGCCCTCTCCACTTGCCGGCCGTGGTCGGCGACACACAAAACCTGCAAGAATACGGACAGCCGCGGGATGTCAACATAGGCAAATATTTTTTCCCCGTTAGAGGTCCGTGCGCAAATCCAAGGTTCCAGTATTGTTCCAACGGGAATAAATGCCAGGCCGGAAATGGAAGTTCATCGATATTCTCACGCGTCCTTCGAACAGGGATATGTCCGGGGTGAGCAAGCCCGCTGACGTTCTTATTAAGTCCTTTTTCCAGGGCCGCCGCCAATACGACAAGGGTTTCTTCCCCGTCTCCAGGAATAAGATAATCGGCGCCAGCCTGATAAAGTCTGCTGGCCACGGCTTCATGATCCACGGAATAGGCGGTCACGGCCTGGGAATTTTCCAGGATCGCGATCGGTAAAGCCCCGGAGAATTTTTTTATAGCCTGAATGATTCGAATCAGTGAAAGATGGTTAATCAGCTGGTTCGCGTAAATGACAACCAAACCGCACTGTTTCGGAAGCCGTTCCAGAATTTCTTTTTCAGTAAGCCCGAAAATCCAAAATTGTTCGAGATGACGTACTTGACGAGGTTTTAAAGCATAGGCATCAATCACTGTTACCTGGTGACCTGAATTTTCCAATGCCGCTGCTGCGTAAGCCAGCATAACCGGCATATAGACGATTCCGGTTGTAAGGGGATCTTTTTTCTGGACGACAAGATTAGGGTTAATGAGGGCAATATTCAACGGGTTTTACTTTTTTAACAAAATTTACAGGTGAGATAAATTTTAACATACTTTGTGGGCGAATCCAGGGAAAAACGGGCATTTTCCGAACCCGATTCATTTTTTATGATTAAAAATGTTTTTAAAAAAGTTCTTTTCAGATAAACATTTTTATTGATAATACT
>JBFMEN010000024.1:0-30198 GCA_040753435.1 Candidatus Omnitrophota bacterium | reverse complement strand
GTATTCGCGCAAGCTTTTTGGACTCATAGTGTTACCCCTTTCGTAGAGTGAAAGGGTAACATGAATTATGAGTCAACGAATCCGCAGTTTGGATTCCACGGGTAACATTTTTTATGAGTCAATTCGCGCTCTGCGGCAGGGCTTGACAAAACTCAAAAATGGTATATATTTAAATGGATTTGTTCATCTTTTCACAATTAAAATATTCAACAATAAAAAAATATTAAACATATCCGATGGTTTAATATTTTTTTGCAGGTTATTGTGAAAAAAATCACAATTATATAAAAAGCACTTATTTTGATCAAAGAGGCCGAATTTGTGAAAACTTTTAAACTTCGCACAAAAATTTTGCTTGGAATACTGGCAATGATTGTTTTCTGGGGACTGGTCATGTCGGCTTACGGTTTTTTCATTCTGCAGAAATACATTATAGGAGAAGCTCAGGAAAAGATCGAGCAGGAAATGAAGACCGTGCGAAGTGTTTATGACGCCAAACTGAATGAAATGCGCGTGGCGTTTAAATTTATTGAACAAAACGATAATCTGTCTTCAATCCAGCAGGAACTCGGGCTGGATTATCTAAAAATTATTATTCCTGAGGAACTATCACAGGTCGGGAGTGAAATTGTCAAAAGGACGTTTGAGTCCGGGAATGCGATTGCTGGAACCCGGATCATTCAGGAAGAAGAATTAAGTAAAGTCAAGCCGGGACTGGTCATTGAAATCAAACCGACGCCAAAGGCGCATCCGACTGCAAGAACGAAGCTGACATCCGCGATGACTCTGGAGTATGCCAGGCCTTTTTTAAATAATCAGGGAAAAGTAGATAAAGTTTTGTATGGCGGCAAGATCATTAATCAGAATCATGCCCTGGTCGATGAAATTGCAGAAGTTGTCTTTAAGAATGGTCTGTATCATTATAAACCGTTGGGTACCGTCACGGTTTTTCAGGATGACGTTCGGGTGGCCACAAATGTCCTTGACCAGCATGGTCAAAGGGCAGTGGGCACAAGGGTTTCTGATGAGGTTTATCGCAAGGTTGTCGAGCATGGACAGCGCTGGGTGGACAGGGCGTTTGTTGTAACAGATTGGTATATTACAGCTTATGAGCCTATCAGGGATATTCAGAATAATGTTATTGGAATTTTGTATGTGGGGATTCTTGAAAAACCTTTCTGGGCTATTCGCGAACAACTTTTTGCCGGGTTGATAATGATAATTTTAATCGGCGGCATACCCACGATAGTTTTTTCGTTTCTTCTGACCAGGTCGCTGGCGCGTCCTTTAACAGAAATGATCCAGAAGATCACCAAGATTTCACATGGCGAACTGGAGCATAAGATTAAAACACCTTCGGATCTTGAAGAAATACAGCAACTGACAGCCGCCTTTAACGACATGTCGCAAAAATTAGTCGAACGGGAAAAGAGCCTGGCAGTGAGCAATGAAAAATTGGCCGTGATGAATAAACGTTACCTTGATTTAATTGGATTTGTTTCTCATGAATTGAAAGGGATTTTATCGTCGATAGTTTTGAATACGTATTTATTACGCAAGAAGATCCTGGGTGAGATTAATGAGAAACAGGACAAGGTCCTGAGGTCGATGGCGCGCAATCTTGATTACCTGACGGTAACGGTAAAGAACTTTCTGAATCTGAGCAGGATCGAAAAGGATGAGCTCAAGATCGAGAAAAAAGAGCTGCTGTTGAAAGCCCATATTTTTGATCCCGCGCTTGATTCATTTATTCATCAGGCCGAAGAAAAGAAACTGAACGTAGAGGTGAACATCAAGGAAGATTTGAAAATCAATGCGGATCCGGGACTTATGCAGATTGTGGTTAACAATTTGTTAAGCAATGCGATCAAGTACGGCCTGCAGGGCGGGAATATCCGGATCAACGCGAAAGAACATGACGGGATGGTTGAGGTCGAAGTTTATAATGACGGGGAGCCCATCGCCTCAGTGGATATTTCTAAACTTTTTAAAAAGTTTTCGCGGATTGTTTACCAGGGGATGGAGGCCGTGAAGGGTACAGGGATCGGCCTGTTTATTTCAAAGGAGATTATCGAAAAGCACGGCGGGAAGATCTGGGTGGAGCCGGCGCTTAAAGGGAATGCGTTCAAGTTTTTGTTGAATGCACATGAAATATCTTAAACAAATGATTCCAGGAAACAAAAAGGTGGAGGGAATGAAAAACACGATTTTGTTGATTGATGATGATCAGGATTTTGTCGAAGCTACGTCGCTCCTTTTGCAATCTGAAGGATATGAGGTGCTGAGCGCTTCGAACGGCCAGGAAGGGTTCCAGAAAGCCAAGGACAATTCTCCTGACATCATCCTTCTCGACATGATGATGACTTATAAGACCGAAGGCGCGGAAATGGCCAAGGCATTGGCAGGGGATGCAGCGACGAGGGCAATTCCTCTGGTTCTGATCACAGGGGCAAAACAGGAAATGGGATTTCCTTTTGAACTCAAGCCTAATCAGCAGGAACTGCCTGTGAAGACGATTATGGAGAAGCCGGTTCAGCCGGAAAGACTGTTGTCGACTATTAAAATATTTCTCAAAAGAAGCGGTGAAGAGCATCGTCATTTAGTGCATGACATCGAGAGCCTTGTCGATAAATGGAAAGACAAACAGGGCAATATCATTATGATTCTTCATGAAATCCAGAATCATTACGGATATGTGCCCCGGGAAGTGTCTTTTGAACTGTCCCGGCTGCTGAATATACCATTGGCAAGAATTTACGAAGTGGTCACCTTTTATAATTATTTTAAATTAAATCCTCCGGGGAAGCATTTGATCTCCATATGCATGGGCACTGCTTGTTATTTAAAAGGGACTCCGCAACTGCTTGCCGAGTTGAAAAATCTTCTTGATGTTGAGGAAGGGCAGACAACCAGGGACGGTCTTTTCCACTTGCAGGTAGTCAGGTGTTTGGGATGCTGCGGTCTGGCCCCGGTTTTAATGATTAACGGAAAAATTTATGGAAAAGTACAGAAGAATCAGGTCGCGGATATTCTTGCCCGGTATTCGCGTGAATCTGAATAAAGGGGGACGTGATGGCGAAATTAACGATGAGCCAATTAGATGATTTTAAAAGGAGAAAAACAGGCTCTGATTTGATCCGGGTAGGTTTAAGTTCCTGCGGGATCGCTGCCGGAGCTAAAGAAGTTTTTAATCGTCTTGAAAAAGAGATCAAGGAACGGGGTCTTGAGGTCAAGCTTATGCAATGCGGCTGCGCGGGAATGTGTTATGCGGAACCTTTGATGGAGGTCGTTGCTGAAGGGATCCCTTCTGTCGTATATGGCAATGTGGATGAAGCAGCCGCTGTCAGGATCCTTGAAGAACATTTGATCAATCGCAATCCGGAACACCCTGATATCTTCAAAATGCGTTTGCAGTCCGCCTCAGAGAAGCAGATACGCGTGGTGCTGCGCAATTGCGGGGTAATAGATCCCGATGACATTACTGATTATCTGGCCCAGGATGGATATCAGGCTGTTAAAAAGGTTCTTGCTAAAAATTCCATGGATTACGTCATTGAGCAGTTAAAAATCAGCGGTCTGCGGGGACGCGGGGGCGGAGGGTTCCCTACATGGATGAAGTGGGATTTTACTCGCAAGGTCAATGCTGACCAGAAATATGTGATCTGCAACGGCGATGAGGGCGATCCCGGGGCGTACATGGATCGGAGCGTTTTGGAAGGGGATCCGCACTCAGTGCTGGAGGGAATGATGATTGCGGGGTTTGCTGTAGGAGCGACGAAGGGTTTTCTTTATATTCGCGCTGAGTATCCATTGGCAGTTGAACGCGTCCAGCGGGCGATTGAGCAGGCAAGAGAATATGGTTTGCTGGGCACAAAAATTCTCGGATCGAATTTCAATTTTGAGCTTGAAATTCGTTTAGGAGCAGGGGCCTTTGTGTGTGGTGAAGAAACGGCATTAATTGCGTCAATTGAAGGAAAACGAGGATGTCCTGTTCCCAGACCGCCTTATCCGGCTGTTAAAGGTCTCTGGGGAAAACCGACCGTCATTAACAATGTCGAGACCCTGGCCAATATTTCGTCGATTTTTTTGAAGGGGGGAGAATGGTTTGCCGGGATTGGCAGTGAGAAATCGAAAGGCACGAAGGTTTTTGCTTTGACGGGAAAGATCAACCGGACCGGATTGATCGAAGTCCCTATGGGGATTACCCTGAGGGAAATTGTCCTGGAGATCGGAGGCGGAGCTCCGGAGGGGAAAAAGATCAAGGCGATCCAAACCGGAGGGCCATCAGGAGGAGTTATCCCCGAACAATTTTTTGATACGCCTGTGGATTATGAAAATCTGCAAAAATTAGGGAGCATCATGGGTTCGGGGGGAATGATTGTCATGGATGAGGATGACTGTATGATCGATATAGCCAAATTTTATCTGGGATTTTGCGTAGACGAGTCATGCGGAAAGTGCGCCCCTTGCCGGATTGGAGGAACACAGCTCCTGTCGATTTTAAAGGACATTTCCGAGGGAAAAGCGGAAATGGAAGATATCGGAAAGCTTAAGCGGATCTCGCAGGCCATGCAGAAAGCATCTCTGTGCGGTTTGGGGCAGACAGCGGCTAATCCCGTGTTATCGACTTTGCAATATTTTGAGCAGGAATATCTGATGCACATTAACGATAAAAGATGTCCTGCTGGAAAATGCAAAAGTCTTTTTCAATACAACATTATCCAGGAAAAATGCCGGCGTTGTACCGTATGTCAGCGAAGCTGTCCGGCAGGGGCGATTGCAGGTGACCGTGAGCAGGGTTTCTGGATCATCCAGGATAAGTGCATTAAATGCGGACAATGTTTTGATGTTTGCAAGTTCGGAGCGGTGAAGAGATAAAAAATTTAATTAAATTTACGCATTTTTTAATATAGGTTATCAAAAAATTATGGGGGCGAGTTATGGGAAAAGCAATTATTAACGGGATTCCCGTCGAATTTGAAGCTGGGATGACCATCCTGGACGCCGCGAGCAAAGTCCAGGTCAAAATACCGACATTGTGTAAACATCCTGATATCAAGGCGACAGCCGCATGCGGTATTTGCGTGGTGAAGATCAGGGGTTCCCGAAAGATGTTGCGTGCCTGCTGCACGCCTATAGAGGAGGGAATGGACATTATCACTCACGATACCGAACTGGTGGATATCCGGCGGACTGTCGTGGAGCTTATTTTATCGAATCATCCGAATGACTGTCTGACCTGCGGGCGCAACAATAACTGCGAGCTGCAGACGATGGTTGCAGATTTCGGGATCAGGGAGGAAAGTTTCAGAAAGATCGTCCGTGAGCTTCCGAAAGACAGGACGACCGGGACCATCGTTCTTGAGCCGAGTAAATGTATTAAATGCGGACGGTGTGTTGAAGTTTGCCAGGAGATGCAGAATGTCTGGGCGTTATCGTTTCTGGAGCGGGGAGTCAATACCAGGATTTCTCCTGCGGGGGAAATTGTCCTCGGGGAATCGCCCTGCGTTCGATGCGGCCAGTGTTCGGCCCATTGTCCGACGGGCGCGATATTCGAAAACGATCAGACCGCCAAAGTCTGGCAGGCCCTTCAGGATAGTGATAAGTATTGTGCCGTTCAGATCGCACCTTCGGTCCGCGTTGCGTTTGGTGAAGGTTTTGGCGAACCCCCCGGGAAAAATCTGACCAAAAAAATCTATGCCTTGTTGCGGAGACTGGGATTTAAAGCGGTTTTCGACACGAATTTTGCGGCCGATGTGACGATCATGGAAGAGGCTACGGAATTCGTGGAGCGCTTCGCTTACAAAAAAGGACAGTTGCCTTTGATCACCACATGCTGCCCGTCCTGGGTGGATTTTATGGAAAAGTTCCATACTGATATGATTGAACATTTTTCATCGGCCAAGTCCCCGCAGGAAATGCTGAGCGTTTTGGCCAAGACGTATTACGCAGACAAGCTGGGGATTGATCCGGCAAAGATTTTTATGGTCTCTATCATGCCATGTACGGCTAAAAAATATGAAATTTCCAGGAGTCAGGAAATGTTTTCTTCCGGCCAGCAGAACACGGATGTGGCCCTGACCACACGCGAGCTGATCAGGATGGTTAAACAGGCCGGGATTGATTTTAAAAATCTTCCTGATGAACAGCCTGATCACATTATGGGTGATTACACCGGCGCCGGTGTGATTTTTGGCGCGACCGGAGGTGTCATGGAGGCTGCCCTCAGGACTGCATATCATTTCATTACCCAGGAGAACCTGAAAGATGTTGAGTTTATGGATGTCCGGGGGTTAAGCGGCGTCAAGGAGACTTCGGTGATGATCAAAGGGACGAAGGTCAACATCGCCGTTGCCCATGGTCTGCAGAATGTTGAGTATGTTCTCAACAGGGTCCGTCAGGCAAAAGAGAATAATGAGCCGATCCCGTATCATTTTATCGAGGTTATGGCTTGCCCGGGGGGATGCGTGGGAGGCGGCGGCCAGCCTTATGGGGTGACCGATGAGCTTCGGATGGCGCGGGCGAGAGGTCTTTATCAAGATGATGTGAACAACGCGTTTCGCTGCAGCCATGAAAATCCTTATGTGCAGCAATTGTACCGGGAGTTTCTGGAACGGCCGTTGAGCGAAAAGGCCCACCAACTGCTTCACACGAAATACAAGCCGAGACCGGAATATAAGAAGTAAAAAGAAAGCCGGACATTTTTTAAAAGGGTTGCCGCAAAAAGTGTCCGGCTTTTTAATCGATAGCAATCCGGCTGATGATACAAGCAGATCCTTTACGAAAAAAATATATTTGATTTTGCGTAGTGGACCTTTCATAACTCCATACTATAATACACAAAAAAACCAACGATAGCGGCAGTTTTAAAATGAATAAATCCTTTCCTCAGCTTGTGGTTGCCGATGAAAAAGGAAACATCGTCAGCGTTCCTTTCCTTGAAGGCTGCGGCATGAAGGCCGGCTATTTTGGACGGCTCCTTAAGGAGGAGTTGAGGCCCCTGCCTGCCTGCAGTCAGCTTTTTATGCTTCCCGGCCGCGTTGCAGTTGCTTACGATCCGGAAGAAAGGAATTTTGTCGAGGTCCGGCAACATCCGTTTAAAAAAGGAAAACAATGCTTTCCGGTTGCCGCTTTTCTTGCCCCGGGATACACCGGGGCATTCAGCGCAGCTTTCTTTGACCAAAAAGATTCTAATCCCCTGCCCTTATTCGCTTACACGGCCGTTGTTTACTTTCGCGGACAATTCTACGCCCCGTCCATTCGCGTGGATTGTGAGAAAAGGCAGGATCCTCGTCGAATGGATTTGGTTTTAATGAAAAAAAATATTTCGGCTTTTAAAAAACAATTTCCCCGAAACCGGCTTATTGTTCATCTTGAACAATGTGCCTGTGTCAGCGGTTGTCCGGCAGCCAGAAATTTTTTTCTTCGGCGTTATGAAGCGCCCCTGCCGACTTCTCCTTCTTGCAACGCCCGCTGTGAAGGGTGTATTTCTTATCAGCCGGAAGGGAAAATTCCAGTGACTCAGCCCCGGATTCAGTTCGTCCCGTCCCCCGAGGAGATCGCGGAAGTCGCCCTGTTTCACATGTCCCATGTTAAAGACCCGGTTGTAAGCTTCGGCCAGGGATGCGAGGGCGAGCCCCTCATGGTATTTTCAACGCTCGAGAGAGCCATTGCCCTTATTCGGGCAAAGACTTCCAGCGGCGTGATCAATCTTAATACCAATGCCAGCAAGCCTGATGCCGTAGCCAGACTTTTCAACGCAGGACTGGACAGCATCCGTGTCAGTCTCAATAGCGTCAGAAAAGAATTTTATGATCGATATTACCGGCCAAACAATTATGACTTTCAGGATGTTCTGAGATCGGTCAAAATCGCCAAACGAAAACATGGATTTCTTTCCCTGAATTATTTAGTGATGCCGGGCTTTACCGATACCATCGCCGAATACACGGCCCTGAACAAATTCATCAGTTCTTACAATGTTGATATGATTCAATGGCGGAACATGAATTTTGATCCGTTGTGGTATTTCGAAAAGTTAAAGAGCTGTCCGGATCCAGATTCTTTTGTCGGAATGAAATTGGTGATCGAGGATATTCATCAAAAATTTCCCCGTCTCATGAAAGGCTATTTTAATCCTTCCCGGGGGCGCATCAAAAAATTTTTGAAAGCGCGTCCCTCCGAATGATTCCATCGGAAATGGTTGATGGAAGCGCGGTATATAAAATATATAAAACTTATTTGCCGAAGCGTCAAAGTATGATATTCTTTTTTCAATATTAAAAAAGGTGATCAGTCTCAGTTTTCTGGCAATCACCTTAACAAGGGAGATCAAAAATGGCGACTAAAAAAGCAGCCAAAAAAGCAGCACCAAAAAAGAAAGCTGCTAAAGCATGTTGCTGTAAAGGTAAAAAATAAGTTTATTTTTAAAAAAGAAAGCGGCAGTCTTCACGGACTGCCGCTTTTTTTTTGACCATTTTTACTTATCGGTTGCTTTATCTTTTGTATCGTTATAAAATGACATTGAAACAACGCGGCTGCGGCTAGGGAAGGAGAAACAACAGGTGAAAGAGTTTGAATTTACGGATTGTGTGGAAATCAGGGAGCTTACGGGGCGACGGGCAGATGATGAGGCCGGGTTGTTGGAGTTGATTGAAGAAGCTCCCGATGATGCTATTTATTATCATACCCATAGTTATTTCCTGAGGCATTTTTATATTTCCGGTCCTTATCCCAATGATTTTGCCAATTGGGCGGCCATCCAGGTCCGCGATAAAGTTCTTGGCGAAAAACTTTCCGCGATCACCCCTTCACCTCAAAACAGCATAGATGACATTCGTAATGCCCTGGTCGAAGTGATTGATAAACATTTAAGCACGATAAAGACTGTCCCGGCGATTGCCTACGGACAGCCGTTTCATCTGATGATCTCGAAGATCATCGAAGTCCCCACGCATCTTCGCGCATCGAACCTCCAAGAGTTTTGCGATCAATTAAAGATTGTCGACGCCAGCGCTGTTTATAATCATATTTTTGAAGCGCGTTTTCGTGTAAAAAAAGGGAGGAGTGACTTTGCTATCTGGTTTGAAGAGGTTCTGGGGAGGAAGGATTTGGCAGACCAGGTTGAACAGATTGACGCTTACATGTTTAGCCTTGAAGGACTAAGAAGCAAGATTTTATCATTGTGCGATAAATCGCTGTGAATCAGAAAGTAAGAGATTATGGATCATTTAATATGGGAATCATACCGGACTATTGCGCCGGCGGGAACTGTTGATCTGGGCTATCGGCTCGCCGATATGTTAAAAGATAAAAGCCTCCTTCATGTCAATTCCACCAGATGGGGCGGCGGAGTTGCAGAAATGCTTCATCGGATTGTCCCTTTGTTGCAAAACCTGGGAATCAACACGCGTTGGGATGTGATTGAGGGAACACCGGCTTTTTATCAGGTGACGAAGAGTTTTCATAACGCTTTACAGGGAAATCAACAAGACATTTCTGAAGAAATGTATAATGCGTACTTGAAGGTCAACAGATTCAACGGGCGGAAAATGGATCTGAATGCGGATATGGTGGTGATCCATGATCCCCAGCCTGCTCCGCTTATTTATAAGAGAAAAAAAGGCTCTGTCTGGTTGTGGCGTTGTCACATTGATGCATCCCGCCCTCAACGCAAAGTATGGAATTTCCTGAGGGACTTTGTTTCGGATTATGATGGCGCCATCTTTTCTTTACCTGATTTTGCCCAAAAACTGACGATTCCGCAGCATTTGATTTACCCTTCCATAGATCCTTTAAGCGACAAAAACAGAGATCTTTCAGAAGAAGAGATTAACCGGGTCCTGGAAAAATACCAAATTCCCAGAAATAAACCCATAATCTGCCAAGTCTCCCGTTTTGACCGTTTTAAAGATCCACTGGGAGTGATTCAGGCTTATCAGATGGTCAAAAAGTATAATGATTGCTGCCTGGTTCTGGCTGGGGGAGGAGCTGCGGATGATCCTGAAGGCGCTCAGGTTTTAGCTGAAGTCAAAGCGGCGGCCGGAAATGATCCTGATGTTATTATCCTGGATCTGCCGCCCGATTCGAATGTCGAAATCAATGCCTTTCAGCGCGCATCCACAGTGATTCTTCAAAAATCGCTGAAAGAGGGTTTTGGGTTGACGGTCGCAGAGGCAATGTGGAAGGCCAAGCCCGTGATCGGAGGGTTTGTTGGAGGAATTACCGTTCAAATTGTTTACGGGCAGACAGGCTATACTGTCAATTCAGTGGAAGGAGCGGCCTATCGGATCAGATATTTACTGAACAATCCTGAAGCCGCGAGGCGAATAGGTGAAAACGCAAGGGAATATACTCGTCGAAATTTTCTTGTAACACGTCATATTATTGATTATCTTTCCTTGATGGTCTGCTATCTTAAAAAGAGATGATATTTAAGGAATATAATTTATTGACAAGCCGTTAAAATATGATATTCTTTAACATCAAACGGACAATGGAGCGTAGAAATTCCCGAGAGAGGCCGGAAGATTAAATCTTCCGACGCTGGATCATATGAAACATTAAATCCGGCAAGGGAAAGAAAGATTTTTGAAACGCGTTTTGAGTTTTTAAAGGATCGAACTTCACTCTGGTGAGGTAGCTTTTTTTAACTCGAAAGGCGTTTTTTTCTTAAAGTCGGCTCAATAAAAAAACAGGAGGGAATAGAGTGAAAGAGTACCGACGCATTAATGTTGAGGGAGAGATTTATTACGGTAAGCACCTCATTGTAACGGCCAGGAGATGTAATGAAAGTCTTTTGGATATACCGAAGGTCTCGAAATTTATGACTGAGTTGGTCAAAAGGATTGACATGGTGGCTTATGGAGATCCGGTTGTCGCCCGTTTTGGACAAGGGATTGAAGTCGGTATTTCCGCTGTCCAATTGATTGAAACCAGCGCCATTGTCATTCATACCAATGATCAGGCACGTGATCTTTACCTGGACGTGTTTAGTTGCAAAACGTTTTCAGAAACGGAAGCCCTGAACTTTGTTCAAGAGGTCTTTAACCCCACTTCAACCAACTATCAGGTGTTAATGAGATGAAAAGATTCTATCCCAACAGTTTACCGTCTTTTCCCAACGAACCTTTACCGACCAAATTCGAGATTAAAAAGATCAGCAGTTCTGTCGGCGAAGGCGTCGTTACGTTAAGAAGTTTCAAAAAAGGTGATACTGTTTGTGCTTTTACCGGCTACTTAGTGAATTTTATCACCCAGTTTTCTTTAACATTAGGCGAAAATCTTCACATCCATGATCCTTATTTCATGGGAAAAATCCTCCACTCCTGTGATCCCAACACTCACTGCGATATGTCGAGAAGGGTTTTTATCGCTAAACGTGACATCAAGGCCGGAGAGATTATCACCATGGATTACGCGCAAACCGAGCCTAAACTGTACAAGCCGTTTGATTGTTCTTGCGGAGCCCCAAATTGCCGAGGTTTTGTGAACGGTTATTTGGAACAACAGCTCGCAGAGCACTTTCTTTAGAGTTGCTGAAGAGGGATTTCCTTTAAAGATTTTTCTGAATTAATAGATTGATTGAATAGAATCAAGGAGAAAAAAATGACAAATGTGATGAGGAATATTCTCAAAGCGCTTATGTTCGGCTGTCTCCTGTTGTCGTTAGCGGCGTCGTTTTCGTTAGCCCAGGAGGAAATGGACTACAGCTGGGGCACAGTAGTCGAGATTTCCGGTCAGCGGCTCGTTCTGGACGAATATGATTATGAAACGGAGACTAATGTTCAAGTGACCTATGAAATTGACAGCAACGTAGAATTTGAAAACATCGAATCGCTGGAGGATGTACAACAAGGGAATGAAGTCGAAGTCGGATTTGTCGAGCATGAAGGACAAAGGATTGTTCTGAGTCTGTATCTTGAGAAAGATGTTCCACCTGTAGAGGATGAAGAGTAATCCGAAGGTATTTGACGCAGGGAGCGGGAAATGAACGACTATGGTGATAATAACCGCGATTGGCGTGATGATTATGATGAGTATGAGGAATATGAGTCCCTTGGACGGAAGAAAGAAAGCTTTGTTCCATCTGAAAAGAAATTGAACAGCGACAGTCCTTCAGGTGAGAAGGGGCATAAAAAAAGAAATAAATATGAAGCCAAAAATCGTTATATGCGCAAGCATCGGGACGATTTTAAATGGTGAAAGATAAAGTTGTCAATACAAAGGGACGCGAGAAATCGCGTCCTTTTTTATTATTTTCAGTTTTTTAAATTTCTTTAAAATTTATGGAAGACAGTGGGGATGAGTTATAATAGCGTTATCCTTTTCGTAAAAGTGTTTTGCTCCATGATTCAGATCCCCAAGGCAATAGAAGCCGGAGAAGAAGACTTATGATAAAGAAAATCATTTCAATGCCGAAGATTTTTAGCAGCACAAAAGACATCGGGCTGCCTCCCGGAACGATTTGTGTTCCCGTGAAACCGCCTCAGGAAAAAGTAAGGATCACAGTTTTTGATTATACCGAATCTTATGTCACCGAGAATGAGCTTAAGGATATTGAAGAATGTTTTTGTCTTAGGGATAAGGCCTCCATTACATGGATCAATATTGACGGCGTTCATGACTGTGATTTAATCCAGAAGATAGATGCGCATTTCAACATCCATCCGTTGATCCTTGAAGATATTGTTGCCGTCAATCAACGCCCGAAATTCGATGATTTTGAACAGTATATGTTTATTGCTATGAAGATGATCTATTGGGGCAAGGAGACGAATGCCGTTGAATCGGAGCAGGTGAGCCTGATTATCGGCCCGAATTATGTCATTTCTTTTCAGGAAAAGCCTGGGGATGTATTTGAGGGGATCAGGGAACGTCTGCGGACAGGGAAGGGGCGCGTCAGAAAGATGGGCGCCGATTACTTAGGGTACTGCCTCCTTGATGCAGTGGTGGATAACTATTTTCTGGTCCTTGAAAAATTTGATGACCAGGTTGAGGAACTGGATGAACAGATAAAGACAGAAGCGAACGGCGGCGTTTCCCGAGACCTTCATGTTCTTAAACGGAATCTTATTTTTTTAAAAAAACAGGTTTGGCCTCTTCGTGAACTGCTTGCTGCGGTTCTTCGCAGCGAATCCAGGCTGGTCAAAAAATCGACCCATATTTATTTCCGTGACCTGTATGACCACACTGTTCAAGTTGTCGATACCATTGAAACGTTCAGGGAAATGATGGCGGGTATGAATGACGTTTATTTATCGATGATCAGTCATCGGATGAATGAAGTCATGAAAGTTTTAACGATGTTTGCCTCGATTTTTATTCCTCTCACCTTTATTGCCGGAGTTTATGGGATGAATTTTTCCTATATGCCGGAGTTGAACTGGAAATGGGGGTATTTCCTTGCGCTTGGCATCATGGCTTTCGTAGCAGCAGGCATGCTTGTCTATTTCAAAAGAAAAAAATGGTTTTAAGTGGTGAAATTCAGAGGGAGAAGGGGAGAGGATTTTTTATGTGGGTTTTGTTGTCAATCGTAACGGCGATCGGGACATCAATCTCGGATGTTCTCGGACGCAAGGTGATCGATAAAGCGGGTGTTTATGTTGTATCCTGGGCGTGGTCGGCTTTTACATTGCCTTTTCTGCTGATTTTTTTATTCATCGAAGGAATTCCTGACAGGATAGGTCCAGCCTTCTGGCCAGCCGCCGTTATTACAACTTGTATCCTTACAGTATCTTCTTTATTATTTTTCAGAGCGATCCAGATCTCGGACTTGTCCCTGAGCGTGCCGATGTTGGCGTTCACGCCGATGTTTCTGCTCATTTCCTCGCCGTTAATTGTGAAAGAGTTTCCCGATCCTCTTGGAATTGTGGGGATCGTGCTGATTGTAATTGGCTCATACATTCTCAATTTTGGCAGAAAAGATCAGGGGCTGCTGGAACCGTTCAGGTATTTATTTAAAAATAAAGGCTCCCGGATGGTTCTTTTAGTAGCGGTGTTATACAGCATTGGTGGTAACATCGATAAAATCGGTATTTTGCAATCCTCACCGGTATTATGGATGTTTTCTATTAATCTCTTTGTCGCGCTTGCTTTATCTGTATTTGTATTTATAAAAGTGAAAAAGCCTGTTCAAGTAATAAAGTCTTCCTGGATGCCTCTCCTGCTGATGGGTTTTGTGACGAGTATCGCGGTGGTCGCCCAGATGTATGCCTTGCGTCTGACCATAGTGCCTTACGTGATCGCAATCAAACGTACCAGTGTTGTTATGACGGCATTGCTTGGGCTTGTTCTGTTTAAGGAAAAAGGATTCAAGGAACGATTGACTGGAGTTTTTTTTATGGCCGCCGGCGTTTTTATTATTTCATTTTTTATGTCTTAGCAGGTTTATTTAAACCCTGAACCGCACGTAATCATGTTTAAAAAAAATACCGATATTCCCCAGAATTCCAGAACCTGGTTCTGGCAGAAAATACTTCTTGTTTGCTTTTCATTTCTCCTGACACTGTTTTTAATCGAAGGAGGATTGAGGCTGGGGGGCCTTTGCTTTTCACTTGTCCGCGATTATGGAAACCGGCAGCGGATTTCAGGCAAAGATGTCATTAAAGTGATGTGTATCGGAGAGTCAACGACAGCTATGGGAGGAGAGTTTTCCTATCCAAGTCAGTTGGAAAGGATTTTGAATGAGCAGATTTCTCATAAGAAATTTCATGTGATCAACAAGGGCGTGCCGATGACAAATACTTCAATCATCGCTAATCATATAGAAGGATGGATTGGACAGGATATGCCTGACATCGCCGTTCTCATGATCGGAATCAATGATCACAATAAATTGATTCCTGTCGATATGGATGGAGCGAAAAATTTTTTCTCGTCGTTTCGGGTTTACAAGCTTTATCAATGGATCGCGAAAAGTTTTATTTACGGACAAAGGGATGAGGGACAAAAAGTCAGTCGGCTGAACCGCGAAGATTCGTTAAGAATGGTCAGGGAGAAAACGGCCCTTTTTAATGAAATTAAAAAGGCTTATGTGACCGGCGACAGGATTGGAATCGGCGTAGTTTTAAGGAAAATTCACGAACTGTCGGTTTGGGTTCTGGATAACGAAGATCTTTATATGGCCGTTGGGAACATCCTTCTTAAGAACGGATGGTATGAAGAATTGCCTGAGGTCATCGATTATTTTCTCGACCGGAATCAACATCATGGCTGGTTATACGAAAAAATTGCCAGCGGTTGCCGGAATCAAGCGTTAAAAGCTGTCGTGGTACAACATCTGATGAGCCGGATGGAAACGGATACGCAGAACTGGCGCGTTCTGGAATTCGCGGGTACCTGCCATGCTCTATCTGGAGATCATGACGCGGCGCATCAGTTTTTTGAGCAGGTCAACCAGTTGCGCAGGCAACAAATCGACAGCCGGACCCGCCAGAATTATCTGCGTATTTTAAAGTCGCTGAAGAACCACGACGTTCCGTTTATTCTTGTCCAATATCCTGTGAGAAAGATTGATGACATCAAAATGATGATCCAGGATGAATGGGATATCGAGCAGATCCATTTTGTCGATAATGAACAACGGTTTAAAGACGCGGTGGCCAGGGATGGCTACGACGCTTATTTTACTGACAGGTTTGCGGGAGATTTCGGGCATGGTACGGCGGAAGGGAATGCCTTGCTGGCTTCAGGCATCGCTGAGTCAATCAAAAGATTTTTTGATTTTTAGAAGGGGCTGCCTTTTTTGAAAAAGAAAACTGCCATTGATTTTTTTCTTCTTTAGGAGCACAATATACGGCATAATTTTGAACAGGGGGGTTTTAAAATGAGCGGGATGAAGTGGCTGAAACGAACCTGTGCGATGGCACCGGTTTTTCTTTTTATAACAGCGACTTTCTGTTTAGCCGGAACGTCAGGTGCCGGGGAAGACAGGGTAGGGCATATTAATAATCTTGTCATGCAGTTAGCGGTTATCCTGGTTGCCGCCTGGTTTTTCGGAAAACTATTCAGAAGATGGAAGCTTCCTGTAGTTCTCGGAGAACTTATCTCAGGTGTTCTGATAGGTCCTTATGTCCTTGGTAAAATACCTTTCCCGGGTTTTGAAAACGGGCTTTTTCCCATTCAGGGCGGGTTCCCTGTTTCTCTTGAATTGTATAGTATTGCCACGGTCGCTTCCATTATTTTACTTTTTATGGTCGGCCTGGAAACCGATCTCGGAACTTTCCTGAAATATTCTTTTGCCGGTTTTGTGGTCGGCACGTCCGGAGTCATTTTTAGTTTCGCCGGCGGTGATTTGATAGGTGTTTTTTTAATGAAACATCTTTATGGGGTCAATGCCGGTTTCTTCCATCCAATCCCGTTGTTTTTAGGGGTTATTTCTACCGCCACCTCTGTCGGGATTACTGCCAGGATCCTTTCGGATAAGCGCAGGCTTAATTCTCCTGAAGGCGTCACGATTTTAGCCGCTGCGGTTATCGATGACGTTCTGGGTATCATCGTGCTTGCGGTTACCATCGGTCTGGCGCGGTCTCACACGTTTGAATGGCAATCCGCGACACTGATCTCCGTGAAAGCCATCGGTATGTGGCTTCTTTTTACTGTTCTCGGGATAAAATTCGCCAATCAAATCGGGGGAATGCTTAAAAGGGCGGCCGACCGCAACATGATCGGTATACTCGCCCTGGCAATGGCACTGTTTCTTTCGGGAATATTTGAGAAGTCCGGCCTGGCCTTAATTATCGGCGGGTATGTGATGGGATTGTCTTTATCGAAGACAGATCTTTCATTTTTAATCCAGGAAAAACTCGAGTCTGTTCATCGCCTTCTTGTTCCAGTTTTTTTCTGCGTGATGGGGATGCTTATTAATGTGGAACAAATGGCTTCTCCCATAGTCATAAGATTCGGTCTGCTTTATATCATTGTGGCTATTTTAGGAAAGGTCGTCGGCTGCAGTCTCCCGGCTCTTTTTCTTAACTTCACTCCTCACGGAGCTCTCAGGGTGGGGGTAGGGATGGTTCCCAGAGGAGAAGTTGCCTTGATTGTGGCGGGCATCGGTTTATCTATGGGCCTGATTGACGATAAAGTTTTTACGCTCGCTATCCTTATGACTTTTTTGACGACCATGCTGACTCCGCCTGTCTTTGATAAAATTCTTAGCGTGAACAAACCGGTCGTCAAGAAAGAAAAGGAAGCGGACAGGGGGCAGACGGCGGTTGTTTTCAAAATGCCTAACGCCGAGACTGCCACTTTGTTGTTGTCGCTGCTCCTTCCGGCTTTTGAGGAAGAGGGATTTTATATTCATAGTCTGGAGGGGGCTGAAAAGTTGTACCATATCCGCAAAGATCAGACTTTTATTACGTTAAGATATGAACCCCATGACTTTATTTTCGACTGCTCTCCCGCTGACGTGACCTTTATTCATACATTATTTTATGAAGTGATCGCCGAAGTTGAAGCTTTTATGAAACGTTTGCAGCAGTTAACCGATAAACGGGATATAGGAAAGGAGATTTTAAAGGCCGGGGTGACGCCGCGTATCGGCCATAATGGAAAAATTGAAGAGTATCTGTCGCCGGCATCGGTCGAAGTTGATTTAAAAAGCACATCGAAAGAGAAAATATTGCGGGAAATGCTTGGTTTGCTGGTGAGGGCAAATGCCTTTTCAGAGCCTGTGGCGGATAAAATTTATAAAGAATTGCTCGACCGGGAACATTTGATGTCGACCGGTATGCAGGACGGGGTGGCATTGCCTCATGTCAAGACAGAAATGGTATCAAATATCCATTTTGCCGTTGCTATAAAAAAGGAGGATATTGATTTTGATTCGCTTGATCACAAGCCTGCGCATATCTTTATTTTGGCGGTCGCACCGCGTAAAGGGAGTGAATCTTATTTACAGCATCTGGCGGAAATCAGCAAATTTTTATCCGTTGAAGAAAACCGCAAAAGCCTTCTTAACGCTTCTAATAATACTGAATTATTCCTGATCCTTCAGAAAGGACTAAAATAAATGTTGAAAGTTTATGGTTTATTGCAGCCCGAAGTTAAGCCCGGGACTCTAAACTGTTTAAGGAGGCTGTGATGAAAGTAGTTGCTTTTAACGGAAGCCCTCGCAAAGGGGGAAATACTTCTCAAATGATTCAGATTGTACTTAAAGAATTGGAGCATGAGGGGATTCAGACCGAGCTTGTTGAAATGGCGGGAAATCATTTGTATGGCTGCAAAGCTTGTTATGCCTGTAAAGATAAACAGGACCAGAAGTGCATTATTCAAAACGATCTTTGTAATGAATATATTGCAAAAATGGTTGAAGCTGATGGGATTATCCTGGGTTCGCCTACGTATTTCAGCAATGTTTCATCTGAAATGAAGGCTTTGATAGATCGGGCAGGAATTGTCGGCAGGGCTAATGGGGACATGTTTAAACGCAAGATTGGAGCTGCTGTGGTTGCAGTCCGCCGTGCCGGAGCAGTCAATACATTTAATTCGATTAATCATTTCTTTTTTATTGAACAAATGATTGTTCCCGGCTCCATTTATTGGAATCTTGGCATCGGACGGGCTCCCGGGGAAGTTCTCGAAGATGAAGAAGGTGTGGAGACAATGAAGGTCTTGGGGAAAAATATGGCCTGGCTTTTGAAAGCAGTTCAGCGGGAAAATGAAAAAACGGAAAGATAATTAAAAATTAAAAAAGAATTTCAAGAATTCAGACGCCGATAAAACCGGCGTCTTTTTTTTGTAAGCGGGCTTCTTTTCAAGAGACTAAAAAATAAGAGAAAAGGATGAAAAAACTATTTTTGATAATATCTTTAATTATTTTGACTGCCATCCCTTCCAGGTCAGAAAAAGGAGCGGAGAAAATGGATAAAATTGCGACATTTGCAGGAGGCTGTTTTTGGTGTCTTGAACCTGCTTTTGATGGGGTGAAAGGGGTAAAAAAAACTGTAGTCGGTTATACCGGAGGCCATGCGGAGAATCCAACATACGAACAGGTTTGCAGCGGGACAACAGGTCATGCGGAAGCCATTCAGGTAGTTTATGACCCTGAAATCGTTTCTTATGAGCAATTATTAAATGTTTTTTGGAGTAAAATCGATCCGACCCTGCAGGACCGGCAATTTACCGATGCCGGGTCTCAATACCGAAGCGTTATCTTCTATCATGATGAAGAGCAGTTTCAGAAAGCGGAAGAATCAAAGAAAATATTGGAAAAATCCGGTCTTCTTAATGGATCCATTATGACTGGTATTGAACCTGCTAAAGCATTTTTTCCTGCTGAGGAGTATCATCAGGATTATTACAGGAAAAAGCCATTGCAGTACAAGGCGTATTATTACGGTTCAGGCCGGGCGGCATTTTGTCCTGTAAGTATTGAAGCCTTACGTGCGACTAAGATATTGGGTAACAACCAAAAATGAGTTCCCCTCTCCCCTCGATGGGTGTAAAAACCCATAAGGGCCGCAGGCCTGATAAGGCTTGCGGCTTTTTTTTATCTGCATTGTTTAAAACACGAATAAATTGTAAAATAAATTAATTAATTTTATTGCCTTTTAAAAGGATTGTTTATGTCTCACGAATATCCAAATCTAACCCCAGTTAAACATAAAAAAGAAGGCTATACCGGCTGGATAGATGGTATCACCAAAATTGAAGAACTTTTTACCGGAGCCAGGGACTCTGGCTGGCAATACCGGATTTATTTGCCCAATGGAAAACGAAAGGTTGCGCCTCAAGAAGATTTGGAGCATTATTTTGGCTTGAAGGGATGTCCGCCAAGAGAGCTTCTGGATCGGTATGTTCATGCTGCGGAGGGCGAAAGTGATCTCCATGCTCTTGGTTATAATTTAACCGGACTCAATAGTGAAGAACGCCGGAAACTATTGGTGTATTGCGCCATCCCCATGTTAGGTTGTGAGCAGGTGCTGAAGAGTTTATGTGATATTTTATGGCGAAAAGTCCGTCGTCGCCAACAGGAAAAAATTGACAGATATCGAAACGCCCTGGAGCAATGGAGTAATGATCTTGATTTTGTGTTAACCCGGGAATCAGTACAAACGGTGACTCTGAGTCCGGAATTGTTAAATTACATTAAAGCGGTTAGAGAGCATCTTGAAGAATATGCGGACATCCGCGGCAACGTTTCTTCGAACAATACGTGACGAAAAATCCGGCAAACAGAAAGATTATGAACAATGATTCGTATGGGGCTTTGCTGCCAGTTTATCCGGGAACCAATCAGGTTTCGAAGAACCACGGTTAAAAGCATTTCTTCGTTGAGTCCCGGCAAGCGTCTCCTGAAGCTGAGCGAACTTTGCCTTCATAACGCAGGCTCTTTATTCCAAGCGCTCAAGTTTTGCGCTGCCAATGGTATCGGCTGTTTTCGCATCACAAGTCAAATCCTTCCTTTAAAAACGCATCCTCAGTACGGGTATCAGGTAAGACATCTTCCGTCGGGAAGCAAGATCATCAGATGTTTGAAAGAGTGCGGGGTTTTCGCCGCGCATCATAATCTGCGTTTGACTTTCCATCCTGATCAATTTGTCGTGTTGAATCCGATTAATTCTGACATTTTTAAAAGATCGCTGGAAGAACTCAAATATCATGCCCAGGTGGCCGGATGGACAGGCGTGGATATTATCAATATTCATGCCGGCGGGGGATACGGTGATAAACAGGAATCCTTGCGGCGGTTAGAAGTGAATATCAGAAAGCTTCCTGAAAATATTTTATCCCGGTTGACTCTTGAAAATGATGACCGGCTGTTCACCCCCAAAGACTTGATCCCTGTTTGCAAGAGACTGGGCATCCCTTTTGTTTACGATGTTTTTCATCATCGGAATCTTCCCGATGGACTGACTGTCGGTGATGCGACATCGGCCGCTCTTGAGACGTGGAACCGGGAGCCATTATTTCATCTTTCCAGTCCTTCTCCCCAGGGATTAAAAGGTTATCACAGTGACTACATTCGTAAAAATGATTTTCCGAAATGCTGGAGAAGGCTTGACGTAACAGTCGAGGTTGAAGCCAAAGCCAAAGAACTTGCGGTGTTAAAGCTCAAAAGGGAATTGAATCTTGCAGACCAGGTTCGCGAGATTACAAGTTTGTAAATTCGCCGAATTGGAGTTTGACCATTGCAACCTCAGGTGCAATCAGGTAAAATTAAAGTGGATGGAGGTTAATGTGAAACCAAGGTGGTGGCCTTGGGCGCACGTGACGGATTCGGAGGGGGGTTTATTAATTTATTTATGCAAAGGAGCTTTGTCTATGCAAAAACCGCTGGAGCTTATTTTTAAAAATTTTGAAGACAGGGATGGCGTGGTCGAACAGGTTGTGCTTGAAAAAGTGAAGAAACTCGAACAGGTGTGCCCGCGATTAATAAGTTGTCATGTAGCGATTGAACAGCTTCAAAACTCCAAGCATAATCATCATTCTTACAGTATCCACATAGTTGTGAACTTTCCGCCTCATCATGAAGTCGTTATTACCAGGCACCCTCAAAAGGGTGACGTCCAGGAACAACTGTTGACTACTCAGGTTCGCGATGCATTTATTGCCGCTCGACGACAAGTTCAAGAAATTATGGACAAGCATCAGGGAAGAATCAAAATTCATGAAAACAATGGAGAAATTGAGAAAACGGAAGAAGTTGAGGCATAATACATAACTTTGCATATTTAAATAAAGGACAGATTTCTGAAAAGATTTCTGTCCTTTTCATTTATTTAAAAATGACGTTAAAAAGTTTTATGACTTTGCTTATGGATCCGGTTTCTCTTTTATTGTAATTCTTATTAAATTTGGTAGACTAAACTATAAAAGGAGGGATTTATGACAGAAAAAAAAGGATTGTTATCAAAATTTTTTGAAAAAATTGATAAAAAACTGAAAGAAAAGGCGGAAAAGTCCTCATGCTGCTGTTCTGGGAATAAAGAGCAGCAAGATGAAGACAAGAAGAAATGTTGTTAAAATTCATTGATTGGTTTTTTTATGAATTATTAAATCTTTCTCCCGGAAATCTCTGGGTCGAAGCTCTCCATTTCTTTATTTATGACACTATAAAAATATTTTTCCTTTTGTTCGCGATGATTTCGGTCATCGGGGTTCTCAGGTCGTTCCTGCCACAACAAAGGATTAAAGAATGGCTTGGACAGCAGGGGATTAAAAGTAATTTTTTGGCATCAGTGTTCGGCGCTTTGACGCCCTTTTGTTCGTGTTCATCCATTCCTATTTTTCTGGGCTTTATCAGCGCCGGAGCTCCCCTTGGAGTAACCTTCTCGTTTTTAATCACCTCGCCGATCATTAACGAATACCTATTGGTGCTGATGCTCGGGTATTTCGGGTGGAAAATCACTCTCGTTTATCTTCTGGCCGGATTGCTCGTCGGGACTTCAGGTGGGTTTATTTTAGGAAAAATGCACCTGGAGGAATTTCTGGAAAGAGATTTGGTGAAAACAGATTCTCCTGATGCGCACAAACGTGAATTCCCCGGTTTTTTAAGCAGGATTAAATTTGGAATCGAAGAGGCTGTCTTGATTATTGCAAGGATTTGGATATGGATTGTGGCCGGCGTGGGTATCGGCGCGGCGATTCATAACTTCGTTCCGAAAGAGATGATTGAATCGGTTCTCCAGCGGACAGGAATATTTTCGGTTCCACTGGCGGTTCTCATTGGAGTTCCCATATATGGCAGCTGCGCTGCGATTGTGCCGATTGCCGTTGCATTGTTTCAGAAAGGGGTGCCGTTGGGAACAGCCATGGCCTTTATGATGGCTGTTTCTGCACTGAGTCTTCCGGAGGCCGTGATTCTCAGAAGAGCCATGAAGTTGCAGCTCATTACGGCCTTCTTTCTTGTTGTTTTTATTTATATCGTCTTAATAGGGTATTTGTTAAACTTTTTACAGCCATTGCTTTTATGAAAGGAACTATGTCAAAGAATTCCGTTCTTTTTGTTTGCATTCATAATTCTGCCAGAAGCCAGATGGCAGAAGCATTTTTAAAAAATATTGCCGCGGAACGCTTTAGCGTTGAGAGCGCCGGGCTCGAACCTGGAAAGTTGAATCCGGTCGTAGTCGAAGTTATGAAAGAAATCGGCATTGATTTATCCAATCACAAGACTAAGAGCGTCGACGGTTTCTTGAAGAGGGGGGTCTCTTTCGACTATGTAATCACTGTTTGTGACGATGCCAGCGGTGAGCGCTGTCCAATGTTTCCTGGAAAACATCGGAGGGAGCACTGGAGTTTTGCCGATCCGTCGGCATTAAAGGGCAGTTGGGAGGAGAAATTAGCAGGAACGCGTGTGATCAGAGATCAAATCAAAAAAAGAATTCAGGATTTTATAAAAGAGGAAAAATGATAAGAATCATACTTCCTTCTTTTAAAAGGAGACGAAATGGATAAAAAGAAATTCCTTTTTGTTTCGTATGATGCGCTGATCAACGACATTGCCTGGCAGGTCCAGAAGGAAGGCCATGATGTCAAGTATTACATCCACAGCGAATCCTCCAAAGATATTGCCGACGGTTTTGTCCCCAAAACGACGGATTGGCAGAAACAGGTGGACTGGGCCGATATAATTATCTTCGATGACGTACTCGGTTTCGGAAAGCATGCCCAGGAGCTCAGGGCGAAAGGGAAATTCATTATCGGCGGGACAGAATATACCGATCGCCTTGAAGACGACAGGACTTTCGGTCAGCAGGAGCTTAAGAAATTGGGCGTGGGCATTATCCCTTTTGAGGATTTTCATAGTTTTGACGAGGCGATTCGTTTTGTCATGGCAAACCCGGCCAAATATGTCATTAAGCCCAGCGGACAGGCCCAGAACATTAAACGATTATTGTTTGTTGGTGAAGAAGATGATGGCCGTGATGTCATTGCCGTTCTTGAAGCATATAAGAAAGCCTGGTCCGATGAAATTAAAATATTTCAGCTTCAGAAACGTGTTTCTGGTGTCGAGGTGGCGGTAGGAGCTTTCTTCAACGGAAATGAATTTGTTTTACCGATTAACATCAATTTTGAACATAAAAAATTATTTCCCGGAAATATCGGTCCTTCAACCGGCGAAATGGGAACTTTTATGTACTGGAGCGGGCCGAATAAAATTTTTAACGCCACCTTGAAAAAAATGGAGCCCATTCTTAAAGAACAGCATTACGCAGGCTACATTGACATCAACTGCATCGTCAATTCCCAGGGGATTTATCCATTGGAGTTTACGTCGAGGTTCGGGTATCCGACCATTTTCATTCAACAGGAAGGGATTTTGAGCCCGATTTCCGAATTTTTATACGGGCTTGCCGACGGGACTTTAAAAGAGTTCAAAATAAAGCGGGGTTTTCAGATCGGTGTCCGTATTGTTGTTCCGCCGTATCCGTTTAAAGACCCGAAGATTTTTGACTCCCAATCCAAGAATGCCGCGGTTCTCTTTAAAAAACCGACTCTTGATGGTGTCCATATCGAAGATATCAAAATCGTCAAAGGACAATGGGTTATTGCCGGAAACGCCGGTGTCGCCCTTGTCATCTGCGGCAGCGGGAGCACCATGAAGCAGGCGCAAACCCAGGCCTACAGCAGGGTCAACAATGTGATGATCCCGGGGATGTATTACCGGACGGATATCGGCAATCGCTGGTATGATGATTGTGACCGGCTGCATACGTGGGGGTATTTAAGAGAAGTTTGACGATATTTAATCTATGGATGTCTGATGTTAGAATAAATGCTCTGAAAATGAGAGAAAAAGGAGAGTGTGATGGAGTCGGGATTCCCTGAATTGGAGGGACTGAAAGATCTGGCGATAGAGCAGCTGGGGACGCCGTGTTACGAATCGCCGTTTAAAGGAAAGGACTTTCGCTTTGTTTCGGACGATTCCGGTGTTCTGGTTTATTCCAATACGAAAGACATTGAACGCTGCAAGGCGGGCTGTATTCAACCCCCTGCCTTTCAGGAGGCCGGACCTCGCAAGAAAATTTATTTTAATTCAAAAGATGTCGTGGCCGGAATGCTGACAGCCGGCGGGTTATGCCCGGGGCTGAACGATGTGATCAGAACCATTGTTATGCAGTTGACTTATGAGTACGGCGTAAAAAAAATTTACGGGTTCAGGTACGGTTACGAAGGGATTTCGTCGAAGCGCCACGATGATCCCATGATTTTGAACCCTCAAGTCGTCGGAGACATCCAGCATCAGGGCGGGACGATTTTGGGGACCAGCCGGGGGGATCAGGACCTTGATGACATGCTGGAAACATTGCAAAAGTTTGAAGTGAACGTCCTTTTTGTCATCGGCGGAGATGGAACTTTTAGGGGCGCACACAAATTGGCTAATCTGGCCCGGGAACGCAATTTGGATATTGCTTTTATTGGTGTCCCGAAAACAATCGATAACGATATCTTTTGTTCTGAAAAGACATTCGGGTTCAGCACTGCAGTTGAGGAGGCCAGATCCGCGATTTATGGCGCTCATGAAGAGGCTGAGGCGGCCTGGAACGGGATCGGCCTGGTCAAGCTGATGGGACGGGATTCCGGCTTTATAGCGATGCATGCGACCTTGGCCAACAGCGATGTAAATTTTTGCCTTATTCCCGAAGTCCAGTTTACGCTGGAAGGAGAAAATGGACTTTTGGCGCGGCTGGAAAAACGCCTTGAGCGAAGACGGCATGCCGTGGTCGTTGCCGCGGAAGGTGCCGGGCAAAATTTAATCAAGGACGGGGAAGAGACAATGCAGGATTCCTCTGGAAATATTTTACATAAAGACATCGGACTGTACCTCAAACATCAGATACTCAGGCATTTTAAGGAAAAAGGAATCCCTGTAACGTTAAAATATATTGATCCAAGTTATATGATCCGGAGTTGTGAAGCTAATGCTGAGGATTCGTCCTTTTGCCTTCTTTTAGGACAAAACGCGGTGCATGCCGCCATGGCGGGGAAAACCAACATGTTTGTGGCGTACTGGAACAATCATTTTACGCATGTCCCATTGAAAACCGCCGTAGGCAGGCGTAAAACAGTGAATCCTCTGGGTGATTATTGGCAGAGCGTCATCGCGATGACCGACTAAGGGCTAATCCCGAACTTCCGGCGAGAAATACTGAATGAATCCAATGATCAAAATTTAAAAAATGTCATTTTTTCTTTCATTACATCCTGTTCTTCAGGCCCTTTTGGCAGGTTTGTTCACCTGGGCGCTGACAGCCGTCGGCGCTTCGGGTGTCTTTTTTTTAAAAGAAATAAATCGCAAGGCCCTTGATATGATGCTGGGTTTCGCGGCCGGAGTCATGATCGCGGCGAGTTACTGGTCGTTACTGGCGCCTTGCATTGAGATGTCTCAAGGAATGAATGTGCCGGCGTGGTTTCCCGCAGCGACCGGCTTTTTGTTGGGTGGGCTGTTCCTTCGTCTGATCGACGTTGTACTGCCGCACCTGCATTTATGGCTTCCAATCCAAAGGGCGGAAGGCTTTCAGGCCCGCTGGAAAAGAACGACGCTTTTGGTTTTGGCGGTCACACTGCATAATATTCCGGAAGGACTTGCCGTCGGGGTAGCGTTTGGCGCTGCGGCTGCAGGGATTTCATCGTCAACAGGGACGGCCGCAATAGCGCTTGCGATCGGGATAGGGCTTCAGAACGCGCCGGAAGGGCTTGCGATTTCAGCGCCTTTAAGGAGAGAGGGTATATCAAGGATAAAGAGTTTCTGGTATGGGCAGATTTCGGCAATTGTAGAGCCCATAGCAGCTATGATAGGAGCAGCCATTGTTCTTGCCATTCAGCCGGTTTTACCGTATGCCTTGTCGTTTGCTGCAGGCGCGATGATTTTTGTTGTGGTGGAGGAGGTTATTCCTGAATCCCAGCAGGGAGAGCATGTTGATCTGGCGACGCTGGGTGTGATGATGGGATTTACTGTGATGATGATTCTTGATGTCGCATTGGGATAAAGGCCGTTAAAAAGAATTCTTTATCAATCAAAGGAGGATGAGCTATGAGCGTTGTTAGGAAGATCGGACGAAAGAGCGTGAAAATTTTCAGGATCAAAAACAGGAAAGGTTATGCTGCCATCTGCGATGATCACCTGACCGAAGGATCGACGGAAAATCAAACCATGGACCGTATGACCAAGGCTTTGGCGCGGACTGAAAGAAAATCTAAAAAATCATGAGCCGGAAACAACACGAACTGGCCTGGCACAAAAAGCGGGGTAAATTTATCCCGGCTTCTTTTTTAAAACCTCATCATCAAAATGAGGATGACGAGAAGGCACAACAGTCGGTGGACCGCCGACAGGAGTTTTTGAAGAAACTGTACTCAAAAATCCGGAATGCCGTTCGTCCTCCCCTGTAATCTATGAGTCAGAAACAATTCCCTCAAGAATTTATCGGGCGGCTGGAAAAGATTATTCCCCGGCCGCTGCTTTTGACCGCATCTGAAATGTTTTCAGCTGAGCCCTGTAAGACAGTTCGCGTGAACGCCATTAAAGCCTCTGTCGTTGACATTATTCATGATTTGTCGCAACAGGGGATTCGCGCGAGAACTTTCGGTGCCGTTCCTGAGGCATTAGACGTCGGGGAGGATGGGCTGAGTTTTTTGAAACAGAATCATTTTTTCGAAAAAGGCATTGTTTATCAACAAAGCCTTTCAAGCATGCTGGCGGTCAAAATCCTTGATCCGCGCGCAGGAGAGCGTATCCTTGATCTTTGCGCGGCACCCGGCAGCAAGACTTCTCAAATCGCTGCCCGCATGAATAACGAAGGGACGGTGTGCGCGGTTGAGCCGGTCCGCGGAAGATTTTATAAATTGAAATCCGTTTTGAATATGCTGGGCATCGTCAACACGGCCTGTATCTGTATTGACGGGAGAAAATTCCGCGCCAAAGACGATTTATTTGACCGGGTTTTGGTTGACGCTCCATGCAGTTCCGAAGGCCGTTTTAAAATAAAAGAGCCTGAAACTTATCAATACTGGAGTCTGCGAAAAATCAGGGAGATGGTCCGGAAACAGCGGGGACTGCTGTTGAATGCCGGCCGCCTGGTTAAAGAGCGGGGAGTTTTGGTTTACTCTACGTGTACATTTGCTCCCGAGGAGAACGAAGGCGTAATCGACTGGTTTCTTAAGAAAACGGAAAACGCATTTGCGGTGGAAGAGATTTCGCCGGGGGATGACATTCGGACATATCCGGCAGTTATGTCGTGGGGAAAGAAAACATTTAATCCGCAAATTGAGAAATGCGTGCGTGTTCTGCCGGCAGAAATGACGGAAGGGTTTTTTATCGCGAAAATGAGAAAGCAAAGCTGCTGCTAGCAACGCTGGCATCCAGCAAGGCTGGATGCCAGATGCGGGTTGCTGGTTATTAAGGAATTGTAATGAAAGCAATCGGTTTGTTCAGTGGGGGATTGGACAGCGCTCTGGCTGCCGCTTTAATGAAACAGCTCGGGATAGAAGTTCATGCGGTTTATTTCCGGCAACCATGGGATGAGGCGGATATCGGGCGGATAAGCGCTGTTGCCGGAAAGGTCGGCGTTTATTTCCATGTCCTTGATTTGGGACAGAACTACCTTGATATGTTGAAGCATCCGCGATATGGATACGGAAAATCATTTAACCCCTGCATAGATTGTCATCGGTTTATGGTGAAAACGGCAGCGGAGTTCATGCGCGAGACGGGAGCCCGGTTTGTATTCACCGGTGAAGTAGTGGGGCAGCGTCCCATGTCCCAGAAGAAACAGTATCTTCCATTGGTCGAACAAGAAACGGGTTTGGAAGGATATCTTCTGAGGCCGTTATCGGCTAATCTGCTGGCCCCAACGATTGTTGAACAAAAAGGATGGGTGCCCAGGGAAAAGCTTTTGTCGATTTCAGGGCGAGGGCGGCAGGAGCAGATAAAACTATCCAAAGAATTCGGGATTGACAATTATATTCCTCCTGGCGGGGGTTGTCTGGCGACAGAAGTACCGTTCGGAGCCAGGCTTAAGGATTTTCTGACATGGTCTTATTGCGATCCCAGAGAGACGGCGGTCTTGAAGTGGGGACGGTATTTTCGTTTGAGTGAGGGTTTCGTTGCTCTTTTGGGGCGTGATGAACGGGAAAACGATCTTCTTGAGACCAGCGCCTGTCCTGATGACTATCTTTTGCAATTAATGGATATACCTGGTCCGCTTCTTTTGTTAAAGGGAAAACAACCAGACCCGGACATCCTGTCATTGGCTGGTGGAATTATTCAATACTACTCCAAGAGCAAACAGTGTCCATCCGTAAAGATCTGTTATTCGAAAGCGCAACGCAAAGATCAGGAGAATTTTGTTTTGTCAAAGAAGGTTACCGAAGCGGAACTTAAAACGATGGAACGGTTGCGGGTGAGATCAGGTTAAGAAGGTCCTGCGGGTCTTCCAGCAGGAAATCAGGGTTCATTTTCTTCAGCGCTTTGGCTGAGTTATATCCCCATGTCACCGCTGCGACTTTAACTCCCAGCTTTTTGGCCGCATCAATATCACGGATTTCATCCCCGACATAAACGACATCTTCTTTTTTCAGCCCATTTTGAGAAATGACTTTATTCAGGCAGATATGTTTTCCCCAAATACTTGTTGTTGAATGGGTAAAATCAAAAAAGTCGAGGTCGTGATTCCTGAGAAATGCCTTGATGTTATCGGCAGCATTGGAAGAGAGAATGCCGATACAAGTGCCGGCTGATTTCAGATAATGTAGGGCTTCTTTAAGCCCTTTAATTGGTTCAAGGGCCTGGATATCTTTCTGAAACTCTTTCTTTGCGCGGCTAACAATGGCGGGTACTTTTGTTAGCGGCACCTTCAGATGCTGAATGATCTCATGCGCGGTTTTGTCCTTTAGCTCCGGCAGTTCTTCCGGAAGGATTTTTTTATAATGAAATTCTTTGGACAGGCGGTTGCTTAGCTCGACAATATAATGATGAGTATCGGCAATCGTTCCGTCAAAATCAAAGATTAGAACTGTTTTTCGCGGATTTTCCATGAAAATATTATACAGGATTTTTAAAAAACGAAAAGGATCGAAGCTGTTTTTTAAAAAAATAAAAAGGCGAATATTTATTTTAAAAACCATTAAACCAGTTGACTCATAATTAGATGTTACTCGTGAAGAGGGAATTTAGGATTCGTTGCCTCAGAATTGATGTTACCGGAGAGATAGGCAAAACGCATGGCGTTGGCGATTTTTGTTTCCATGTTTTTT
>JBFMEN010000023.1:0-13725 GCA_040753435.1 Candidatus Omnitrophota bacterium | reverse complement strand
TTTTTCCTTTAGATTCAGGTCGATGAGCGACCGACAAGGCGGCAAAGATGTTGGCGCCGGAAGAAATACCGGCCAAAATGCCTTCTTCCCGCAGCAGCCGCCGGGCATATTCCATAGCCTGATAATTTCCCACGTGAATGATCTCGTCAATCAAATCGGTTCTGCAATTTTTTGGAATAAATCCGGCCCCTATGCCCTGAATCTTGTGCTGACCGGGAGCCCCTCCTGATAAAACCGGTGAATCCGTGGGCTCAACCGCCACTGCCAGCAAATTCTGATTTCTTTTCTTTAATACCTCCGTGACGCCTGAAAACGTACCTCCTGTCCCAACACCGGCGACAATGATATCCACATGCCCGTCAAGGTCCCTCCAGATTTCTTCCGCCGTCGTTTCACGGTGAGCTTTGGGATTCGAAGGGTTTTGAAATTGCTGCGGCATATAATAATTGTCATGTCCGCTCAACAATTCCTGCGCCTTGTCAATTGCCCCCTTCATGCCCTGCTCGCCTGGCGTCAAAATCAATTCCGCGCCGAATCCTCTCAATAGAACACGCCGCTCCTGACTCATCGTCTCCGGCATTACGACCTTCAGGTGATATCCTTTCACCGCACAAACCATCGCCAGCCCGATCCCGGTGTTCCCTGAAGTCGGTTCTATAATGACCGTTCTGTCCGGAGAGATCTCTCCCCGCTCCTCGGCATCCTGGATCATTTGAAAACAAATCCGGTCTTTCACGGAACCGGCGGGATTAAGAGATTCAAGCTTAATAAAAACATTGGCTTCGGCGTCATCGAGCATCCGCTTTAAGCGCACCATGGGTGTTTGTCCAATGAGCTGCAAAATATTGTCTGCTGGCTTCATTAATCCTCCTCCTGTTGCTTCCGTTATTCTAGCGTGAATCATAAAATTGTATACACCCTTTTACTTCGCCTCAGCCCGTCGTTCCAGCGAACGTTTACGCAAATAAACCATTAAAATTGAAATCGCCGCGGGAGTGACACCAGAAATGCGGTGCGCCTGTCCGAGAGTAGACGGGGAAAACGACCTCAGCTTTTGCTGAATCTCGATAGATAAACCGGAAATCTTGCTGAAGTCAATGTCGCGGGGAATCTTGATGCCTTCGATATGCCGCATACGCTCGATATCCCTCAATTGTCGCTCGATAAACCCCTGATATTTGATCTCGTACTGGACATGCTCCCGCTCATTCGAATCGTTTTTGAAAACAGAAGGAACAGCGCTCTGCAGCGACTCATAATCAATCTGTGGGCGTTTTAAAATCGCGGCAAGCGACGAGGGATATACCAGGCTGGCCGTTCCTCTGGATTGCAGAAGTGAGTTGATCTTCTTTCCCTCGTCGGAAGCTGGAAAAACCTTGGTCTCTTTCAAAAAAACGATCTCCCGTTGAATCCGGTCGTACTTGGCCATGATCCGATCATACTCCTCCTGATTCATTAATCCGTAGGCAAACGCATATGGCGCCATTCGTTTGTCAGCATTGTCTTCCCTGATGACCAGTCGGTACTCAACCCGTGAGGTGAACATGCGATAAGGCTCTTGTGTCCCCTTTGCCGTCAGATCGTCGATCAGTACGCCTGCGTAGGCTTCATCCCGACCAAGAATAAAAGGCTCCTTGTTCCTGACTTTCAAAGCCGCATTGATGCCGGCGACAATTCCCTGCGCCCCAGCCTCCTCATAACCCGTGGTGCCGTTGACCTGGCCGGCGAAAAACAGGCCTTCTATTATTTTAGTTTCCATGCTGGGGCGGATTTGCGTCGGAGGAAAAGCTGTGTGTTCGATCGAATAACCCGGACGCACCATCGCCGCATTCTCAAGGCCAGGAATCGAATGGATCATCTCCAACTGGACATCTTCAGGAAGCCCGGTCGAAATTCCATTCGGATAATACAAATCCGTATCCAATCCCTCCGGCTCAAGAAAAACATGATGAGTCAATTTGTCCGGAAATTTTTTGAGTTTATCCTCAATTGAAGGACAATATCTCACACCCGTCGCGTCAATCTGTCCGGAATACATCGGCGACAAATGAAAATTGCGCCTGATGATTTCATGGGTTTGTTCCGTCGTCTTGGTGATAAAACACGGTTTTAAAGGCTGCGTTTCGGGAATGGCAGGCGTGCGAAAAGAAAAAGGGACCGGATTCGGCTGCGAATGCTGAATTTGCATTTTGGAAAAATCAATAGTTTTTCCGTCGATCCTGGGAGGAGTCCCTGTTTTAAAATACAGCGCCTCAAATCCCAGTCCGGAAAGATTGTTCGCGAGCAAAACTGAGGCTGGCTCATGAACCCTTCCTCCGGCGGTAATCTTCGTTCCGGTATGCATCCTTCCCTTTAAAAATGTGCCTGCCGCCAAGACCACTGTCGTTGAACTTGCCGTGAGGCCATTTTCCGTTTTAACCCCGCGGACTCTCCCTCCCTTAACCTCGATCCCGGCTACCATATCTTCGATAACAGTTATATTCGGATGGGAACAAACCGTCTTCTCCATGTACTGCTGATAGCGTTTCCGGTCCGACTGACAGCGCGATGAACGGACTGCCGGCCCCTTTGACGCATTCAACTGGCGGAACTGGATGCCGGTTCTGTCGGCAGCAAGGCCCATCTCCCCGCCGAGCGCATCGATCTCTTTCACAAGCTGCCCTTTCCCGATCCCTCCGATAGCCGGATTACAGCTCATAAGGCCGATGGTCTCTTTTTTAAAACTGACCACGCCGACCCGACAACCCATCCGGGCCGCGACCAAAGCCGCTTCGATACCTGCATGACCGGCTCCGATAACGATAACATCAAAATGCTGGTACACCTTCAAGACCTCCCAACAATTTCTTTCTCTCTACGGATATGTTTTATTTTTTGGAAATGATAAAAAATGAATTGAGGCAAGCGGAGACAAAAAGGATGATGGCCAAAATATTTAAATCCTCATACTGAAAATTGGTGAATGTCGC
This sequence comes from Candidatus Omnitrophota bacterium, assembly GCA_040753435.1. Lineage (GTDB taxonomy): Bacteria > Omnitrophota > Gorgyraeia > Zapsychrales > JANLHA01 > JAKLFA01. The sequence goes on along the minus strand of JBFMEN010000023.1, from coordinate 10,756 downwards.
AGCAAGAATCACCAAGATCGATATGACCCATAACGGATACATTAACAGCGAAATTAATTTCTCCATATCATTCTCTTGCCTAATCATTTATTGACTTAAATCACCCTAATTTAACAAAAAGATTTGATTTGTCAATAAACTCAAAGGGCTGACGGGTCTTGAATATGGACTGGCGCGCAAGAGTCCCGGATCACCAATTTCGGCTCAAGAACATCCTTAACCAATTCCCCCGACTTGCCCTGGATGATCAGGTGAAGCCTTTTCACGGCCTGCTCGGCCATCTGAAACAACGGCTGATGAATTGTCGTCAAGGCGACCTGCCCGTAAAGGGCAGACGGATTATCGTCGAAACCTATCACGGAAATATCTTCAGGCACTTTGAGACCCTTTTCATTGATCACAGCGACTGCTTCCAGGGCCATATCATCTGAGGCGACAAAAACCGCAGTAGGTGGCTCTTTATGCTCCAACGACAGCAATTTCTCCATCCCGTCCCGTGCGCTTCGACGGGAATAGTCCCCTTCTATAATATAAGCCGCGTGCAGCCCTTGATGGTGTTTTTCCAGATAATCCCTGAACCCTTCAAGACGTTGTTTCCCCGCCTGGGTTTTTAAAGTTCCTGTTATCGTGGCAATATTCTGATGATTGAGCCCGGTCAAATATTCCGCCGCAAGCCAACCGCCCCGGTAATTATCGATCCCGATATAATTGACCTCAAGATCATCGACAATATTATTAATAACCATGCACGGGATGCCAACCTTGATCGCTGATTCGACCTGCCGCCGGTTCTCGATGATATCGGCAAAGACAATACCGCCGACATTGCCTGTATTCAGATCATTAAAACCGTTGGTAATATGAAAAATTAAATCCTGGTTCAGCTCCTCGCAGGCATGCCCGACTCCGCGGATAAGCTCAATGGCATAAAATGAATAAAAAATCCCCGGGTATCCGGGGATAACAAAACCGATGGCATTAGTTGTCCCCCGAGCCAGCCGCTGAGCGTTGGCATCGGGTTCATAATGAAGTTCGGCAATGGCCTTTTCGACTTTGGCCTTATTATTGCTGTTAACCGTAGTAACCTTATTAATAACGCGGGAAACCGTCGTGATCGAAACTCCGGCGTGGCTCGCAACATCATTGATGCTGATTTTTCTTTTTTTATTGCTCACGTTTGCTTTTATGAGATTAACGAACGGCGTCGCCGATTTTAATATCAGTCACCTTGCTGATAATGTCAGCAGCGGCGATATCCTTGCGAACCTGGATGACTTCCAGTCCGGCGACATATTCAGCTCCCCGGTAAACATTGAGACTGTCGCCCAAGTTAATACCCTTCTCCTGCCCGATGTCGATAATGACAAAATTGTTGTCATTGTTCACGGAAACAATGTTCCCGCTGATACCAGGAGGAACGACGATATTGGGATCTTCTTCATCGCTCATCTCCTTCGAAGAAACAACAATGGGCGGGAGTTCGACATGACTTTTGATTTTCGCTTCAGGTCCGAAACTCTGATCAAGACTGTTTTTGATTTCCCAAATTTCTTCGATCCGTCCCTGGATCACGTTTTCAGTCTCAAGCAATTTGTGTTCGATATCTTTCTTTTCATCCTGGATTCGGACAATGCTTTTTTCGAGAGCTATTTTGGTAGACGTCAACATCTTAATCTGCTCGCGCAAATCGGAATTCTCGGTATTCATCTTGACCAAACGATCATTAAGAAACTTCTTATCATTCTGGGCCCTGGCCAGTTCAAGCGACAGGCTGTCGGATAAATCCTTCCCATACTTGATTTGACGTTCGATCTCTTCTTTCTCGTTCATGACCTTGGTCATTTCTAATTGCAGATCAGAATTCTTCTTCTTAAGTTCCGTGACCTCAACCGCCGACTGGGAAAGTTCCTCTTTCAATTTGTCGACTTCCAGTTCCAGAGAGGTTTTATCTTTCAGAATCTTGGCCCAATAAAACTCATCATTCTCAGCCAACTCGCCTTCTTTACCGGAAGAAGCTGTTTGCTGTGGATCGACTTCCGTTCCGGCTTCGTCGATATATTTATAAACGACCTGCGGTTCGGACTTCTTCTCCAGTTTTACAACAAGTTCTTCGCGTTCCTTCTGTAAATTTTCAGCCTTTGTCTTCCACTCGTCGTGGGCCGTAGATAGCGACGCGACCTTTCCTTTCAATTCTTCAACATTGACATCCGCGAACTTGTTCAATTCCTCCTGGAGTTTGGCCTTCTCGTCTTCAACGACTTTAACTTGATCTTTCAGATTTCTGATTTCCAGAATTTGATTTTTTTCGCGGGATCGGAATTCTTCGATTTGATTCTCCAGAAAGCCTTTTGATTGCTCCAATGTTACCTTTTGAGAAAGGACAATCCATGTGTATCCAAGGACCGCCAACAGTAGAACACCTAAAAGGGCCATACCCATCTTTGCGGCTTTTGACATATCAAGAAATCTCCTTTTGGGACCTTTTTAACAAACTTCCCCCGTCGAAAACGGGGATAAGGTTTATATAAAAAGATACAAGTCTTATTATGAATATAACAAAGGTTTAAATTGAACTCAAGAAAAAAGAAATAAAATTATGCGGGACAATAAGTTGGAAAAAATTTGCGCCTCGGATGTGACTTGTTTTATTCGTACTGAATGCTATCCAAATAAAAAATACACTTCTCCGGGTTTGCTTTGGTGTTGGTGGTCCATGAAAAACCGCCACTGATATAGGATAGATCTTTACCGCGTAAATCAATCGTATACTGGCGCCATTCTTTGTCAAGAATGACCGGTCCGATGATTACGGAATCTGAATCAGGATAATTGCCAGAAATCCCTCCAATGCCAAACTCCTCTACCCGCTCGCCGCCTTTATCCCCGCGGGCCCAAAACGTCAATTTACTGGCTCCCTCGAGGTTAAAACCGCCTTTCCGTGAACCCCAATTATTGGCCGGATTGAGCCAGAAAATTCCAGCCCATTGCTGGTCTTTTTCAGAACACTCGGTGTCATAAATTACTTTCATGCAGGTTTTTCCATCCCGGCAATCTTTGTCCCACGAATCGTCAAGTTTGAGGCATTTTCCGTCAGGCATAAAACCTGAAGGCACAAAATGGTTTTCACGAGTTCCCTTGTCCTGGTAAACAATAAAAGGTGTAAACGCGCTTTGAACTTCTTTCTGGGAGGATTCAACAGGCAGGGCCGGGAGGCGCTGACAGCCAATAGAAAAAATTAGTAAAAAGAGAACTAAAACATGCAATAACGCATTCATGACTTAACTCCCCCCATAATTAAAGGACAGGCCTTGAAATGGCCAAGACCTGTCCTGTCTCAGATGTCTCGTAGATATAGATGGAAAGCTGTTATTCGAGTTCAGCGACTTTTCCCTGAGCGGCTTCCGCCGGTTTCCAAAACCATCCTCCATTATCCCAGCATTGGGCATAATAAAACTCATTCACCAAACGTTGATACGCCTCTTTAGCCTTTTCAACTTCACCAGCTTTGCGGTAAGCTTCACCCAAGATGAAAAGAGATGTCCCGACATCATTTAGAGCCCAGTATTCAAAAATCTTTTCATTGGATTCCCACGGATATTCGGTCAAAGAACCCTGCATCTCTTTGGCCTTTTCTTCATATAATTCCAGGTTCTTGGCCACGTAAGCTTTTACAGCCTCCACATCATTTTCCTGAAGAGATTTCCAGGCTTTGGCAGTTATTGTTGAAGAAGAGAAATCCCCGTAATCGATATCCATTCCTGTTTCCAACATGGTTAACTTTTCTGCGGCCGCTTCAGCAGGCTTCCAGAACCATCCGCCTTCATCCCAGCATTGACCATACTTATAGTCCTTGACCACTTTGTTATAAGCTTCTTTAGCTTCCTCATTCATTCCTGCTTTACGATAAGCCTCACCCTGGATATAAAGACCGGTCGCCACATCATTTAAAGCCCAAAAATTAAAAATCTCTTCATCAGACCCTTCCGGATAGGCATCAAGGCTCTCCTGCATTTTTTTAGCATTATTCGCATAGAGCTCAATACACTTGTTAGTATAAGCTAAAACCCCATCCATATCTTCTGCCTCTAGTGCTTCCCATGCCTTGGTAATAAGCGTTGAAGATCGATAATCACCGTAATTGTATGCAGCGCTGGCAGCAGGGCAAACTAAACTTACCCCAATCATTAATGCAAAAATTCCCGACAACAACTTGTTCATACCTCTATCCTCCTGCTTTTAGTTAAACTATTAACATAAACGTTTCAAAAAAGTATAACACTATATATACATATTTTTCAAGAAATGCTCATAATCTCTTTTAATAATAATTATAAAGAATAAAAAATCTATTGCCTTTTTCCTTCAGTTACTGTGAAAGCAGACCACATTTCCTGATAAGCGAAATAAGATTTCCTTAACTGCCGCATAAAAGGACTATTCTGACCATTCCCCTGGCCGATAATGCCGAACCATTCCTCAAAATAATATCCTCCCGGGAAAGGACCAATTGCGTCAGATTTTTTGTCATGATAAAACGGTTCATAATTCTTCCACCACTCGTCCATCCATTGGAACAACACTCCTCCGAGAGCATTACCAGGAGAATTGAGCTGACCGGCAAGGTTGCTTTCAATATCCAGCCAGTTGCCGCGATGATAATTTGCCTGAAATTTTTCGGATTCTTCCAATGACAAATGGGAAATAAACGCAGGAGAGCCGTATTCGGTAATAAATGCCGGCTTGTCAGCGGCGTCTCTCACCTGCTCCCAAAAAGCTCCGAACCCGTAATCCCCGCGATAAACATTCGCGGCATAAATATCAATATCAGGCGCATATTGACCAAAAAGATCCAAATAAAGCGTATCTCCATTACAAAGAGCGACAGGGTGGTTCGGATCGATTTCCTTGATCATTTTGGCAACCCGGTTGGCGAACTGATAGTATGCCTCAGGCTTCTGATCCGCATTGGAAGCAACGCCGTAATTATTCTCATTCCCGAGTACCCACGCCAAAATATAGGGCTCATCTTTAAACTCCTCAACCATCCTGCGGACCGAATCCATCATGTTTTTCTGATGTTCCGGATTCTCGTAATCGGTTCCCTCGGCCCAACTGGCTCCTGACCCATGGGTATATTTTCCCAGAAAGTCTCCCAATATCACCATCAACCCATAATCCTTGTGCATCTTGCGCAGCAATTCTTTATTCGGCTGAAAAGGCTGGTGGTATTCCCGTATGGTGTTGGCTCCCATATCTTTAATCAACTTAAAATCGCCCACCACCGGCTCATCAGGATCCTGTTTATTGTTCCGATTTTTATCGACCCATGAATCAAAAGGGCCGTCGGCCAAGCCGTTTTTATTACAATCCTCGTACATCCATGAAACGAGCGTTCCCTTATCAGGACTTTGTCCGATCTTGGTCGGAGTATAAGTGACTCCGCGGATAACAAACGGTTCCCCGTCAACAAACATCTGCCAGTGTCCGTTAGAATATTTTTTCAACTGGACCTTCCCCTGGCCGACAACTTTGACAGGTTCTCCGAGGTCTGCTTTCTTTTGGAGAAAAGGAACTTTCGTCTTGATATCTTCCAGAACACTGCGCTTTTCGATGACACCCGGAAAAGTCATGATTTCGTCATTCTCCACATCATTATCATATCCGTTTTTGACCTGAATCCGCATCCATTTGGGTTCCAGTTTCAGTTCCGGATGAAAGCGTATGATGTGCTTAATCTTTCCAATGGCGGCCTGGGCAGGGTACCAGGGCGTATTCCAGTTTGTCCAGGCAACTGATGTTGGAAAATGGATGACGATGGCATGATAGGCCTTCAGGGCTTCGTAATACATATTCGCTTTTTCAAAAATCATCCCGATATAAAACAAACGGACACCGCAGGGTTCGGGAGCATCCACCCATTTATAAAAAGCAGCTTCCAGATCATCCGTCCGCACAAAACTCCAATGATTGCCTTCAAGCCGGCCTTCTTTTTTAGCTTTACGATAATTTTTGTCTTTAAAAACCCAGCTGGTGTTGGGGTAAATCCCTTCTCCTGCGGCCTCGACCAACCCCTTCAGATCCGTAATTTTGTAATGATATTTTCCGGTTCCGACATCCAGAAATTCGCCATACTTCCGATAATCAATGACGATCTCTTTACCTGGAAAAGCAAGCCTGGGGAAGGTTTTAATAAGTTGCGGCTGATGTTCATCCTCTTCTTCTTCAAATTTTCCGCTCATCACGTCGATACTTGCCTGGCTTTTTTCTTTAATGGACCAGAACCATCCTCGGGGGTCCCATGCCCGCGCCCAAGGATATTCTTTAATCAGCGATTCAAACGCCGCAATCGCTTTCTCCGTCTGCCCATAATTCATAAAGGCCTCTGCCTGGATAAACAGCAACGTTCCCACATCGTTCAAAACCCGGTATTTTTCCTGCTGAGTTGTCTGAGGAAAATTCTCTAACCCTGCCTGAAGCGACTTGGCCTCTTTCGCATAAACTTCAAGGGCCTCTTTGACAAGCATGTCAAGCTCGTCCAGCTTGCCTTGTGCGTTCAATGCCCATGCCTCACGCACATATTCGGAGGAAGATTTCGCGTTGTCGGGAAGGGTTTCTTTTAACCCGGACTTTTCTTGATTTTTTGAGGTTTCAACTGTTTCCTTCTGCCCTGCCTCCTCGGCAGAAACGAAACCAGCCCAACAACACATAGCAAAAAAGGCAATAATGATAAAGTTTATTTTTTTCACAACTACTCCTCTAATAACAAATTGTCCTTTAGCGGCCCCTGCCGCCAATCTCTTGAAATATATTTTTGAAAAAAAAGATAAATAATAATAATAGGAACTGCGGCAATCGTCAACCCTGCCATTAACAAAGGATACTCTACATTATGGGCGTTTGCAAACACCATAACTCCTCGCTGAAGCGGCATAATTGTATGCTTTCCGGGAATATCGTTTAAAAGCAGCATGGCTAGAATATATTCATTCCATACGTTCAATGCGTTAAAAATAATTACAACCGCGATGGCCGGTTTTGCCAAAGGCAGGGCCACATGTCGCCAAATCCCCATTTTGTTACAGCCATCAATCCTGGCTGCATCTTCAAAATCAGGCGGCATCTGATCAAAAAAAGTTTTAAGAAGAACAATACTCAAGGAAAGGCCGACATTGATCATACATAAAATATAACCTAGCTGCCGAACAACGGGATAAGGGGCATTAATAAACCCTATTTTTGTCATCAAAACAGTTAAAGGAACAAAGCTTCCTGGCAGAGGGATCATCATGGCCATAATAAAAAGCACATAAAAAAACCTGCGGCCGGGAAAACGGAGCCGTGAAAAAGCATATGCAGCCCAGGAAGCAATAAGCACAATACCACCAACTACAATAATTGTATAAATAATACTATTAAATAAATACATCCCAAATTGTCCTTCTGTCCAGGCCTTGAGATAATTATTCAAATGAAGCGTCGACGGAATCAGCGATTGATCGGTAAAAACAGTATCCTGGGTCATCAATGATGAACGGAACATCCAGAACAGAGGGAACAAACAAGTGGCCGCGACCAGCAGTAAAAATGCGTGGATTCCTGTTGATTTAAGATTTCGAAGAAGGATATATTTATTCACCATGATTAAATCCGCGTCATCCGTTTTTCAATCTTTTTAAGAGCCGCAGAAAGGGCAATTAAAATAAGCCCGAACGTTACCCCCAGCGCGCAAGCATAGCCATACTGCTGGGTAGTGACCATCGACCATAAAATACGTGTGACCGGGACTTCAGTATGAAATCCCGGTCCCCCTCGGGTCATCGATAACACCAGCACAAACGCCTGCATGGATCCTAGAATTGTCAGAATCAGCACCACAAGAATTACCGGCAACATCATGGGAACTGTAACATTCCAAAATGTTTTCCAGGCGTCGGCGCCGTCAACCCTGGCCGCTTCATAAAGTTCGTGGTCAATCACTTGTAAACCGGCCAAGAACATCACAAATCCCCAACCGAATCCTTTCCAGCTATGAACAACGGCAATCACGGTCAGCGCAGTCTTCGGATTCGAAAGCCAGTCAGTAACCAGACTGTTCAGGCCGATTGACGCCAGCCAATGATTAAGCAGGCCAAAGTATTGTCCATTCTGCGCGCCGCCCTCGAGGATCCATTTCCATACAAAACCGACAACGACTTCTGACAAGACTGGTGGAATGAAAAAAACCAGCCGGTAAAAGTTCTTTGCCCGTATCTCACGATCACATGCCAGGGCCAGACAAAAAGCCAGGGCATTCTGAAACGTCAGGGCAAATAATGTTATATAAAACGCGTGCCAGACAGACTGCCACCAGATTTTATCGTGTATCAAATCCTTAAAGTTAAGGAATCCTATAAAGGGCCGTTCAAAACTAATACCGTCCCAATCCCTCATTGCAAGATTGAACGTTTCGAAAAAAGGATAAATATAAAAAACTGCAAAAATAATGAGGGCGGGAAGAATAAAAGAAAAACTTGTCAAAATATCCTTCGAAGGAAGAAAGTTATATCCGGCTTTGTTGTTTTCCTGATGCATCTTATCTCCGGTTTTTCGCTCGTTGCATCTGCCGTTCTTTAATCTCCTGAACTTCCCGGGCGACTTCTTCAGGTTCCTTCTCCCCAATAATAATGGACTGAAGCCCTTTAGTAAACTTCTCTTTAACAAGTAAATCTTCCTCAGCAGGCCAAATTGTTGGATGCGTAGAGTTTTCCATCCCCTTGCTGAACTCGTACAGCTCAGAAGGCAGGTCGGCCAGGGCATAACGATTGGCCGGAAGGTTTTTGGTCTTTTCGGCCAAAAACTGCTGCTGCTCTTTCTGTGTTAACCACTTCAAAAAAGCAATGGCCTTGTCTTTATTTGGGGTGCCCCGGTTAATCACAAAAGAAGATCCTGCGCCGCCCCAAACCAGAAAAGGATATTCTTTGGAAATCGCAGGAGGCGGCATAACTCCATAAGTAATGTTCGGATTCATGTCATGATAAACATTAACGCCCCATGAACCGTTAAAGGCAAATGCCGCTCTGCCTAAAGCGAAATCCTGTTCGGCAAACTTGTTTGATTTGGTCACAATTCCCTGATCAATGATATTCTTTTGAGCTAACAGTTGAAAAATACCAAAAAGTTTTATCCAGTCAGGATCGGTGTAAGGCACTTCACCACGGAAAGTAGCCATCACTTTATCTTGCCCCATTATATTAAAAGCGTAATTAGAAGCGAAGCAGTCAATCAACCAAAGTTCGCTCCATCCTGAAACAAGCGGTGTGATCCCCTCTGCTCTGATTTTTTCGGCCAATGTCAAAAATTCCTCAAAAGTGGCGGGGGGCGCCTGAACACCTAAATCTTGTAACACTGCTTTATTATAAACCATCATTTCCGTCGTAACATCCAGGGGAACAGCATAAATGCCCGGTTCCACACCGTAGTGATTACTCTCTTCAAAAACATTCACAGCGAGAGCTTTTTCAAAAAAACTCTTCTTCCACTCTTCATTATTTTCATTAAAACTGTCGTTAAGGTTTAAAATAAATCCGTTTTTAATAAATTTCGCAAAGATGGATCTGACATCGAGAACGCCAAATATGTCTGGAAGGATTCTTGCCTGGGCGGCTGCGGTGATTTTCTGGGAATAAATGTCTGAAGGGGCGAAAAGCTGGAAATCGACAAGGATTCCGGTTTCTTCATAATACTGTTTCGCAAGCTCAACAAAGACCTCATGCCTGTCAACCATCCAATGCCAAACAGTGATAGCGCTCTGATCTTTAGCCGAACCGGAACAACCGCTGATCAAAATCAGGGCGGCAAACACAGCTGGCAACAAGCCTGCGAATAAATTTTTTATCATCCTGATTCCTTAAGAACAACGCTGTTTCTTTTAAATAATGAAAAAAATCTCTTTTGTTTAAACAATAAGAGGGGTTATTCTAGCATGGTCTCAAAAAGCTGTAAATAAAATCTTCCCGCTAATTCTTGACCTTTTCCTATTAAATATCTTTATTAACTATTTATAAAGTAAGCACTTTCCCTCTCACTTAAAAAGACGGTAATAAAGAAGCTTTCTAAAAACTACTTTCCTCTTCAATAATTGCTATTCGGGCATGATGAGATGAAAAACGCGATGCAGATTCATAAAATTGATCTTGTGGAATTCAAGGCCTACGTCCCACAATTCCGGTCCCCTTGTTTTTGTCCATACGACACGGCCATTAAGGGTTAATGGCTCTTTCCCATCGGGCAGGGTAATCAAAAGAGACACGCTGTCGTGCAGAAACATTCTTTTCTTGCTTGTAAGACGAACGCCCTGGGCTGAGGCGTCACGCAAAAACACTTCGGTTCCGAATTCATCCCTGGAGTGTTTAAACTTAACAGGAAACCTTGCCGGAAAGCGTTGAAACAACCGCTTTTCCCTCACTGAATTTTCTTCATATCCTACCACGTTAATCTCCCAAATATCTGGCCAGTCTCGAACGTGAACCCGAGAAAAGGACTTTGACAAACTGCATACCGATCCTGTACTGCCCGTTATCACCGATTTTTTTGACCCATTTGACCTCGGCTTGCATCAGGACCGGTTCCTGATCCGGGGAAACTTCAACTTCTACCGCGATCTTCTTACCCACTGGGATCGGCTCATAGAAAATAAACCCGATTCCGCCATTGCTGATATCAACAGTGAGGATACCGGAAAAGGAACTTTTTTCTTTTCCTTCGACCGGAACAAAAC
>JBFMEN010000022.1:0-12905 GCA_040753435.1 Candidatus Omnitrophota bacterium | reverse complement strand
GAAAAAACATGGAAACAAAAATCGCCAACGCCATGCGTTTTGCCTATCTCTCCGGTAACATCAATTCTGAGGCAACGAATCCTAAATTCCCTCTTCACGAGTAACATCTAATTATGAGTCAACTGGAAAATCCTGGCCATTATAACTTGCTGGAATAGAATAATTTAATGAGTATTTGCAATCCAACGCAATTTTTCTATGGAAAAATACGCTAGGACGCCTGAGCCAAACTCTCTAGCCAGCGATCATACAAGAGTTTTGTGGCAACGACGTCCTGGCTGCAATATCGGGCGATCCTCAAGTATTGTTCCTGTCTGAAAAGATTCTGAACCTCCAGACCACTGATACCATCTTCTTTGGGGCTTGGGATGCCGAAGGTTTTACACCATAAATGCAATGGAAATTTCCTGGAAAGACATCCGTAAAACGATAACTGATCTGCAAGATCAATATGTTCCTGATTGCTATAACGGTACGGCAGCAAATTCCGCTCAATACGCAATCCATAAACAATAGAACGAATCATAATAAACGGACAATCAAACATCCTCCCGTTAAATGTTACAAATGCATCATAATGACGAAGCTGCTTCCAAAAATTCTTCAAGATCATCAATTCATCGCAAGGATGAAGATGGAAGGAATTATATTGAGTTTTCCCCAAACCCCGCCCTTTATCCTGAAAATAAACCGCTCCTTCTCCGGTCTGAACATCCATCATTCCAATAGCAACAACTGCTGCCGTCAGAGGATAAAAGCTCAGGCTATCATGGACATTTTCAATCTCTTCCTGCTCAGAAAATTTTAAAAAATACTCCCGTGAATATTGGTCGAGCTGAGAAAATTCCATCCCGACTGTCTCAATGTCAAAAACAACAGTTTTCATGGCAAGAATTCCAACGGGGAGGGTTGGTAGAGGGGGGATCGGGCTTATGGCTTATAACTGCGATCTGCCATACACCATATGCTATACGCCATTAACATTCTGGCAAAACAACTCCATAGAACGTTTTAGTTTTTTACCAGGATGGCCTCCTTCTTCAACTCCGCTTGATACATCAACGGCATACGGTCCGACAGTCGCAACTGCTTCGCTGACATTATTATAATTCAAACCTCCGGAAAGAATGATCGGTACGTTCATGCTCTTGGCGCTTCTGGCCAACTGCCAGTTAAAAGTCTGGCCTGTTCCGCCTTCCACCCCTTCAACAAAAGTATCCAGCAAATAGGCATGCACTTCGTAGGATTTGAGCAAGTCTTCATCAAGCCGGTCTTCAATCCGGAAAGCCTTAATGACCGTGAAATCCCTTTTAAACCTGCGACAATATTCAGGAGATTCTTTGCCGTGAAATTGTGCGGCTCGGATACCGGAATAGCGAAGAATTTCTTTCACAGCGCCTTCCGTCTGATCAACAAACACACCAACGGGCGTGACGAAAGGCGGTAAAATATCTATGATTTTTTTTGCTTTAAAAGGACCGACATAACGCGGGCTTTTTTTGTAAAAAATGAACCCGATGGCATCTGCCCCTGCCTTTACCGCGTCCAGCGCATCTTTTTCGTTAGTGATTCCGCATATTTTTACTCGAATCATATTCTCAAACCTTCCTTTTTTCCCCGCTCGTGATGTTCTTGGGCTCCAGGGTTATTGTATTCATTAAATCAATTTCCCCATTACGTCCCTGACCTTGGCGCCTACATCATCAGAGCGCATGAATGTTTCGCCGATCAAAACAGCATGAACCCCTGCCTCTTTAAATCGTAAAACATCCTCGTGTGTTTGAATCCCGCTTTCAATCACCATTATCCGATCTTGAGGAATTCTTCGAAGAATTTTCTCCCCATAATCAAGGTCGATTTCAAATGTCTTTAAATCACGATTATTGACGCCAATGATTTCTGCTCCGCAATTCAGGGCACGTTCCAATTCTTCTTCGCTATGAACTTCAACCAGACAATCCATATCCAACCGCGCTGAAACTTTCAGCATCCGTCTCACTTGTTCGTCATCAAGAACGGCCATAATCAGCAAAATAGCCTTGGCCCCATAACTAAAAGCCTCGGGGATTTGGAGCTCATCAATGAAAAAATCCTTGGCCAGGACAGGAAGATTAAAATCTGCCGCGATCCGTACGTAGTCTGGTCTTCCAAGGAAAAAAGTCTCCTCCGTCAAGACCGAAAGAGCGGCAGCGCCGGATTGCTGATAAATGCGGGCCAGTTGAGCCACTCCGAATTCTTCCCTTATGATACCTTTTGAAGGCGATGCTCGCTTAATCTCGGCTATCAGGCTTACTCTGCCTTCACGTTTAATATTGTTCCGGAAATAATGATATCCCGTGAGTTCGGCTTTTTCAGTATTCCGTCGAATATTTTCAAGAAATTTCCGCCTCGTCTCGATCTTATCTCTCTTGGCGGTCAAAATTTTTTCCAGATAGGAGTTTAATTCGGCCATAACAAATCCTTTTAAGGCAGCCCGCTTCCCGCTGCTCGCTTCGGCAAATCCTGTTTGCCGGCGACTGCCGGGTCCTAATTGCAGACGGCTGAACTATTCATCTACCCTGCTGACACGCACTCCCAGCCCAAGCAGCTTCTGATCAAGATCTTCATAGCCACGATCCAGATGATAGACACGGTTGATCTCGGTCGTCCCTTTGGCAGCCAGGGCTGCAATAACCAGGGCCGCTGAAGCGCGTAAATCTGATGCCATGACAGGAGCTCCAAAAAGTTGAGCGGCGCCTTCAATAATCGCGGAGTTCCCTTCTCTACGGATATTAGCTCCCATACGATTTAATTCAGCAATATGCATAAAACGATCCGGAAAAACCTTATCGGTCACCACACTCACGCCGGGAGTCACGGCCATAACGGCCATAAACTGGGCCTGCAAATCAGTTGGGAATCCCGGGTACGGATAGGTGGTAACACTAACCGGCTTGCCATGTTGCGGGCAATGAAGGGTCATTGATCTGTTAAAACACTCAAAGGAAACCCCGTATTCTTCCAGTTTATCGATCAGCACCAGTAAATGCTCGCAATTAACGTTATGAATGGTGATATCGCTTTTCATGGCAGTTGCCATCAGCATAAACGTCCCTGCCTCAATACGATCCGAAGTAATGGCATAGGAAGTTCCGTGCAATGAGTCTACCCCGGCAATTCGAATGGTCGGAGTCCCGTGACCAATAATTTTTGCCCCCATCGTATTCAAAAAATTCCCCAGGTCTTCCACTTCAGGTTCGCATGCCGCAGACTGAATAGTCGTCTCGCCTTTTGCCAGCACGGCCGCCATCATAACATTAGCGGTCGCCAAAACAGAAGAACCAAATTCGCCTCCCAGATAAATTTGATTACCCTTAAGGTTTTCTGCCGTTCCGATAACATAACCATTTGCTATTTCGAACTTGGCTCCCAGGCCACGCAAACCTTTTAAATGAAGGTCGACCGGCCGGACCCCGATGACACACCCTCCGGGGAGCGAAACCTGCGCTTTCCGCAATTTTGCCAGCAGGGGACCCAATACGCAAAATGAACCGCGCATCGTGGAAACCAGGTCATAATGGGCGACAGACTGCAGCCCGCCCCCTGACGATACACGAACAATATTATTCTGAAAATCGACTTCCTTTCCCAGTGATTTCAAAATGGTGCACATGGTCGTCGTATCACGCAGATAAGGGACATTGGGAATTTCACACGGATCATCAGTAAGGAGCGTGGCGGCCATAATCGGTAACGCAGCATTCTTGGCGCCGCTAATGTGAACACTGCCGCTTATCGGATGATTTCCTTCAATAATCAACTTTTGCATGTATCACCTCATATTAGGAAACAGCAGGTACCTTGTTATTATAATGACCGATAAAATATCTTTTTACGCCTGATAAATCCGGAAAAAATTCCATCCTCCAGGGTTCATTGAACAGGGCCGCAATCGGAACGTCCTGTTCATCCCAAAACTCGCAAACCAAAAGGCCGTTCTCGATTAAAAGGCGCGGAGCAGCGAAACAAAAGTATCGATAAAAATCCAAGCCGTCTTTTCCTCCTTCAAGGGCCTGACGCGGCTCGCATCGCACTTCTTCGGGCAAGGAATCAATCACATTGTCCGGAATATACGGAGGATTGGAGATAATGACATCATAAGAATGATCGGGCAGCGAAATTTTTCTGATATCTCCCTGTAAAAAAGAAACCCGGCCGTCAACTCCGTGCAGTCTTGCATTTTCGCGGGCTACGGTGAGGGCTTCAGATGAAATATCGACGGCGTCACAGGTTACATATTTTGAAAACCTCGCTAAGGAAACGGCAACACATCCTGATCCGGTTCCGGCATCTAAAACTCTTAACGGCCTTTGATACGCCTTATCAGAAAACAACCTCAGGACATGTTCAACCATGATTTCAGTTTCTGGACGGGGGATAAGAACACGGGGATCTACATGAAATGAAAGGCCGCAGAATTCTACAGACCCGAAAATATATTGAAGCGGCTCCCCGCCAAGCCGACGCATCCGAATAGCATCAAATTGTTTCTTCTGTTCTCCGGATAACACAGCCTTTCCGCTGTAAAGGTCAACCCTGGCACAATTCAATAAAGAAGTTTTTATATAATCGAGCTCATTCATGTTTTCGCGGCCGCTTGCTCGGCCTTAACCAGCGCTTCAGTCATATTATCCAAATCCCCATCAAGGATATTTGGTAATTGATAAAGGGTCAAACCGATACGATGATCCGTTACACGGCGTTCAGGATAATTATAAGTTCGGATCTTTTCGCTTCGGTCTCCGGATCCGATTTTTGCCCGCCGCTCAAAATCTTCCTTGCTTTGGTTTTCCTGTTCGATCTTTTCAAGCAGCCTGGCACGCAAAACGCGCATCGCCTTTGACTTGTTTTTTAATTGCGAACGCTCATCCTGGCACACGACAACGATCCCGGTCGGCAAGTGCGTTATACGTACCGCCGAATCCGTCGTATTGACGCTTTGCCCGCCGGGTCCCGATGATCTGAACACATCGATCTTCAGGTCCTTTGTATCGATCTGGACATCCACTTCCTCCGGTTCAAATAAAACCGCAACGGTTGCCGCAGACGTATGTATACGGCCGGAAGCTTCAGTGACCGGAACCCGCTGAACACGATGGGTCCCGCTCTCCCATTTCAATAAACGTGATGCCCCGTGACCGGTAATCCCGAAGATAATTTCTTTAAACCCTCCGGTTTCGGACTCATGAGAACTCATCAGTTCAGTTGACCATCCTTGTCGTTCAGAATATCGCACATACATACGGTAAAGATCAGCAGCAAAAAGGCTGGCTTCCTGGCCGCCGGTGCCGGCCCTAATCTCGATAATAAGGTCCCTGTCCTTTTCTTCCACCTTGGGAAATGCCAGTTCCTCCAGCCCGTTTTCCATTTCGGTCTGTACCTTAAGAAGGTTATCCAGTTCTGCCCTGGCCAAGTCGACAAATTCCTGATCGCCGCTCTTGATCATATCCTTAAGATCTTTAATCTGGCGGTCATTCTCAAGGTACTTCCGATAAGCGGCAACTACCGGAGTCAGATCAGAAAACTCCTTGGCGAGCTTCTGATACCTTTTCTGATCGCTGATCACTTCAGGGTCACCCAGCGATTCTTCAACTTCGCGATAACGTTGCGCGAGTTGCTCCAGTTTTTCAAAAACATCAGCCATATTATTTCGAATAACGTTGTTTGAAACGCTCGATACGGCCGGCGGAGTCAACATATTTCTTTTCACCGGTAAAGAATGGATGGCAGTTCGCACAAATATCCACCCGGATATTCTTTTTTGTTGAACGAGTGTGAACTACATTCCCGCAGGCGCAGGTAATGGTCACTTCCTTGTACTCTGGATGCGTATCTTTTTTCATTTACTTTACCTCCTCACAGAATAATTTTCTGTTTTTTTATTTATTCATGTTGTCCAAAAATTCCCGGTTGCTTTTATATTTGCCGAGCTTGTCAATCAACAATTCCATCGCCTCCGCGGAATTCAAATCATTAACGGCCTTTCTCATTAACCAAACCCTTTGAAGATCGTCCTCAGGGATAAGGAGCTCTTCATGACGGGTGTTGGATCTTTTCATATCAATGGCCGGATAAATGCGCCGCTGGAACAAGTTGCGGTCAAGCTGCAGTTCCATATTACCAGTTCCCTTGAACTCTTCGAAGATGACCTCATCCATCCGGCTTCCGGTATCAACCAGAGAAGTCGCAAGGATCGTCAGGCTTCCACCCTCCTCAATATTACGGGCAGCACCGAAAAACCGTTTCGGACGATGCAGGGCGTTTGAGTCAACACCGCCGGAAAGAATCTTCCCGCTGTGGGGAACTACGGTATTATATGCCCGGGCCAGACGGGTGATGCTGTCCAGAAGAATAACAACGTCCCGCTTGTGTTCAACCAGCCGCTTGGCCTTTTCGAGAACGATTTCAGCGATCTGAACATGACGCTCCGCCGGTTCATCGAAAGTAGATGCAATAACTTCACCCTGAACGCTGCGCTGCATATCCGTAACTTCTTCCGGACGTTCATCAATGAGCAGGACCATCAAAATCACGTCAGGATTATTACGCGTAATGGAATTCGCGATCTTCTGCATCAAAACGGTTTTACCGCTGTAGGGTGGGGCAACGATAAGACCGCGTTGTCCTTTCCCAATCGGGGTCAACAAATCAACGACCCGTGCCGAAATCTCTTTAGGCTCCGTCTCCAATGTCAGTCGTTTGTTCGGATAAAGTGGAGTCAGATTATCGAAAAATATTTTATCCTTGGCCATTTCCGGGTCTTCAAAATTGACCGCCTCGACCTTTAAAAGTGCAAAATATTTCTCACCTTCTTTCGGCGGGCGAATAAGCCCTCCCACCGTATCGCCTGTTTTTAAATCAAAGCGACGGATTTGTGACGGCGAAATATAGATGTCATCCGGGCATGGAAGGTAATTGTAGTTCGAACTGCGCAAGAACCCAAAACCTTCAGAAAGGATTTCAAGTACCCCTTCCCCATAAAGCATTCCGGCTTTTTCAGCCTTCTTTTCTATAATCTTGAAAATCAAATCCTGTTTTTTGCTGCCGCTAAATCCTTCGATCTCCATTTCCTTGGCGATCTTCATAAGTTCCGGGACTTTCATATCCTTCAAACGCCCGACATTCAGTTTCCCGTCCTGATCAATGGTCCCGTTATTACCGTTCTTGACGACAGTGGTTACATTCGTCTCTTCGGTTTTTTTCGTTGTTACTCTTGGCATAACTCACCTCTCGATAAATGGTATTGTTGCTTTTTTCTTCTAATTTTTTCTTAATTTATACACTAGCGAGGCCATCCCAGATCGTTTTGACCTGAGCTCTCGTTTCGGCAATTGACTTTCGGTTATCAATAATAAAATCGGCCAGCTTCAATTTCTCACGCTGCGGCATCTGTCGTCGCTGCCGCTTAAGGATATCCTGCCGTTTGAAATGACGGGCATGGGACACCCGTTCGATCGACTGGCGTTGATTGGCCCGAACCACCACAACGGCATCAACCAAATCCTCAAAACCGGCTTCAAATAACAAGGGAACATCAAGCACGACCACCTTGACTTTTTTATCCCGGCTGAATCCTCTGATCCCTTTTTTGATATAACGATAAACAGCCGGATGTAAAATCTCCTCGAGCGCCTTCAGTTTCATTTCATCCGTAAAGACTTCTTTGGCAAGTTTTTCACGATTGATCTCACCATTCCCGACCGCCAGGGGAAATTTCCTTTTGATCTCTTCCCGGCAATCATGATCCTCTTCAATCAGATGATGCGCAATTTGATCGGCGTCGATAACTCCGGCTCCAAGTTCCCTGAACATACAAGCGACCGTCGTCTTCCCTGTCCCTAAACTCCCTGTCAATCCAATCACAGTCATTGGCGAACCACGTCCTTATAAAGTTGCTGATAAGCCTTCGCAGAATCCTGCCAGGAAAATTTACTTTTGAAGGCAGCTGTCATCACCTCATCAAACTTTGAAAAATCCCCGTATAAGTTAATGGCACGGAGTACAGCGTCGGAAAAATGGGCGCTGTCATAAACATCGAACACAAGACCATTACCTCCAGCGCCCGCATCAACGACTGTATCGGCCAGTCCCCCCGTTTTAAAAACAATCGGGATCGTGCCGTAAGCCAGGCTGATCATCTGACTCAAACCGCAGGGTTCATAAATGGACGGCATCAAAAAGAAATCGCACCCAGCGTAAATTTGATGAGCAACCCGTTCATCAAACGCGAACTGGGCAGCGACCTTGTTCGGATAACGGTCGGCAACGGCAGCGATTTTGTTTTGTGATTCTGCATCCCCCACTCCTAAAAAGACAATCTGAATATCATTCTCAAGCAAACGGCTCGCCGATTCCACGATAAGATCGACGCCTTTTTGATGCGATAACCTCCCTACAAAGCCGAACAAAGGCGCATCGGGCCGCGCAGGCAATCCGAATCCAAGCTGAACTTCTTTTTTATTGTCCGCCTTGCCGTCAGGAAATTGTCCGGAATATCTTCTGGAAATCAAACCATCATGCTCAGGATCCCAAATCGAGTAATCCAGTCCGTTAAGAATTCCGATAACTCCATCCCGTCGGGCAGACAACACGTCCTGCATTCCGCAGCCATAAGCCTCAGTCTGAATTTCTTTCGCATATTGGGGACTGACAGTCGTTACCCGATCGCCGTTAACGATCCCGCCTCTTAACAAACTTAACTTTCCATAAAAATACAATCCGCTTTTTTGCAACACATCATCACCCGAAAATTCAAACCTTCCGAAATATTCTTTCGCAAACAGCCCCTGATATGCAAGATTATGGATGGTGAAAACAGTTTTGATTCGGTGATAAAAAGGATCCGCGTGATACAAAAATTTTAAATAAACGGGAATGAGCCCTGTCTGCCAGTCATGACAATGAACAACGTCGATTTGAAGATTCTGCTCTTTTATGACTTCTAGAATCCGTCGGCAGAAAAAATCAAACCGTTCAAAATTATCAGGGTAATCCCCTTTGGCATCACCATATAACCCTTCACGATCATAATAAGACGGCCTGTCGATAAAATAAACATCGATGGATTTATGAAAATTCGCCTTATACAGACCTGAAGCTACCTTTATCAACCCGAATCTTTTCTCGTCAACATCCCGATATTTTGGTTGAAACAAG
Organism: Candidatus Omnitrophota bacterium; assembly: GCA_040753435.1. Classification (GTDB taxonomy): domain Bacteria; phylum Omnitrophota; class Gorgyraeia; order Zapsychrales; family JANLHA01; genus JAKLFA01. The sequence goes on along the minus strand of JBFMEN010000022.1, from coordinate 3,710 downwards.
ACAACGCCTTCACCGTTTTCACGTAATGCAGCCGGAAGAGAGCCGCTCACGTCAGCAAGACCTCCGGTCTTTGAAAAGGGAAAAATTTCTGATGAACAAAAAGCGATTGTCATGCCGCCTTCTCCATTTCAAGCCAGTTCTTCCCGATCTTTATAGAAACCTTGATCGGGACATTCAAAACCATCGCTGATTCCATTTCCTGCTTTACGGCTGCGATCATCTTTTGCTTTTCAGATGGAACGAGGTCAAAAACAATTTCATCGTGAACAGTAATCAGCATATTTGAATTTAACTTTTCTCGATCAAGCCGTCTTTGCACATTGACCATCGCCAATTTTATTAAATCCGCAGCCGTTCCCTGAACAGGAGTATTAATCGCCTGCCGTTCTGCGAACATCCGCATATTCACGTTCTTACTAACGATTTCGGGAATGTCCCTGCGACGATTCATCATAGTCACCGCATATCCTGTTTCACGACAATGGTCAACAGCCTGTTCCATAAAGCGTTTGACTTGCGGATATCGCAAAAAATAACGGTCGATAAAATCCTGCGCGTCGGAGACTGAAATATTCAGGTCCTTGGATAAACCAAAAGCGCTCATGCCGTAAATAATTCCGAAATTCACCCTTTTTGCGGCGTTACGCATGGCATCAGCAACTTTTTCAGTCGGGCATTCAAACATAAGACCTGCCGTAAAGGCATGAATATCTTCCCCTTTTCTAAAGGCACTGATAAGATTCTCATCGCCTGACAAATGGGCCAGAATCCGAAGTTCGATTTGCGAATAATCCGCGGATAACATAAGATGGTTATTTTCCAGCGGAATGAAAGCCCTCCTTATTTCCCGCCCCAATTCGGTACGAATCGGGATATTCTGAAGGTTCGGATTGCTGGAACTTAACCGCCCTGTTTCTGTCATCGTCTGATTAAACGATGTATGAATAACATCTTTTCGATTGCCGTCCGAAGAAACCTGGGCCAGTTCCGGAAGAGCATCTATATATGTCGATTTAAGTTTCGCCAACTGACGAAATTCAATGATCATCCGGGGAAGCACGTGTTTCTCGGCCAGCCTCTGAAGGACCTCTTCATTAGTCGAAAATCCAGTCTTCGTTCTCTTGATCGCCGGAAGCTTAAGCTTTTGAAATAAAATACAAGCCAGTTGTTTCGGAGAATTGATGTTAAATTCCTCGCCGGCAGTCAGATAAATCTCACGCTGAAGGCCATCCATTTTTTTAGCGCAGTCGTCAGAAAGCTGTTTCAGCAAGCCGATGTCCAGCCGGACCCCGCTCAATTCGATCCGGGCGAGAAGGCGCGATAAAGGCATTTCAATTTCATGAAAAAGTTTCCCTGCCTCCCTTTTTTCAAGCGCCTCGGCAACCGGCTCATAAAGTCGGAAAATTGTCTGAAGGTCATCAATCAATGAGGCATCGGCAGGTCTCATCTGTTTTAAAAAATTCCAGGAAAGAACGGCAAGTTCATGACCGTTTCGAACAGGATTCAGCACATAACCTGCAAGCATCAAATCGAAGACAGGTCCTTTCACATCGATCCCTGACGCCCAAAAAATTTTATACTGCTGTTTGATATCGTAAGTCACCTTGACAATATCTGGATTTTCAAAGATCGCTCCGTCGCTCTCCAAAATCTCAGCCGGGCTCATCTCAATAACACTCTTGCCGTCTGTTAATACAAATCTGCTTTCCTCGGGTTGAAAGCAAAACGCCATCAACTTCTTATTCCGGACATCACAAAAAAAGTTTTCTTTAGAAATGGGCGATAAATGCTTGCCCTTGTCCGCTTCAAAGCCAGGTTCAGCCGGTTTAAGATCTGCGGCAAAACGGTGGAACTCCAGCTGCGTGAAAAGCTCATACAATTTCTCGGAATTCTCTCTCCCGATTTGCAAATCCTGTAACATCACGTTGATCGGCGCATCATCCCTCAACTGAGCCAATTCCCGACTAAGGAACGCCTCTGTTTTCTGATCTTGGAGTTTTTTTACAAGACTGCCGGAAGAAATCCGATCTAATGAATTATAGATTTTTTCCAAATCTCCAAACTCATTGATCAGTTTCTGCGCGGTCACTTTTCCAATCCCGGCCACTCCAGGAATGTTATCCGAACTGTCGCCGGCCAGACCGATAAAGTCCGAAATATACCTGGGCTGCACTCCCAGGGCCTCATAAACGTCATTATCTCCCAGGAGCTGCTCTTTCCGGGGGCTGTACACCTTCACATGCTGGTTCACAAGCTGAAATAAATCTTTATCGTCAGTGATGACCATGACATCGACATCGCGTCCCGCGAACATTTTTACAGCAGCCGCAATAAGATCATCGGCTTCATACCCGCTGATTTCGAGAACAGGAAGCGCGTAAGCCCTGACAACATCGTGGATCAACGGCATTTGGCTTCGCAAATCCTCCGGCATGACCGGACGCTGGATTTTATAATCCGCGTATTTTGTCTGGCGAAAACCCTTGCCGTCCTTATCGAAACACACTGCAAGATATTCAGGATGAAAGTCATTCAGAATCTTGCGCAAAGTATTGGTAAAACCATAAACCGCATTGGTCGGCTGTCCCTGACTATTGGTCAAACCTTTAATCGCATAAAATGCCCGATAACACAAGGCATGTGCGTCCAGTAAATATAACTTCTTTTCAGACATTATTTTATGTTTATGCTCTTGAATAAATTATTCTTGAACGGATCCGCCTGGAAAAATGGTGAGTGTTTTTTGGAATTCTTTCCGAGAAGATTCCATATCTCCAGCATCTAAAAATTCTAACGCTCGCTGCACCACCGCCTTAATTTCGAAAACCGTCTTTTCCTTCCCAATCTTCTGTTTCATTTCTATCAGCTTTGGATTCTTGGGTGTTAAGGCCAACGCCTTATTAATTTCCTTCTCTGCCTCATCAAAGCTGTTTTCCTGCAACAATTCCTTCCCCCGGCGAAGATGGCCCTCCGAACGGGTCAGACTCAATGACAATTCTTCCTGAGCCATTTCATAAAGCCGCTGACCCATTTCTTCGAGTTGATTGCTGACAATATCCGCGCGGTAAGCCGGGTCCATCACGCTCAACTCTTGTGTCAATAAAGGAACCCATTGGTCATTATCCTTGGCACGATTGATTCTTTCTTTAAAATAACGGACCGCACCAGGAACATCACCCCGTCCCTTATATAAAAATGCCAAATTGGTATATGGGGGTAAAAACTCCGGATCAACCTCTAACGCATTCAGATAATTTGACTCGGCCTGATCAACCAAACCCATCTGCTCATAAATAACGCCGACATTGTTATAAATCCAGGCATCCTCTTTGCTAATGGTAAGGGCTTTGGAATAAAACACTAATGCCCGGTTGAAATCCCCTTCCTGCTGCGCCTGATATCCGATCGTGGCATATTCTTTAGATGTTCCGCTAAATTCGACTTCAGCGAAAGCCAGCCCACTTAGAGTATTAAGAAAAACGATGAAAAAAAGAAAGGAAAGAGCTCCGTGAAATGTTTTATTCCTGAATTTGTTAAAATAAGGATAATACATAATTTTTATTTTGGCAAGAAAAAATCTCCCAGCGAATTGACTCATAAAAAATGTTACCCGTGGAATCCAAACTGCGGATTCGTTGACTCATAATTCATGTTACCCTTTCACTCTACGAAAGGGGTAACACTATGAGTCCAAAAAGCTTGCGCGAATA
>JBFMEN010000021.1:0-37652 GCA_040753435.1 Candidatus Omnitrophota bacterium | reverse complement strand
TTCGCGCAAGCTTTTTGGACTCATAGTGTTACCCCTTTCGTAGAGTGAAAGGGTAACATGAATTATGAGTCAACGAATCCGCAGTTTGGATTCCACGGGTAACATTTTTTATGAGTCAATTCGTTATCTGACCACGGAATGGAAATCCGTCCGGATGTGTGATAAACTTTAAATTCCTCTGATTATTCAGCTTTTCCCCGTTTTAAAAAAGGAATCAGGATGAACCGAAAGACATGGATGATATTTGCGGTTGGTTTGGCGGCAGGCGCGGCGGGAACATCTTTTATAGCTAAAAGCGGGAAACTGACGGCAGCGAAGAGCGAGATTCCGGCGAAAATAGAGGCGTCTGCGCATCCTTCACCGATGGCCGCCCGGTCTTCCTTTAATAAAGATGAAGGAATTTTCAGTAATTTCGACGGCAAAGATCCGGTCGGCTGGGGCGGAGTGAAGACGGAAATTGTTGATTGTGATTTTTTTGTAACGAAAAGCGAAGAGGGGAAAGCGGAAAGTGAAGGATCAACAGCAATTGAAGATCGCTCAGCGCCTGCCGCTTCTCGCTCTTCAGCACAAGATTTTTGTCTGAAAACAACCTACCCCAGGGGCGATTTTCCGGGATTATCAGCAAAAAATCTGCCCGGAGACTGGACCGGTTTTAACATGCTGGTTTTCGATGTGTTCAATCCCTCTGAAGAACCTGTCAAATTCGGCATCCTGATTAAAGATGAACCCGGCGGACACGGGTACAACAACCGTTACGACGGGGAGTTCGCCTTCCGTCCGGGCCGCGGCAAATTTATTTTTAACGTTACCGGATTAAAAACCAACGACGGTAAACGTCTGATGGATATCAGCCAGGTGAAGGAACTGGTCATTTTTCTGGTAAGAACCGGGGAGCCGACTACGTTGTATTTTGATAACATCCGATTGGAAAAAGCGCCGGGTTCGGAGATCACGGGGATGGAGCGTTTTGATTTCGGGACGCAGCAGTCCGAGGTCTGGCCGGGATTTATCCAGGTGACGGACCAGACCAGGTACCAGCCTGATCCTGGATACGGTTGGGAAAACACGTCGGAATTGACGGCCCAGGATCGCCAGTATCCGGACGCGTTGTTCCGCGACTGGGTGCGCGGCCAGGGACCGTTTAAAGTCGATGTGGACAACGGGCGGTATGTGGTTTACGTGATGCTTGAAGACCCGGGTTTCTGGGAATATTACCAGAATTATCCTGAGCGGAAGTTTTTTGCCGAAGGCCGGCTGGTCGGGCACGAACAGTTGCCGCCGGAAATTTTTTTAAGGGATTATTATTTTGCCCATCTGAACCATGAGGATTTGCCGGGGGCGGACGTGTTCAGGGATTATGTGCAGAAGCGTTTTGTCTGGCGTCGTTTTGAAGTTGATGTCGAGGACGGACAACTGAGTCTCAGATTTGAAGGCCCTGCTTACGCGAATACATTATCGGCGCTGATCGTTGCGCCCAAAGAAGCTGAGGATGAGGTGCGCGGTTATCTGAAAGATCTTGATGAACAGCGCCGTGAGTATTTTAGCGGCGCGTATGTTGAGCGTATCCCGAATTTTCCTGCCGTTCCTGATGAGATTGTCGAACAATTCGGGCAGCTGGGATTTATTCCTTTCGCCAAACACTATCTGGAACCGATGTTCCCGGCCGAGACGCCGCGGCCGCATCAGATGCTCAGAGAGATTTCTATCTTTGCCGCGCCGGGCGAATCGGAACCGTTTGTGATCGGGTTTTATCCGTTTAAAGATCTCGGCCGCTACCATACTGCAGTCAGCGCTTTGACCAGTGAGCAGGGAGCGCTTATTCCGGCGGAACAAATCCGGATCCGGTCGGTCCAGTATAAACTCAAGCTAGCAAGCCCGCGGCTTTATAATGTGCGCGGGGAATTGTTGAGAAATACAAATATAACCGATTTGCGAAAAGGCGTGACGCGGTTTATGTGGTTTACGGTCAATGTTCCAAAGGAAACCGCGCCGGGCGTTTATCACGGGTATGTCGCGGTCAAAAATGAATCCTCTTATGAAAATGCCCTGTTAATCCCGCTGAAGGTCGAGGTAATGCCTTTCACGCTTGAACCGCTCGATATTGCTGTCGGGATGTTTTATAATATTCCGCCGCAGTTTGACTGGTATGAGGAGTTGGAGGATCAGAAATGGACGGCGGTTGAGTTTCAGCTCAAAGACATCCGCGATCACGGGATGAACACACTGGCCATGAGCTTGTCTCCGGGAGTGAAACAGGTTTACGACAACGGCGATGTGGAGCTTGATTTTAAATTTTTTGATACCTTTATGCACACGTACAGGCACTTCGGGTTCAATCAGCCTGTGTCGGGTTATGGCATGATCAATGTTTTTCATGATATCCGCAAAAAGACCGGGGACAGCCCGATCTTGTTCGACAAGGCGATCGTCAGCGCGTTTAAACAGATTTCCGGACACGCCCGCCATCTGGCCGGACAGGATATCATTATCGGGATTGCCGATGAAATCTCCAACGTGGGCGGTGAGGGGGTCGAGTCAATCATGGGCGTGGCCAGGGTGTTGAAGGAGGCAGGGATCAACGCGACCGGATTTTTTAACAATGAAAAGGACAGGCCGGTTTTCCCTTATTTGAAAACCGTGACTGTGAATAACGGGGTCAGGATTGATGAAGGGTTGTTGAAGGAGATTGGCAGGGCTGGAAATGATCTTTGGTTTTATAATATTGGCCAGGACAGGTTCAGTTTCGGATATTATTTGTGGCGGACCGGCGCGAAGGGAAGGGTGCAGTGGCATTATCAGCTTCCCGCGGTCGATCCGTTTTTCGATCTTGACGGAAGGGAAGGCGATTACTGCGCGTCTTATCCGTCGCCGTTCGGACCGATTAACGCGACATGGTTTGAAATGGCGAGCGAGGGGATCGATGATTACCGGTATTTAATTACCCTTGAAAGGAAAATCGAAGAGCGAAAAGCGAAAGGTGAAAAGCAGACCGGGATTGAAAATGCCCAAAGGCTTCTCGAAGCGTTTCGAAACGACATTAACGTGAAAATCCGCGAAAATCGCTGGTTCCCGGTGGAATACGACGCCAGAAGGGCTGACGTGGCGAGAGCCATTCAACAGTTACTGGCAACAGGCGATTAAGCTGCCGGCATCCTGCTGCCATCAAATCAAAACAGGTTGCCGTGCGAGCTGCTATTAAAATTATGAACATTATTTTCATTACAAAAGAACTTCCTTATCCGGTTAATTCAGGAGCGCGTCTGCGTTCCTGGCATTACATTCAAGGTTTGACCAGGGCCGGCGATGTGTGCGTTATCTGCGGCGGACGCAAGGAAGACAACCGGGAGGGCCTTGAGATATTGGAGAAGGCGGGCGCCCGGGTTGTTTTCGTGGATGTGCCGGACGTTTCCGGTATCGGCAAAGGGATATGGAAACGTCTCCGGTCGCTGCTGTCGCCCCTGCCGCATCCGGTTTTTTTACGTGTGTTTCCTTTGTTTAAAGCAAAAGTAAACGCAGTCGTCGCGGAATCACAGTGCGATCTTCTTGTCTGCGATGGAATTCATATGGCGTTGAACATTCCTTTTGAAATCTCATGCCGCAAAGTTCTGGATGAACATAACGTGGAATCAACGATTATCGGGAGGTTTTTAAACCTGGCCAGAAATCCTTTTATGAAAATATACGCTCTGTCTGAATGGCTGAAGTTTCGACGGTATGAAGAGCGGATGTGGAAGCGGTTCGATGAAATCCATGTGTGTTCGCAGATCGACAAGCGCCAGGTCGAAACGCGCACGGGGCGCCAAAATGTTTGTGTTGTGCCGAATGGGGTAAGCTGCGCAGAGTTTTCAGGCTCCCCGGATCACCGTATCCCTGGAAAGCCTGCGGAACCGGGAAACGGTGGCGCCGGGGCGCGGCTGGTTTACAGCGGTTTGATGGGCTGGACGCCGAATAATGATGCTGCATTATATTTCGCGAAAGAGATTTATCCGTTGATTAAACATTCCCATGATCCCCGCACCGGGGCTCTTGAATTTTATATTGTCGGAAAAGATCCTGCGATGGCGGTCAAAGCTTTGGCTGAAAGAGATCCGTCAATTATCGTCACCGGATCAGTTCCTGATGTTAAACCCTTTATTATGGAAAGCGACATCGTTGTGGTGCCGTTACGGATCGGCAGCGGTACCAGATTAAAGATTCTTGAGGCCATGGCCATGGGAAAGCCGGTGGTTTCAACATCCATTGGATGTGAAGGGCTGGATGTGACGCATGAATGCAATATTCTGATTGCTGATGAACCGAAGGATTTTGCCCGTCAGGTGGTCCGGCTTTTAACGGATGCGCAATTGCGCGAACGTCTTTCGGAGGCCGGGCGGGCGCTCGTAGAGGAACGCTATGACTGGCCGTTGATTGAAAACCAGCTGGCGGAATTGATTGCCATCCAGCCACGCGAGTCGCATACAGAAGAAGGGACGGCACGATCTTTTCCCCGGTTTTTTGTTTTTCTTGCTTTCTGTGTCATGTGTCTTGCGCCCGTTCCTTTTGCCCGTGCAGATACGGTTGTTTTAAAAAACGGCAGGGAAGTTAGCGGCCGGCTTCTCGAAGATAATAATCATTATGTCATTCTTCTGCGGGGGGCTCTGCGGATTGTTTTTTTAAAAAAACAGGTTCATTCAATCCAGGCCGGAGACGATGCGGAAGTCAGCCGGATAGCTGAGAAAGACGGAAAGGCGCTGATTGAGGAAAACGGAGAGAAAACACCGGTTGACCTGAAGGATGAGCCTGTTCAGCAGAGTTTTCAACTGATTGCCGGGGAAATTTTAAGCACGAAACCGGCAGGAAATTCCAATTTTTAAAATTTTAATATTCAAGGAAAACAATCGAAATATGAATCGGATTTTGTGTCCGGAGTCCGTGATTTGTTTGAATATGGCATGTTAAATGCTGGTTTGAGTCCAGACGCTTTAATTGTATGTTATAATTGTTGATGAATTGACGTGAAAAATATATTTTTTTGCGGTTTTTGAAAGGGTGATGCGAAATGGAGTTTGTGTTTTGGTTTATGGTAATCATGGTTTTTTATACCTACCTTGGATATCCGGCCGCGCTCAAATTTTTTTCATTACTGAAACCCATGCCTCCTGTGAAAAAAGAGGAATTCACGCCTGCGGTCAGCATTGTCGTTCCAGCTTACAACGAAGAAAACGCGATTGACGCCAAGATCCGGAATCTTTTGTCATTGAATTATCCGGTTATGAAGCTGGAAATTGTTATTGTCTCGGACTGTTCATCAGACCATACTGACGCGATTGTTGAAAGCTATGCCTCCAAAGGCATTCGCCTGATCCGGATGCCCGGGCGCGGAGGAAAGATTGCAGGGTATAAGGCAGCGCTTCCCGCGTTAAAAGGAGATATTGTTGTTTTCTCTGACGCGACGAGCAGGCTTGAATTGAACAGCCTGCGCAAGCTGGTTGGCAATTTTGCCGATCCTTCAGTCGGTTGTGTGGCCGGCCGTCTTGTTTACCGCGATCCCCGGAGAGCGGATATCGCCAGGGGAGAGCTGTCGTACTGGTCTTATGAATCCATGATTAAAAAGGGCGAGGAAAAGGTTTATTCATTGACATCAGTGTCAGGAACGTTCTATGCTTTCCGCAAAGGACTTTTCCCGGTTAATATGGCCGATGACCTGGCCGATGATCTTGTTGTTGTATTGAACACGGTCAAAAACGGCCAAAGAGTTGTTATGGAACCTGAAGCGGTTTGCGAGGAAAACGCGATCCACGACGACATGGCCGAGATTAATAAACGCTGGCGGATCACGGTCCAGAATCTGCGCGGTCTGGCCGCCATGAACGAAATCATGAACCCTTTCAAGTATCGATGGTACGCCTGGATGATTATTTCCCACAAATTGTTCCGCGCACTGTTTCCGGTATTTTTATTTTTGATCTTGCTGACGAATGTTTTTCTGACGGCGCGCTCGGCATTCCTGGCCGCTTTCCTGCTGACGCAGATTATTTTTTATTTAACCGGGGCATTGGGATGTTTGTGGCAGGAAGGCCGGCCTAAAGCCGTCAGCATGGTTTATTATTTTTGCGTGACCAACCTCGCTATCCTGATGGGGATCATTAAATTTTTAAAAGGCGAGCGCGTGGCGGTGTGGGAAACGGCGCGATAGCATTGCCGGCGACTGGGGCCGGTTGTTTTTAGAAAGGTTACTGCTATGAAAATATTCATCATCGGTTCAGAAGGATTTATCGGACGATATTTGATCAGGGATCTTAAGGCCGATGGCCATGAGATCACCGGCTTTGACCTTGTGAAAGAAGACGGCGGTAAAAGCGGCTATCGTTTTGTCCAGGGCGATTTGATGGACGGTCAGGCGCTTAAAAGCGCAATGTCGGGCTCTGATTTGGTGATCAATCTGGCGGCCAGGCATCATGATTTCGGAATTTCACGGGAAGATTTTTTCAAGATTAATGAAGCCGGGACCAGGGTCATCGTGGACGTCATGACCGGGCTGGATATCAAGAGACTGATTTTTTACAGTTCGGTCGCGGTTTACGGCGATGTCGATGAGGCCAGCAGTGAATTGACTGTTCCGAATCCGGTGAATGATTACGGCGAATCGAAACTTGCCGGTGAAAAGATTATCGGCGCCTGGGCCGGAAAAGATCCATTGCGCTCGATCCTGATTGTCCGTCCGGTCGTGGTTTATGGCCCCCATAATTATGCGAATATGTTCCGGCTGATCGATATGATTTTCCACCGACGGTTTTGGATGGTGGGAGACGGCCAAAATATTAAATCGACGGCTTATGTGGAAAATTTAACCCAGGCCACCGTTTTTATGATGAAACGCATGGCGCCGGGCATTGACGTGATCAATTATTCGGATTATCCGCACAGAACATCCAGAAATATTGCCGATATTGTGAGAAACAAGCTGGGCAGGGCTCCGATGAGTTTTACGATTCCGTTAAAATTCGCCATGCTGATGGGATATCCGTTTGATATTCTTGCGAAACTTTTAAAAAAGAACTTTCCTGTTACAGCCAACCGCATTAAAAAATTTGCGATGATGAATACTTGCCATGGTTCGGATAAAGTCCGCGCTATCGGGTTCAAGCAGATGATCGCCACTGAAGAGGGTATCAGTCGGATGGTTGAATGGTATCTCAGCCAGGGCCGTCTGAACCGCAAGCGGTGTGCCTCAGGTCCCGTTTCAAATGCTAAATAATAAATTAATATGTAATATCCGAATGATGTGTTTATAAATTTGAAATCCGGGAGCGCAAAACCATAATTCTTCATGGAAATTGTTCTTGTCGTAGAGACCTGCCTGCTGCGGCAGTTTCCCTGTCTTGCTGAACGCGGGCTCTTTCGGTAGACGGTTTTCTATTTCCTTGTCACTGCTCCAGTTAGAAAAGACCTTGTTGACAGACTGTGACTATTAAGTTAGAATATTTTTAACTTCAAAAAGGAGGCGTGGGGAAATGGCGAATCAGATTGATCAAGAGACACTATTAAAAGATAGGCGTGTTCTTGCGGAGATAGACAGGCATTTATGGATTGAAAGCGAAAAAGCCGGAAAAGATATCGGATTTGAACAAGCGAAAGCTGATTGGATTGAGCGTTTTTCAAAGGCATGGATGAGTTATCATATGCCGGAGATTATCCTGAAGCTGGTTGCGGAGAAAAAGGGATTGAACAATTCGCCAAAACGCAGAAGTGCAAAATCCTATTTTAAGTAGGACAGATGATATTTTCTGAAAAAGGCCATGGGTTTACCCATGGCCTTTTTTTTGGTGCACCCGGCAGGGCACACTCATTAAGGTGTGAGGCCTCCGATTAATTTAATTTTGATTATTGATGCCCGGGTTTTTAAGAAAAGGATTAACAATCGTTATTTTTTTGGTAGAATGCGGAAGACTTAGAGAGTTCAAGGTTGCGAAACATTGTTTAATTAAGGAATTGTTATGGAATTTTTAAATACTGATAAACTTCATTCTGATGTCAAACTCCTTTTCCTGCCGTTTTTGCAAAAACTTATAACAGAAGATAAGGATAAAATTATTTCCGCATGGGTGTATGGATCAGCCGCCAGTGCTGCTTATGTTCCCGGCGTTTCGGATATTAATTCTGTCCTGGTCGTCAGCGCCATTAATCAGGATTTTCTTGACCGGCGTCTTAAAATCATCCGGGCCGCTGGACGTAAAAGGATTGAAGCTCCTTTAATTCTGACCGAAGATCATATCCGCTCGTCATCGGATGTTTTCCCCATCGAATTTCTGGAAATGAAGCAGCACCATGTCCTGCTTTACGGCAAGGACATTCTGAAAGATTTGGTTGTTGAGGAAGAACATATCCGGTTGTTTTGCGAACAGCAGATTAAAGGAAAATTGATCCGGATTCGCCAGGCGTATCTGGAAGTCGGGCTGAAACGGAAAGGGATCGAATCGTTGCTAAGGGAATCGCTGGGTTCATTGCTGCCGGTTTTTCGAAATCTGTTAAGGCTGCGCGGCATTGAGGTCCCGATTGAAAAAGAGGCTGTCCTGGCACGTCTGGGAGAAGAATTCGATCTGGATCCCGGCATGATGATTTTCATCTGGAAGGATCAGAAGAAGGCTCACCACGTGACAAGGGTTTATCCGAGAGATGTTTTCGACGATTATATTCAACAACTGGAGAAGCTTGCCCGGGCGGTCGATCAATTATGAAAAAATTTCTTAGGGTGTTCTTTTCGGGCTGTGTTTTTTTGGCTGTTACGTTATCATCTGGCTATGGGCAGAATATTCCGCCCCGTCCCCAGCAATATGTGAATGATTACGCTGGAATTCTTTCGTCGGTTGAAGAGCAGCAGGCAGAGTCGTTGTCGATGGAACTGGCGAGGAAGGCGGACGCGCATTTGATCGTGGTCACGATCCAAAGCGCGCGGCCTGACACGATCGAGCAATATGCGGTGAGGCTTTTTGAACAATGGGGCATTGGTGATAAGAGAAAAGATAACGGTGTCCTGCTTCTGGTCGCGGTCAATGACCGCGAGGTGAGAATCGAAGCGGGATATGGTCTCGAGGGCGTCTTGACCGATGCCATGAGCAGAAGTATCATTGAACGGTTTATTGTCCCTGCTTTCAGGCAGCAACAATATGGACCGGGGGTTATGACTGGCACGGCGGCGATTGCCAGCCTGATAGCAGGCTCTCAAGGGGTCACGGTGACTGGCCGGGAACAACAGGTGGCGCAGGCCTTGCAGCGTTCTGAAAACGGGGAAAGCGGAGCCGGGTTTTTTATTTTTTTGATTTTGATGATTTTGTTTATCCTGAATCCGCGGCTGTTCATGTATATGATGTTGTTTAATATGTTGGGGGGCCGGGGCGGCCGGGGCTACTGGTCCGGCGGAAGTTCAGGCGGATTCGGAGGCGGATTCGGAGGTTTCGGCGGCGGGATGTCTGGCGGCGGTGGAGCGACGGGGAGATGGTGAAACAAACGCCGTGACCGCTGGCGCCTGGTTTGTTACAAGTGATTTAATAAAATTAACGGGAGGTTGAAATGAAAGGTCGTCATGGAAAAGCATGGGTTGGCATTCTGATCGGGATTGTTGTTGTCCTGCTCATCGGTTTCAGCTGGTATATCGGTGGATATAACCGGGCGATCGGACTGGATGAGCGGGTAGATTCAGGCTGGGCACAAATCGAAAACCAGCTTCAGCGGAGGAACGACTTGATTCCGAATCTTGTCAACACTGTCAAAGGATTTGCCCAGCAGGAACGGGAGATCTTTACTGAAGTGACACGCCTGCGCAGTCAGTGGGGCCAGGCCCAGAGCCGCGAACAGCAGATTGAGACGGCGAATGAAATGACCGGAGCTTTATCAAGGCTTTTGCTTGTGGCGGAAAATTATCCGCAGTTAAAATCCAATGAAAATTTTCTGGCGCTACAGAGTCAGCTGGAAGGGACCGAGAACCGTATTGCGGTTGAGCGCATGAGATATAATGACGCTGTCCGCGATTTTAACCAGTTCAGACGTTCGTTTTTCGGAAGGTTCTTTACCAATGCGGCCGGGGTGACAGAGCCGGCTGTTTATTTTGAAGCAACGGAGGACGCTCGAACGACGGTGCCAGAGGTGGTATTTTAGAATTTTGATTATTGATTTTTTGATATTTGATGTTGTTAGGGATTCAGGTTAAGGGATTTTTATCCGGCATGCAAACGGAGGCAATATGTCTTTGGAATTAAAAAAATTGAAAAATTTTGAACCACGCAAAGGACCTTTGCTGCTGATCGTAATGGACGGGATCGGCATCGGGAAACGCAATGAGAATGACGGGGTCTTTGTTGCTGATACGCCGTGCCTGGACGGGCTGATGGCACAGAAATTTTATACTCAGCTTCAGGCCCACGGGATCGCGGTTGGGATGCCTTCGGATGAGGATATGGGAAACAGCGAAGTCGGACACAACGCACTTGGCGCCGGCCGCGTTTTCGCACAGGGCGCAAAACGTGTTCAGGAAAGCATTGCCGGCGGAAAAATTTTCGATACGGATTTATGGAAGCGCATCGTCGAGCGCGGTAAAAAAGGGAAGGTGCATTTTATCGGATTATTGTCAGATGGTAATGTCCACTCGCACATCCAGCATTTATTCAGAATGCTTGAAAAAAGCGCCGAACAGGGCGTTAAAAAGGCGAGGGTTCATACATTATTGGACGGACGCGATGTTTATGAGAAATCGGCCCTTACTTATATTAATCAGACTGAAGAGGTGCTGGCGGGATTAAACCAGTCTTACCAGGTGGATTTCCGCATTGCCTCAGGCGGCGGGCGAATGGTGACTACCATGGACCGCTATTTTGCGGATTGGGAAGTCGTCAAGCGAGGATGGGAGGCCCATGTTCTCGGCAAGGCAAGAAATTTTTCTTCGGCTGCCCTGGCGGTTCAAACATATTATGACGAAGATTCCCAGATCACAGATCAGTATTTGCCGGCTTTTGTTATCGCTGAAGGCGGACAACCGGTGGGAACCGTTGAGGACGGCGACGCGGTCATCTTTTTTAATTTCAGAGGCGATCGCGCTATCGAAATGTCCATGGCGTTTGAACAAAAAGAGGATTTCAAAGGTTTTGATCGCGGGCGCATCCCGGATGTGCTGTACGCAGGGATGATGGAGTATGACGGCGATCTGCATATTCCCAAACATTATTTAGTCTGCCCTCCTCAGATCGACCGTTCCGTCAGTGAATATTTATGTGACAATGGCGTCACATCTTTTGCCATGTCGGAAACGCAAAAGTTTGGTCACGTCACTTATTTCTGGAATGGAAACAAATCGGGATATATCAACAAAGACCTTGAGCTCTTTGTCGAGATCCCTTCAGATCGGATTCAATTCGACAAGGCGCCGAAGATGAAGGCCGAAGAGATCACGGAGAAGGCCGCTGAATTGTTAAGGAGCGGGAAATACCGTTTCGGCCGGATTAATTTCGCCAACGGCGACATGGTCGGGCACACCGGGAAAAGAGAGGCCATCATTACTGCCGTTGAAACTGTGGATTCCTGTGTCTGCCGTCTTATTGATGTTGCTGTAAAAGAGCTGGGAGGGATCGCTCTGGTCACTGCGGACCATGGCAACGCGGACGAAATGTTTACCGAGAAGAATGGGAAAAAGGCAGTCAGCACCGCGCATTCGCTGAATCCGGTGCCTTTTGCTATTGTCGATGGCGGATATCGTGGAGAATACCGGATGGCCGAACTCGAAAAGAAGGGGCTGTCCAATGTCGCCGCGACATTGCTTAATCTTCTGGGTTATGAGAAGCCGGATGATTATGATCCTTCCCTGATTGAGTTTAAATAATATTGCGGTTTTCGCCGGGGGGTTTAAAACCCCCTCTGCGAATATTGTCTTTTTCGCCCATCGTGACAAAATTCCTTAAACAGATATTGTGGTTTTTAATCCGCTCCGTTAGAATAAAGAAAAATTTCAATGAAAGGGGGGAGCGGTGTTGGACGCATATAAAAAACTTTTTAATGAAGCGCCGGTATCCATCATTGAGCTGGATTACAGCGCCGCTATGTCGGACATCCGCCGGAAGATCGGATCTGCGAAAGCTACAGACATCAGGGCCTTCCTGTTAAAAAATTCCTCCTTGTTAAAAGAAAGTTATAAACGGGTCAAGGTGCTGAATGTTAACACCGGGGCGTTGAAGTTTTATAACGTGAATTCAAAGTCGGCTTTTGTCGCGCAGCTTGTCAAGTCCTTTAACGGCAGGGCGTTCGACGTGCTTGTCGAGCAGTTCGTCGCTTTGTTTTCCGGGGAAAAAGAGTTTTGCGGCGAAATGAAGTGCACTCCGGTTAACGGTCAGACCCAGGATGTTTTTTTAAAGGTTATCGTTGTTGACTCCGGCTCAAAGATCATGTCCGTGATTATGACGCTTCAGGATATCACTGCTTGGAAAAAAATGGAGCGGCAGCTGCTGAAACGCTCCCAGACCGACGGTCTGACGAACTTGTATAACCAGGCCGCGATGGTCGATCGTCTCCAGCACGAGCTTATACGGGCGAAACGTTACGGGCTGGAGTTGTCCTGTATGATGATCGACATGGACTTTTTCAAAGTGATCAACGACAAGTTCGGGCATCAAAAAGGGGACATGATCTTGAAGACCGTGGCGCGGATGATTAAAGGCTGTTTCCGTAAAGTCGATGTGGTCGGGCGTTACGGCGGAGATGAGTTCATTGTCATTTTACCTGAAACGAGCGCCAGGAATGCTTATTATGCCGCCCTTCGCTTGCAGAAAATATTCGCCGATAAATGGTTTAAGTATAAGAACGTTATTACGTTTCACATCACTCTCAGTATCGGCATCGCCGGATATTCGGTGAAAAAGAAAAAGATCAAAGATGCCGCTGATTTAATCGCGCTGGCAGACAACGAAATGTATAACTGCAAAAAGGCAGGCCGTAACCGGATTTCTCTGGAAAAATTATAAACATTGAAGTCGAGCGACGAATGAAAAAATGTCCTTTTTGCGCCGAATTTATTCAGGATGATGCGATCAGGTGCCGTTTCTGCAGCGAATTTTTGAAAAAAGACCAGCCTCTTCCGTGGTACTTCTCTAAAATCTTCATAACCTTGATGTTGATGATCGCAGGCCCGTTTGTTTTACCGCTAATCGTGCTTCATCCTTCCATGAGCAAGTTTAAGAAAATAATGTTCACGGTGATTATTCTGGCGGTGACATTTTATCTGGTGAACATCCTGTCAAATGTTCAGGGCGCTCTTGAATTGTTTAACGGATTTTAACGGCATGCGCGATTCTTACTATGAAATTTCGTTAAAATTTTGTTCCCTGCCAGGATTAGAGGAATTGTTAAAGCAGCTATTCTGCCGGTTGGGGTTTGAAGAGGCCGGTCTGACGACGATGTCTGAAAAGGGTTATTCCTGGCTGAAAGTTTATATGAATACCCGTGGGGAAGCGGATCGTCTTGTCAAAAAGATCGAACGGCTGAATTTGAAAAGAGCTGTTGTGAAGGTCAATGTTTTGCATGCGGCAGATTGGCGGGACAAGTGGAAGGATGATATCAGGCCGTTCCGGTTGTCCGAAGGTTTTGATGTGGTTCCCGTCTGGAATCAGCAAGGCTACCGTCCGGGCTTGCGGCAGGTCATTTATTTAAACACCACAATGGCTTTTGGAACGGGTTTGCATGAAACGACCCGGTTTATGTGCGGCCTAATCGAGAAACAGCGGGGACGGCTAGGCTCTTTTCTCGATATCGGGACAGGGACAGGGATTTTAAGCATTGTGGCGGCAAAATGTGGAGCAAAGGAATTGTTTGCCGTTGATATCGACGAAAGCAGCATTGAAACTGCTCAAGAGAATTTGAAAAAAAACCGCGTGGCCTTTGATTGGTGTTCGGCCATGGACTTCCGGTTTTTTAAAAGCAGGAAAAAGTTCGATTTTGTCGCTGCCAACGTCATTACGGATGAACTGATCGCGATGAAAAAGAAAATTTCTTCGGTGGTGAAGCCCGGAAAATACCTCGCGCTTTCCGGCATTTCGATTGGAAATCTAAAGCGTTTGAAAAAAGAGTTTAGCGAGGATGGATCTTTGCGCTGCCTGCGGGTGATAAAGGGGAAAAAATGGGCGGCGGCGCTTTATCGAAAAGTGGACGCGATAAATTGATAATAAGTAATTAATAATTGTGGTGTGAATTTTTACTTTTAAAATGACCAAGTCGATAATTGGGACTTCAACAAAAGCTGATCAGGTTGTCAAACGCATGAATGCGGCCGGTATCCGGGAAGAAGATTTAAAGGAAGAATTTGTGGCTTCTCCGGGTCCCGGAGGACAGAACGTGAACAAAGTCGCGACCTGTGTGGTCCTCAGGCATCTGCCCTGCGGTGAGGTCGTTAAATCCCATCAATTCCGGACCCAACTGGCGAACAGAATTCGTGCGAGAGAATTATTGCTTGAACGTTTTGAATCCAGGCGCCTTGAGGAAAGACGACGCGCTGAAAGCGCCATGGCCCTGGAACGCGCCCGGAAGCGCAAACGTTCAGTCAAAGGGAAAGAAAAAATGCTTGAGGGCAAACGACGGCGTTCCGAGCGAAAACAGATGAGGAAAAAGATATCTGGTGATCGGGATTAGTCCGTCAGTTTGCAAGTTTGCAGGCATATAATATTAATATTACTCTAAATACTTTTTGAATTTTTTTTTTAACGCAGTATCATATTTCTATGTCATCCCAACAACATTCTCAAAACAGATATCTTGTCGGCATTTGTTCGCTTAATGAAGGCGAAAAGATCCGCCGTGTCGTCGAAAAATTTAATGATTATGAGCTCTATGATGTGCTGATTATTGATGATGGTTCCGATGACGGCTCCATCGCAAGCATGGCTTTGAATAAAAACGTGACGGTTTTGCGTAACCAGAGGACGCGTGGAGCGGGGTTTGGGGTGCGCCAGATCCTTGAGTTTGCAAGCGATGGGGGTTATGAGGCCTGTTTATTCGTTTCAGGAAATGACAAGGACAATCCTGGTGATATCGCAAAGGTGGTCGCGGCTATCGAACAGGGTTTCGATCTTGTCCAGGGTTCCCGTTATTTAAAGGGAGGCGGCAGCGGAAATATGCCCGTGTACCGTCAGCTGGCAACAAGGTTCGTTCATCCGTTACTTTTTTCCATGTTAACGGCCAGAAGGATCACGGACAGCACCAACGGATTCAGAGGTGTCCGGATATCGTTATACAGGGACCTCCGGGAGGATCTTAAACAGTCCTGGCTGGATCAGTATGAATTGGAACCGTATTTGTTTTATAAAGCCATCCGTTCGGGATATCGTGTTTGCGAGGTACCGGTCAGGAAATTTTATCCGCCAAAACAGGAAGGGTATACAAAGATGAAACCCTTCTCGGGGTGGTGGAGTATATTGAGGCCGCTGGTTTTACTAGGATTAAGGATTAAGGATTAAGGATGAGAAAAACAGCTAAAACTTCTGTGCGGCTTTTTATTTTTTCTTCCATATTTTTTATTGTCCTGGGCATGGTCTTTCGCTTATGGCGAATCAATCAAAATGAATTTGTTTTTTATGACGAAGGTTTCTATTTAAATTACAACCGCGCCCTGGGGGAGATGGTTAAGACGCATTTTCCTCTTGATACGGTCGATCTGAAAAAAGCCTTTGTTCATTACGCCAGAACATGCATGGCCAGCGGAAAATCGCTGTGGTTCCTGCTTGTTGATAGCCGTATTTTTTTTAACAGGCTTTATGAATGGTTTTGGGCCAGGATATTGGCCTCTGTGTTCGGGATTCTCACAATCTTCTTGACCTACGCCTTTGCAAAACAATTTTTCAGGTCGGCGGGGATCGCGCTGACAGCCGCTGTTTTAATCGCCGTGTTGCCGAGTCACGTCTTTTATTCACGGGTTGGTCTTCAGGAAACGTTAAGCACTTTTCTCGTCATGCTTGGTTTTTATTTTTATGTTTTCCCGCAGCGGTTTTCATGGAGGACATTTCTGGCCGGGCTGTTTTTTGGTCTGGCTTTCTTTTCAAATTACCGTCTCATTATGCTGCCGGCCCTGATCGTCGCAACCGAGATGTGGCTGAGCTGGACGGAGAGAAGATGGTTCGATCTTCGGAAATTCACCTGGTGCGTTTTGACGTTTCTGGCGATGGTTTTTGGCGCGGGGGGGATTCTGTTTGGCGGTGTTAATACCTATATTATTTTCGCCTGGGTCTTTCATCAACAGCATTTGGCTGCGCCGCAGTTCCACTGGATCAATTTTTTGTCTTATCCCTATTACCTTTTCCGGCTGGACCAGCCGTTGCTGCTATGTTTGTTCCTGGCAAACGCGTATTTGTTTTTCCGCGGTCAGCGCCGTCTGCTTCTCCCGTTTATTCTCGTGTTGATCCAGATGCTGATATTCTCTCTCCCCGAGGAGAAGGGCGCCAGGTATCTATGCGTGGTGTTTCCGTTTATCACCATGGCGGTTTCTTACGCGGTTGTTTACTTCTATAATTCCATGAAAACGCCTTTAAAACGAATTTTATGGACATCTTTATGCGTCTTGCTGGTCATCCTGTTGTCATGGCGCTCGTACCGGATTGCGGAGATCGATTCTGATTACGATAAAAGCGCGGAGTTTTTGCTGGCAAAGGATGAAGGGGTGAAATTTTTGTCAACCCAGCCTTTCGTGCATAATTTGTATACTCCTGGTTTTACACGGGTCTATGGGGCCCCGCATACCTTTGATCAGCTGATGGCTGAATTTTCAAACGGTTGCTCTTATCTTGTTTTTGGTCCCCAGGCCTATCTTGCTGTTCCCGAAAGCGGAAAACGTTTTTCGCTTCAGCTCGAAGGGTTTTATGAATTCCTTCTTAAGTCCGTCAAGCCTTTAAAGGTGTTTGATCACTTTGATCAGGTGATGCTGGAGCGTTTTGTACTTGAGCATTCATCGAATCTTCTGGATTCAACCGAGTTCCTGCGCTTGGCTCAGTCCCGCGGTTACGGGAAAATTTATGTTTACGATTTAAAATTAATTATGCCGCTCATGATGAGACGTCTGATGGAATACAAGCGGATGCGGGAGGGCGGACATGGTTAAGACCCTGCCGTTAAAAGAAGCGCTTAGCCGGCTTGAGCTTCCGGCGATGGAGCGCAATCTTTTTTCGTCTCCCAGGTGGTTTGAGGTCATTTATAAAACCTATGGCACCCGTTTTGAAGTGAAGTATATTGAGAAAGACGGGCGCGTGGAAAGCTATATCATTTATTCCGTCATTCATAATTTTCTCGAATGGAAGATATGCCTTTGTTCGTACTGTGATTATTCAGACGGGTTGGTTCAAAGCGTTGAAGACTGGAAAAAATTTTTTGAATCGTTGAGACATGATTATCCGAAGTACCGCATTGCCGTCCGCAACCTCAGGGACTCTTTTGCCTTTGACAGTGGTCTTTTTAAAATGCTTTCACGAGAGCATTTCCATATTCTCGACCTTCAGCCGTCACTCGACGAAATATGGCGGAAGGCGCATGATTCTCATAAAGCCGCAGTGAACCAGGCGGTAAAAAAAGGCGTGACCGTTCAAGAATGCCGGAAGGCTGAGCTGAGGAAGTTTTACAGGCTGCATCTGGGCATCCGGAAGAACAAGTACCGTATCTTTCCCCAGCCGTACAGGTTTTTTGAAAATATCTGGGATGAGTACATGCAGCGGGGACAGGGATTTCTCCTGGGGGCGTATTCTCCCGAAGGCGAGTTCATCGGGGGGAACATCTATCTGATATGCGGCGATACATTATATTATAAATTTAATACATCGTCCCGCGCGGCCCTGGAGTTTCGTCCGAATAATCTTCTCTTTTGGGAAGGGATAAAGCGGGGAAAGGCGCGTAACTTAAAGGCGCTGGATCTGGGTTCGAGCGGGTACGAGCAGACGGGGTTGATCCGTTTTAAAGAGCACGCCGGCGCTGTTGCCGGAGAGATCCGGCACCTGGATTTTCATCCGCCGGATTACCGTTTCAGCCAAAAAAGAATTTTGAAGGCGTACACAAAGTTGTTCACAAAATCCTGGATTCCTGATCGGATGGTCGAATGGGGAAGCCGGTTTATTTATCCTTTTTTAGGTTGAGATCATGAACGACAACCGTGAACTTTTTGAGAAATGGGCCGGGGGAGTTAACGGCCGCTATAATCGCGAGCAGTGGATGCTTAGCAAATGGGAAAATATCGAAGGGATCGAATGGCCTGAGGATAAAATCAGGATCATGACCGGGAATATTCTCTCCAGCCTTCAGTTATCAAAAGAAATGTCGCTGGCAGATCTGGGTTGCGGAGGAGGATGGATCCTGGACCGGCTGGCCAACGGAGCCCGTTTTTCCGTCGGCCTTGATTTTTCCAAAGAAATGCTGAATCAGGCGCGTCAGGTTTATAAGGAGCGGTTTTTTGTCTGCGCCGATATATGCCAGATCCCTTTCGCCGCTGGGAGTTTCGACCGGGCTATTTCATATTTCGTTTTCAATAATTTTATGGACGATGCCATGGTTAAAAAGGCCGTTGAAAATATCGTTCGGATTTTGAAAAAGGGAGGTCTCGCGCTGATCGGACAGTTGCCGGACAAGAGCAAGTCCGGTGAATATGACGCAGCCAAGGCCGTTTATCTTGAGCACTGGAGGCGGGAAAGGCCTTTAGGACGGAATCTGCGGGATGAAATGAGGTTCCCCCAGAAACTGTATGATCTGGACGTTTTGCGCCGGATGCTGGACGGCTTTCCGATAACATATGATCTCGTCCCGTCATTCAATCCTTTTTATTTCACCGGCCAGCCTGTGACCGTTTCATGGAGGGTCGACGCGGTAATAAAAAAGAATTATTGAGATTATCTGGAGAAATTTTTTTGGATCGTTTGATGGAAGGTATTCATGAACAAGAAGTGGTGGACGGATTTACTGCCGGTGGTTTTGATCCTGCTCGCCGTGTTGTTTTTGGTTTATCACCGGCGGCCGTTGAAACATTCCCAGGAACATGAGGCTGTCGGAACGTTTGTCAAGATCGATGTTTGTGCCACCAGCCGGCGAGAGGCGGAGCTGAACGCCGCTTTTGACCGCGCCTGGCGTTATCTTGACAAGATCGACAAAGATATGAACGCCTACGATCCGGGCAGCGATCTTGGTCGAGTTAATAGCGAAGATGGAAAATCCGTACAGGTGAGCCCGGATGTTTATCGTATCGTTTCAGAAGCCGTTCATTTTCACCGGGAAACCCGTGGCGCTTTTAATATCACCGTGCGTTCGTTGATTGAATTATGGAGCCGGGCCAAAGAGATTAACCGGCTGCCTTCTGAGGAGGATATCCGGCAAGCAATGCAAAGAACGGGCGTTGACAAGATCCGGATGGAGCGGGCAGGGGAAACATACCGGATTGCTTGCGACGGATGCGACATCGACCTGGGAGGGATCGCGCAGGGATATGCGGTCGACGGAGTCGCGGATATCATGCGGCAGTCCGGATTTGATGATTTTTTAATTGATGCCGGCGGGGACATGTATGCCTCCGGAAAAAATTGCCGGGGGAAACCCTGGCGGATCGGAGCCCGGCATCCGCGCGATCTGACGGAAATTGTCGATGTCATCGAAATCTCTGATCAGGCGGTCACGACCTCAGGCGATTATGAAAAATTCTTTATCCTCGAAGGGCAGCGATATTCTCATATCATTGATCCGGTTACCGGGTACCCTCAACGGGGCACTGTCAGTACGACGGTTATCGCTCCGACGGCAACGGAAGCTGATGTTCTATCGACCGCCCTTATGGTTTGGGGCCCCGGGGAAGGCCTTGATTTTATCAATGCCCTTGGTCCGGGATACGCTGCGCTTATTATCGCAGAAAACCATGAAGGTAATTTGAGCATCCACAGGAGTGAACATTACTCTGTAAAGTGATTTTACAGTAAAAGTTGACGAGGCCTCTTGGGCTTGGAAATTTTTTTGGTATAATGATTTACAATTAGTTTTATTGGTGTTAGTTTCTGTTATAGTGTCGTCGTGTTTATTGCTGGCATAAATACGGGTACGACTATTTATGAAATAAATAAAAGGAAGTCCCATGAAAGACAATTCAAGTTTCACTTTTGAGCAGCTTAGAGATTCAATTCTTGATTATGATAAACGGTATAAAGCCGATGTCACGGAGACAAAATTTTTTGGATTTCCGGTCAAGGCGATTATCGACGCTGAAAACCGCCTTTTGGGACAGCGGGCGCCATCGGTGGCTTATTTTTCCATGGAATACGGCCTGGCGCCGAGTATTTATAATTCCTTTCAATTAAACCGTCCCGTAGAGGAAAAAAACCGGTTTTTCATTCATGAGGTTTTTTCCAATTACTGGCTTGCCGATTATGTTTTCAAAGTCAGGATCGACAAGATGCTCGATATCCCGATTTACAGCGGGGGTTTGGGTGTTCTCGCCGGAGATACAATCAAAAGTGCAGCCGATCTGGGGATTTCTTTCGTTGCGCTCGGCATTCTGTGGAATAAGGGGTATTTTAAACAGAATTTCTGGTACAAGCACGGACAGGTGCCGGAAGCGCTGCAGTGGGACCCCTTGACCTATCCGGGGCTGATTCCCTTAAAGAATACAGTGACCCTTGAGACAAAAGAAGGGCCGCTGACTTTGCGGCTCTGGAAGTATTATGTTTACAGCTATGATAAAAAGCGCGTCTGCCCGCTGATCCTTCTGGATTCCAACGTCGAGCAGAATCCGGAACATTTCAGACACCTTACCGACCAGCTTTACCGGAGCGATGACGTCTGGTGGAAGATTTTTCAGCGATCGATCCTGGGGATTGGCGGAATGAAGGCGCTTGAGAACCTTGGTTATAACATCAACCGGTATCATTTGAATGAAGGCCATGCCGCGTTCGCCCTATTGGAAAAGTATGTTAATCTCGCAGACAAATCGAAGATGGATGAGGAGAAAAGGAAATTTCTGTTCACTTGTCATACTCCGGTTGCCGCCGGACACGATCGTTTCTTTATTCGGGATGTCGAGAGAATTATTCCCCAGCGATATATTGATGCAGCCCAAATCTTCGGGAAAGAGAATCCTGATTCCGACCAGATCAACCTGACTTATATGGCGTTGAACAACGCTAATAAGATGAACGCCGTCGCCCAGAAACACGGCGAGGTCATGAGGATCCAGTTTCCCAATTTTGCCAATAAAATCCAGTCGATTACCAATGGTATCCATTCTCATACATGGGTTTCAGAGAGCATGGCCAGGTTGTTTGACCAGTACGGAGAAACCTTCGGCGACTGGCGCGCGGAACCGGAACGGCTGAAAAATATTTACCGGCTGAAGGACGATCCCGATTTCCGCAAGGGTCTTTTCGATGTCCATCAGGTTAACAAACGCAACATGATCGGCGTCTTTAAACATTGGGAACTTCGGGAAAATGTTGTTACACTGGCCTGGGCCAGGAGAATCGCCTCTTATAAACGGCCTTCCCTGATTTTCCAGGATATCAATCGGCTCGCCGGGTTAGCCGAAAAATATGGACCTCTGCAAATTCTTTTTGCCGGGAAAGCCCATCCCAACGATGATATTGGCGGAGCTCACATCGACCGCATTTTTGATCATATCGACCGCCTGAATGCTTATAAGGATCTTGTCAAGGTCCTGGTTCTTGAAAACTACGATACCTTTTTCGGAAAGCTCCTGACCAGCTCTGTCGATGTTTGGCTCAATAATCCTCTCCCGCCGTTTGAAGCTTCCGGAACAAGCGGAATGAAGGCGATTATCAACGGAGTGCTTCAGGCCAGCACTCTTGATGGATGGGTGGTGGAAGCGGAGCAGGATGATATCGGATGGATTTTTGGATACCGGCATACTGGCGGGGATCTCGGAAAAGAATCCGATTCCCGTCTGGAAGAAGACAGCCGCGCTTTGTACGAGGCGCTCGAGCAAATCATGGCGCTGTATTACCAGACAAACAAGAACGGCGTTATCGATCCAAAGACGGCATGGATTGATAAAATGATCAATTGTATTGCCAAAAGCGCTTTCTTCAATACACAGCGCATGGTGAAACAGTACAACGAGCTGATGTGGGAGCTTTAAAGCATCTGTCTTCCAGCATCTGGCGTCCAGCGAAGTTTTTGCTGGCAGCTGGTTGCGATAAAAAAGGTTAATTGGAATGAAACAGTATCTTGAATTGGTTCGGCAGGTTATTGATGAGGGTGAGCGTAAAGAGGATCGGACCGGGACCGGGACGCTGTCCGTCTTCGGAGTGCAGAAAAAGTATGACCTGCGCCAGGGATTCCCGTTGCTGACGACAAAAAAAGTTTTGTTCGATGCTGTGGTGCGTGAGCTTTTGTGGTTTCTCAAGGGCGCGACCAATATCAACGACGGCCTGAAAGAATATACGCCGATCTGGAATGCCTGGGCTGACGGGAATGGCGAACTTGGTCCGATTTATGGATATCAGTGGCGGAAGTGGGAAAAATTTGTTGAGGAGGATAATGGATCTTACCGGAAAGAGCATGTCGATCAGATCACACAGGCGATTGATTTGATCAAAAAAAATCCCGATTCGCGGAGGATTATCGTCTCGGCATGGAATGTTGCGGATATCGACCGCATGGCCTTGCCACCGTGCCATTCCTTTTTCCAATTTTATGTTGTTAACGACCGGCTCGATTGTCAGATGTATCAACGTTCTGCGGACGTTGCCCTTGGTGTTCCGTTTAACATTGCCAGTTATGCTCTTTTGCTGATGATGTTTGCCCAGGAATGCAATCTGACGCCCGGAATCTTTGTCCATACTATCGGAGACGCCCACATTTATTTGAACCATGTTGATGGTCTGAAGGAGCAGTTGCAGCGGAAGCCCAGGCCTCTTCCGCAGGTCAGGATTCCGAAGAAACCGGTCCTGGACATTGTGTTTGAAGACATCCGTCTTGAAAACTATCAGCATGACCCGTTTATTAAATTTCCGATTGCTGTGTAATCAAGGCACTAAGACATTGTGACACTAAGGCACCGGAAATTCTCCTCCCGTCTCGAGGCTTAGTGTCTCAGTGTCCTTTAAAAGGTTTACTTGAATGAAAAATTTCAGCATTATAGTCGCCATTGATGAGGAACGCGGGATAGGAAAAGCGGGGTTCATGCCCTGGAATCTTCCAGGTGACATGAAGCATTTTAAAGCCATTACCATCCAGGCAGATGATAAAAAAAAGAATGCGGTTATTATGGGACGAAAGACCTGGGAATCGATCCCTGAGAGGTTCAGGCCTCTGGAAGGTCGGATCAATGCCGTTTTAAGTCGAAACGAACAATCTTCGTTACCAAAGGAATGTCTAAGGTTCTCTAGCTTGACTGAAGCCTTGAAGATCCTTGGGGACCGCCGGGATATCGACCGTATTTTTGTCATTGGCGGAGCCAATCTTTTTGACCAGGCTATTATCCTTCCGGAATGCAAGAAAATTTATGTCACCGGGATCTCTGGACGGTTTTCCTGTGATGTCTTTTTTCCGGAAATTCCGCCTGATTTTAAAAAAACTTCCCAAAGCCCCAGTTACACAGAAAATAATTTTTCTTTTTCCTTTACAGAGTATGAAAGGAACTAGTAAAATTATTATTGCAATAGTAAGACGGCCTTCGGAAGTTTTTCCTAATTCGATTATTCCCAATAACTTACGAGTCATTTTTGCTTTTATAATCTTATTATTGTATACTTTTTAAAGAGGGCGAGGGGATGATAAACTCATTTACCCAAAAAAAGCGTATTTTGCTCATTGACGATGAGAAGCATTTGACTGATATGCTGTCTATGCTTCTGGAAACCAAAGGTTATGCCGTAGATGTCGCAAATTCAGCAAAAGAGGCCTTTGCGATTGTCAGAGCAGAACATGATTTGATACTGCTCGATCTTGTCCTTCCTGATCTTGACGGTATGGAAATATGCCGCCGTTTAAAAGAAGAGATTACTACCTCCCATATTCCTATCATCATGTTGAGCGCCCATTCCATGTACGAAGACAAAGTTGAAGGTTTATATTTGGGCGCTGATGATTTCTTGATAAAGCCCTGTGAACATGAAGAACTTTTCGCGCGCATGGAAGCGGTGATGCGGCGTAGTGAACGAAAACCTAAAATTTATGAAGAGGATGAAGTTGTTATCGGATTGCGGAAAGTCCTTGATGAGTGCCTCATCGTTCCACATTTCCAGCCGATTTATCAGCTCGAACCTTTTGGATTGTATGGTGTGGAGGTTTTGAGCCGGCCCTCGATAGAAGGCAAGCTCGCAAATCCTGAAGCATTTTTCAAAGCCGCCCTTCAATATGGATTGTATACTGAACTGGAACTTTTGTCCTGGTCGATGGCCCTTGACAGTCTTTCGCGCTCGCTTTACGACGAAAAAATTTTTCTGAACTGCAATCCCTATTTTATTGAAATGACCAATTATCACAGGGTCAAAGCGATTTTTGAGAAGTTTGAAATTTCAACTAAAAACGTGGTTCTGGAAATCACAGAGCGGTCCGCGATTTCGAACTTCAAGATTTTTTATAAACAGATCCAGAATTACCGTGATTACGGATTTCATTTTGCTGTTGATGATGTGGGCGGGGGGTATGCCAGTCTGGAATCAATCGTTCAGACAAAACCCGAAGTGGTCAAGATCGATCGGCATATCATCAGCGGGCTCGCCAAAGATGCCTTCAAGCGAAGCATCGTTAGGTTTATCGTTTCTTTCTGCAATGAAAACAAAATTGTGTCTGTCGCCGAAGGGGTCGAGACACGGGATGATTTAAAAACCGTACGAGACCTTGGCGTTACATGCGGCCAGGGTTTTTATTTGTTCAAACCGACTGCCCAAATCGATCTTCAAAATTTCGCTTTACGTCCGCCTTCCGATTAACGCAACTCCCTGTTTTTTCGATTAATCTTTTGCAAAGGGAAAAAATCTTGTTATAATTTTTATACTTTAATTTTAAAGTATAAATAATGTTACAATTACTATTATTATTAATTATTGTTTTGTTTTTCTCAGCTCTGTGTTCAATGTCAGAGGCCGCGATTCTCAGCCTTTCAAGGGTCCGCGCCCGCATCTTTGTGGAGCAGAAGCGCCCAAATGCCTCAGCACTTTTATATCTGAAAGACAATATGGAGTTGACCATTGCGTCCATTGTTGTGGTCAATAACTCGATCAACATCATTGGCTCCATTTTTATCGGCCAGCAGATAACGCAGCGTTTCGGCATCCAATGGCTTGGTTCTGCATCGGCCGTTTTAACTTTTTTGATTATTGTTGCCGGCGAAGTCATTCCCAAGACGATCGGAGAACGTTATCGAACCACCATTTCATTAAATGTGGCCGCACCGTTAAAGTTTATCGTTGTGATCTTTCGGCCTGTCATCGCTCTTTTGACGTATTTGACGCGCCCGTTTATTCTAAATAATCGCGGTTTACCACATGTGACAGAGGAGGAAATCAAACTGATGTTGAGACTTGGGCGCGATTCGGGAACGGTCGAAATGGATGAGGCTGCCTTGTGCAACAGGGTTTTTAAGTTGAACGATCGGCGCGCCTTTCAGATCATGAAATCGATTGACCAGATTTATGCGATCCCGGCCGACAAAACGTTAGGCGAACTGAGGGAGGAAATCATTGGCGCGCGTTACAGCAGGCTGGCCGTTTATGACAAAGATCCCACGGATTTCGTCGGCATGGTTCAGCATCGTGTTTTATTGCGCGAGATCGCGAAAGATAATTATAACGCGACGGTCCGTGAGTTTATGACCGTTCCGATTTTTGTTAACTGGTTTATAAAGGCCGATGAGCTTCTTCAGAAGTTCCAGGTGTATCACCAGCATCTTTTTATCGTTCAGGATACTCACGGGAGGGACGTTGGACTGGTCACGATGGAAGACGTTCTCGAGGAGCTTTTTGGTGAAATTTATGACGAGAAGGATGTGGGGCCTAAAGACCATGTCAATTTTAAAATCAATGCAAAATGGGAGGAGAGGCGGGATGGGGGAGATTTTCGCCTTGGTATTGAACATCCTGAAAATCCTGAAGATTTCGAAGTGAAATAGTCAATTAACTGACCGGGAGACTAGAGACCATATGACAAATCAAATTTTTTATGACGTAAGCCGTTTTGGTGAGGAGGAGATTTACTATTTCAAAGAGGGGACTCTGTACCGGGCCTACAAATATTTAGGAGCCCATCCGATGGAGCGCCAGGGGGTCAAAGGGGTTTATTTCGCCGTCTGGGCCCCCAATGCCGGGAGTGTCTCGGTTATCGGCGACTTCAACGAATGGAATAACCAGTCGCATCCCTTGTCGAGCCGATGGGATAGTTCCGGGATTTGGGAAGGGTTTATTCCGGGGATTAATGCCGGTGCCCTTTATAAATTTCATATCAAGTCGCGTTTTGATGGTTATCAGGCCGACAAAAAAGATCCATTTGCTTTCGGCAGCGAGAATCCTCCCAGTACCGCGTCGATCGTCGTTGACCTTTCCTATGAATGGCAGGACGGTGACTGGATGGCCGTGAGAAAAAAACACAATTCCAGTCAATCACCGATTTCCATTTATGAACTACATCTCGGTTCCTGGATGCGCAATGTGGAAGAAAACCGATGGCTGAATTATCGCGAGGTCGCCGAAAAGCTGACTGCGTACGTGACGGAAATGGGATATACCCATGTCGAGTTTAT
Source organism: Candidatus Omnitrophota bacterium (assembly GCA_040753435.1). Taxonomy (GTDB): domain Bacteria; phylum Omnitrophota; class Gorgyraeia; order Zapsychrales; family JANLHA01; genus JAKLFA01. The sequence continues at coordinate 10,936 of JBFMEN010000021.1, read as the reverse complement.
GCCTGTTATGGATCATCCCTTTTACGGATCCTGGGGCTATCAGGTCCTGGGATATTTCGCGGCCACGAGCAGATACGGTTCGCCCGAAGATCTTATGTTCCTTATCGACACACTTCACCAGAACGGGATCGGCGTGATTTTGGACTGGGTTCCTTCTCATTTTCCCGGGGATGAGGTTGGGCTTGTTTATTTTGACGGCACGCACTTATACGAGCACCAGGACCCCCGAAAGGGATTTCACCCGGACTGGAAAAGTTATATTTTTAACTATGGGCGTAATGAGATCCGTGAGTTCCTGATTTCAAGCGCGATGTTTTGGCTGGATAAGTACCATGTCGACGGACTGCGTGTGGATGGGGTCGCCTCAATGCTTTATCTGGATTACTCCCGGCAGAACGGAGAGTGGATCCCGAATGAGAACGGCGGCAGGGATAACCTCGATGCCATTTACTTTATCAGACAGTTGAATGAATCCGTTTACCGTGATTTTCCCGACGTGCAAATGTACGCGGAGGAGTCGACGGACTGGCCAAACGTATCCCGCCCGACATATCTCGGCGGTCTTGGCTTTGGGATGAAATGGAATATGGGATGGATGCATGATACGTTGAAGTATTTTTCCAGGGACATGATCTATCGGAAGTATCATCACAATGAGCTGACGTTCAGCATGCTTTATGCTTACACGGAAAATTTTGTTCTTTCTCTGTCACATGATGAGGTTGTCCACGGGAAAGGTTCTTTACTCAATAAAATGCCCGGTGACGATTGGCAGAAGTTTGCCAATTTGCGTTTATTGTTAGGTTATATGTACGCCCATCCCGGAAAGAAACTTTTTTTTATGGGAGGGGATATCGGACAGTGGGCCGAATGGAATCATGAGCGGAGTATCGACTGGCATATTCTGAATTATGATGTTCACAAAGGGATCCAGAACCTTGTCCGGGATTTAAATCATTTTTACCGGGCGACACCATCATTTTTTGAACTGGATTTTGATCCGGAAGGATTTGAGTGGATCCAGTGTGATGACTGGCAGCAGAGCGTTTTGTGCTTTATTCGCAAATCTAAAGATCCGAAAGATACCACGATTGTTGCCTGTAATTTTACGCCGGTTCCAAGAGATAATTATAAAGTCGGGGTGCCCTTCGATGGTTACTGGAAGGAAGTGATTAATTCCGATGCCGCGATTTATGGGGGGGCTGGTATCGGGAACATGGGCGGAAAAAATGCCGAACGAAAGGGCTTCCATTATCGGCCATATTCTTTGTCTATCACGGTCCCGCCGTTGGCGGTTGTTTATTTTAAATGGCAGGGACCAGCAATTCCGATGCAGGGCTTAATTCAATGATGGTATTTTAGATTAAAGGAGATCGAAAACCGGGAGGGGAAAATGAAAGAAAAAGTCATCGCCACTTGCGGCAAGGTTTGGCATGAGCTGGGTTTTAAGGGTGAAGGAAGCGGCAGGGAGCTTGCGTGGGCCCTTAATGAAGACGAAGAAATTGTCAATATGGCTTTGGGCTGGCTGGCCCGCGAGGATAAAATCCGGTGCCAGAAGAAACGTGGATCGTATATATTCAGCCTGGTTCAGTCAGAGATGGAAATCTTCAAGGGATTTTACAAGGATCTCGGGAAGGCAAAAAGAAAAAACAGCTTCTGGAAAAAACTTTTAAGTTAATTTCATCCGTTGTCTCGCTGGCACGTCTCCTGATCGGCGATAACCGGGGAGCAATGGGTTAGATATTTTTTTATCTATGACCAATAAATATATTTGTATTCACGGGCACTTTTATCAGCCTCCCCGTGAAAATCCATGGCTGGAAACTATTGAGCTCCAGGATTCAGCTTATCCCTATCCAGATTGGAACCGGCGGATCACTGATGAATGTTATGCGCCGAATGTCGCCTCCAGGATATTGGACAACCGTGGTGACATTATCGACATCATCAATAACTATACAAAAATCAATTTTAATTTCGGGTCAACCCTGCTGTCCTGGATGGAGCGGGAGGAGCCTGACATTTATCTGGCCATTCTGAAAGCCGATAAATCCAGCCAGCATTTTTACAGCGGGCATGGGTCCGCCATCGCCCAGGCCTATAATCACATGATTATGCCTCTGGCTAATGAGCGGGATAAAAATACTCAAGTCATCTGGGGGATCAGGGATTTTGAATTTCGTTTCCGAAGGAAACCGGAAGGAATGTGGCTGCCTGAAACGGCAGTTGATATCCCAACCCTTGAAGCCCTGGCCAAGCAAGGTATTAAGTATACGATTCTGGCCCCGCATCAGGCCGTAGCCTTTCGGACATTGGGGGCAAAAGACTGGATCAGTCTCGACAACAGGCCGATTAACGGCCGGAGGCCATTTTTATGTATTCTTCCATCTGGAAGAACCATCGCCATCTTTTTTTACAACGGGTCTGTTTCTCACGATATCGCTTTTGCCGGGTTATTGAATAATGGTGAGGGACTTGCCAGACGGCTGGTCGATTGTTGTTCAAATAACGGAAGCGAGCCTGAGTTAATGCATGTAGCGACGGATGGAGAAACGTATGGCCACCACCATCGTTTCGGGAATATGGCGCTTTCCTATTGTTTTCATTTTATTGAGACCCATCAATTGTCCAACATAACAGTTTTAGGTGAATATCTTGAAAAATTTCCGCCAAGGGAAGAGGTTAAAATCCGCGAAAATTCGTCGTGGAGTTGCGCCCATGGTATCGAGCGGTGGAGATCCGATTGCGGATGTTGCTTGGGGGGACAGGCCTGGAAACAGGCGTGGCGTCAGCCGCTGCGTGAAGCGATGAATTGGCTGCGCGACGAGTTGGCCAAAGTTTACGAGCAGGAAATGGGGAAGATGACCGAGGACGTCTGGATGCCCCGGGATGAATATATTAAAGTAATCTTCGACCGTTCGGTCTCGAATGTGCGGAATTTTTTTAAAACCTGTTTTAAAAGAGACCTGACTGATCAGGAAAAAGTAGCCGCTTTGAAACTGCTGGAAATGCAGCGTCACGCGATGCTTATGTTCACCAGCTGCGGATGGTTTTTTGATGAAGTTTCCGGAATCGAGACCGTTCAGATCCTTCAATACGCGGCTCGTTCGATTCAGTTGGGGCATGAAGTATCGGGCCTGGATTTTGAAACGGATTTTGTCGCAAAACTTGAAAAGGCGGAGAGCAATCTTCCGGAATATAAGAATGCCCGGGAGATCTATTCCCGTCTCGTCAAACCGAAAGTGATCGATTTAATCAATGTCGGCGCCCATTTCGCCATTTCGTCGCTGTTTGAAGTTTACCCCGAATCCGTCAACATTTATGCTTATCATGTGGAGGTTCGCTCTCGAAAACTTCATGAAGTCGGCAAGTACAAGCTTTTTATCGGTCGCGCAGGGATCAGATCTGATGTAACGTGGGAGTATGGAGAGGTAGAGTTCATTTCAATACATCTCGGCGATTATAATATCAGCGCCGCCGTCCGGTATCATAAAGATGAGCAGTCATTTCATCAGATGCATGACGATCTCGTCGATATTTTCGCTGAAAATAATATCACCGATGTCATCCAGCGAATGATCCATTACTTTGGCAATCAGATTTTTAATCTGTGGGACCTGTTTAAGAACGAACAGGGCAAGGTCCTTGAAGAGGTTTTTGAGAGCACTCTGGAATCTATCGAGACGAGCTTCAGGGGGATTTATGATCATTATTATCCTCTGATGCAAATCCGGCCGGATTTTCATGTTCCTTTACCAAAGGCCCTCGCCGTCAGCGTCGAGTTCGTCCTTAACCGCGATCTCTTTATAGAAATCCAGAAGAAGGATATGGACTTCGAACGGATGGAACATTTGATCAAAGAAATGAAGCGCTGGAATTTCATACGGGACAAAGAGGCCATCAACCTGGCAGCTACGCAGAAACTTGATTATTTAATAAGCCGTTTCACCAGGTATTTTCGTGACACCGGCCTCCTTTATATTATCTGTGAATTCTTGAGGGTGTGTCTTATCCTTCCGTTAAATTTAAATGTCTGGAGAGCCCAGAATATTTATTTTTCTATGGCCAAACGTCTTTATCCAAAGGTGAAGGCCCAGGCAGATGCGGGTGATGAGGATGCAGAATTTTGGGTCAAGGCGTTTGAGCAGTTGAGTGTATATTTGAAAGTGCATAGTCCCTAAAAAGCAGCCAGCTGCTTATAGCTGGCAGCTATCAAAGGAGTCAATTATGTTACAGCGCGGAAGTGGTCTTTTAATGCATTTGTCGTCCCTGCCGTCAGAATTCGGGATAGGGGATTTTGGGCGATCGGCGTATGATTTCGCCAAACTTTTATCCGATGGAGGGCAGCGTTACTGGCAGATGCTTCCCCTGAATCCAACCGATGGCGTTTATTTTGAGTCGCCGTATAGCAGCCCAGCAGCCTTTGCCTTGAATCCATTGTTTATTTCACCAATTGATTTTTTTGAAAAGGGATGGCTGACTAAAGGGGATCTTGGCAAGAAAAAAATTTTTCCGAAAGATCGGGTTGATTTTCCGAAAGTCAGGGCCCTGAAAGAAATTTTGAATCGAAAAGCCTATGAATCGTTCAGGAAAGAGGACCATGTCAAGGACGGGTATGAGCAGTTTTGCATGCGGGAAGACTTTTGGCTTGATGATTACGCAATGTTTATGGTTCTGAAAGAAATCTTCTCCGGTCTGCGTTGGGATCAATGGCCTCTCGAAATGAAAGAAAGGGATCCGTTGGCTTTAAAAGGCGTGAAGACGAAATATCACGAGAGGATCCAGTTTCATAAATTTTTACAATTTTGTGCGTATGAACAGTGGCATGGATTACGGGAATATTGCCGGGGGTTAAAGATCAAGCTGATCGGAGATATTCCTATTTATGTAAATGAAGACAGTGCCGATGTTTGGGCAAACCCGTCATTTTTTAAATTGGACGAAAAGATGCGCCCGAGATTTGTTGCCGGAGTCCCGCCGGATTATTTCAGCACGACCGGACAGCTTTGGGGGAATCCTGTTTATGACTGGCAACGGCTGAAGCAGGACGATTACCGCTGGTGGATGAACAGATTGCGCCGGCAGTTTGAACTTTTTGACATTGTCCGTATCGATCATTTCAGAGGATTTCAAGCGTACTGGGAGATTCCTGCGACTGAAAAGACCGCTGTCATTGGTCAATGGACCGATGGACCCCAGGATAATTTCTTCACGAAAGTCTGTGATGAGTTTAAGGGCCTGCCGCTGATCGGGGAAGACCTCGGTATCATTACGGAGGACGTGACACGGTTGATGGAACGTTTTGAAATCCCAGGGATGAAGGTGCTGCAGTTCGCTTTCGGAGGAGATTTAAAAACACATCCGTATATACCGGAGAATTATCGCGAAAACTGTGTTGTTTACACAGGGACTCATGATAACAATACTACTCGAGGATGGTTCGTTCAGGATGCCAGTCCGAAAGACAAGCAAAATTTGAAAGAATATTTGCATAAAGAGCCTCAGGAGGGAACGATCGCAGGGGACTTTATCGGCCTGGCCTTGAGGTCTAAAGCCGTTTTATCGATTATTCCTTTTCAGGATGTATTGAATCTCGGCGAAGAAGCCAGGATGAATACGCCCGGAACGATTACCGGGAACTGGATGTGGCGTTATTATCCGTCAGATGGCGATGCCAAAAAAGTTAAGCTGCTCAATTCATTGACGAAAGAAGCCGGGCGTAATTAATATCGGGATTTCTTGAGCCGGGCGCAAGCCTATGCTAAAATTCAACCAGAAGCTAAATTTCCTGCTGATCATTCTTTCTTTCTCTGGATGCGCGACTTTCAGGATGGGTCAGGGTTTCGATGCCGTGATTAAAAAGACGGTTGTTCATCCCCAGGGATTATCAAAAGGCGGTGATGTTCTGATTCTTCCTTTCTCGGCGGGAACGGCGGTCCGGGCGACAGAGGATCTTGATCGGATAGCGCTGATTTTGGTCAGAGGAGTGGAAGACGGCATGCATGAGTGTTCCGGGTTTGAATTTGTTCGGGATCCGGCTAAAGCGGCGGAAGCAGACCTGATCATTCAGGGACGTATCGAGCGTTTTGATGTTGTGGATCGATGGATGCGATATTTTGGAGGCAGGCGCAAACGTCTTATCAGTATTGAAGGCGAATTAAGTGATGGGGATGGTGTCACCCTCGGTTTTTTTAAGTTAAAAAATATTAAAAATTATCAGGATATGTCCGAGACAAGCTTTCTATTGGCAACGGGAAAAGCAATCGGAAATTCATTATGTCCGGAGAATAAAGGAGACATGAAGTGATTATCGTGACCGGTGCGGCGGGATTTATCGGAAGTTGCATCACCGCCCGCCTTAATGACATGGGATATGATGATTTGATCGTCGTGGATGATTTGAACGAAAATTTTTCAAAGAAGCGAAACCTGGAAGGAAAGAAGTTTGCGTCATATATCGACAAGGAAGAATTCCTGGCAACGCTGGAGAATATCCCCGTTCCAGAATCCGTTATTCACATGGGTGCCTGCAGTTCAACGACAGGGACGGATGCCGAATATTATGAACGCAATAATTTTCAATACACCAAACGTTTGGCCCAGTGGTGTTTCGATCATAAAGTGCCGTTTATTTACGCCAGTTCCGCGTCGACTTACGGGGACGGGAGGCGCGGCTATGATGACGATGAGTCGCGGCTCGACGAACTGGAGCCGTTGAACCTTTATGGATGGTCCAAGCATAAATTCGATTTGTGGGTGATGGAAAACCGTCTTCGCGACAAAGTTGTCGGACTCAAGTTTTTTAATGTCTTCGGTCCCAATGAGTATCATAAGGGAGAGATGCGCAGCGTTGTTAATAAAGCTTATCCCCAAGTCGTTAAGGACGGCAGGATTAATTTGTTTAAATCTTATCGGTCAGAGTACGCCGATGGGGAGCAGAAACGGGATTTCATTTATATCAAAGATGCGGTTGATGTCGTAATGCATTTTTTCGAACATCCCGATATCCATGGAATTTATAATGTCGGGACCGGTAAGGCCAGGAGTTGGAATGATCTGGCCAATGCGATATTCAATGCAGTTGGAAAGAAACCCGACATCCATTATATTGACATGCCTGAACAACTTCGGGAACGTTATCAGTATTACACCCAGGCTTCAATGAATAAATTACGCCGTATTGGGTTTTGCAAAACCTTCATGTCTTTAGAGGAATCGGTCAAAGACTACGCAGGTTACTTGAAGAACGGGTCGTATATTTAAATACTTATTGGAGGAAGTCGATGACCCTAATGATTCTGGTTTCGCTTGGAGTCACGTTTTTTATCGTCGGCATCGGTCTTGTCTACCGAGGCATGTCCCGTTCTCCGGACGCAGAAGATGTCATCGATAAAAATGAGTTTGAGGTCATTCAGACGAAGCTCCAAAAGGTTGAGCAGGAAGAACAGGGAATGAAGCTGCAGCTCGATTCCATGGCAATAGAGCTGCAGAATGCAAAGGTAAAAGCCGAAGAAGGGGAGCGGTTAAAGACCGAAAGAGAGTTGTTGAAGAAAGATGCGGACGCTCTGCGGCAACAGGATCAGCGAAACCGGGAAATGACTACGCAGCTTCAGGATAAATTGAATTTTATTATGAGCCGGGCGGATGAACAGGCTCAGAAAGCCCTTGAAGTCATTCAGGCACTGAATTCAAAGAATAAGAAATTGGAAGCCGATTTCCAGGAAATGCTGGCGAAAGTCCCTGATCAGGATATTAATTCGTTGAAACAGGAACGAGAAGATTTGGAACATAAACTTCATGAGAATTTAAACAAGATTGCGGGCCTTGAGGGGGAATTAAAAGAAGTCCAGGAAAAATCCCAGCATGAAAGAAATGAAGCCAACGCGTTAATCGGGAAATTAAGCAAACAGAACAAAATGTTTGAAGATGGGATCATTAAGATAACATCGAAAATATCTTCCCTGGAAACAGAGTTGTTAACTGTTCAACAGGAAAAAGATAATGAATTGCTGAATGCCAGGGAATTGATCAGTTCGCTGCGAAAGGAACAGGAGCATTTGAAAGAACAGGGGACTCACCCCGAGGGACTTGAAGTCCTTGAGGCTGAAATGTCCCGTTTGAAGACCGAAAGTGAAGGTCGATTATTGGAAGCGCAAAGTAATGTGACCAAGCTGGAGAATGAAGTCAGGAGACTTCAGGATGAGATTGAGCACAGTCAGCAGCAACGGTCGCAGTTGCAGCATCAGATTGATGAGAAGGGCAATATCAATGATCAGGTAGTAGAGCAACGTGATGAATGGTTGAAAGGGAAGCAGGAAATGGATAATGAATTATCGGAGCTTCGGGAGACTATACAGTTTTTGCGGCAGAAAGAACGGCTTCTTAGCCAGGAGCTCCTTCGCAGTCAAACCCAAGCGATGGGATTGGAAAAGATCTGCCAGGAGTTTCGGAAGCAGATTGAGCGCCGGTAATTGTCTGATCCCTCCATATGATGAATTCTTTTAAAACATTTCATAACGAGATCCTGTCCGAGTTAAATAGTATTCTGGATGTTGTGCGGGATTATCAAAAAGCATTTCCAATCCTTAAAGAACTTGAGAAAGTTTTGGGGGAATTTATGCGGCTGCAGGGTCCGAAACTTTATGGTGCTTTGAAAGCTCGGTATAGTGATGATCGGGAAGCCATAAAAATGCTGGAATTTTTGGAACATGACATGAATGAAATGAAGCTGGAATTCTGGAGTTTCTTGGAAGAATATTCTGACCACCCTGCGCCCATTGCGATCAAAAATTTCCCAAGACGGTTTTTAGCTTTTTCAGAAAGGGTTATCAGCAGGATCAAGATTGAAGAAGAGTATTTTTTCCCGCTTTTAGGCTGCGTATAAAGAATTTGATTAATATTTAGATTTTATATATAATACAAATAATCTATGTATACTAATATATTACTAATAATATTTATTTCATTAATACTAACAGGTTGCCAGTGGGTCTTGGATATGCCCAGAAGCGTTTGGGGTTCTTCAAATCGTGTTTTAACGAATCTGAGGAAAAACACAGAACCCCGTGCATTTGGATGTGACCGGGAAAAAGTTTTTAATGCCGTTTTTGAGATGACTCGGCCTTATGGAAAAAAAGGTTTGGATAGTGATAAATATGTTTTGTTTTCGATGAATCGGGAAAAAGGCTATATGATTCTGATGAATGTGCCAGGTGCTGTGGATACAACTGAAGTGGGGGTTTTTTTTGATTCTGCTGGAGCGGGACAAACGCGAGTTGAAGTGACGTCATTAAGCTCACGAGCCAAGCGAACGGTCGAAGAGGCGGTTTTCGCCAGGATTGGAAGTGCTTGCAGCCCTGTTCCATAACATTTCCGGATTCTGCCTTGTGCAGATCTGTTCTTTGATTAAGTATGAGCCAGAACAATATCGACGAACTTAAAAAAAATATAATTGCGCTTGGACGACTGTTGTGGGAGAAAGATCTGACGGTCGGTCTCAGCGGCAATCTTAGTCTGCGTATCGATGCTGGGAACTTTTTGATCACGGCAACACGCACCTGTCTTGGCTTGTTAAGAGAAGATGATATTGTCAGCATGCATGTAAGTGGAGAATGCCAGGATGATTCAAGGCCTTCATCAGAATGGAGATTGCATTCCGCGATTTATCAGGCTTTCGAACACGTAAAAGCGATCGCGCATATTCATTCGCTGTATACCAACGCTTTCTTCTTAAAAAATAATGTGCTGAGACCGAAGATTATTGAAGCAAAACATGTTCTCGGTGAAGTTGCATCTATACCTCAAGAAACGTTAAATGTCGAAGATCCGGTTCCAGTTGTTAAGACGTTAACAAATAAAAACCTTGCAGTCCTTCAAAAGCATGGTTCTCTGGCGATCGGTAATAATCTTTTTGAATGTTTTATTTTATTACAGACTCTTGAGGAAGCAGCGAGGATTGAGATCATTAATGGGGCTTACTCTTAAAGGGGGATTTGAATGCCCTTGGTTGGTTTTTTTAAAAATAAGACAAAACTTCCGAAATATTTGAAGGAGCATCATTTTACTTTTGTTGAACGACCGTTCCATGATGCGGTTTCCGATATTTTAAAGTGGGGCTGGTCACAGTGGTGGCCTAAAGATTCGCCGGTGCAGTATACGTTAACTGGGTCGGGACCGGAAGAGATTGGCCCGGGTAGAAGTTGCCAGATGGTGATGACCGGAAAATTTTTAAAATCCATATGGAGCGGAGAAGTCATTCAGCTTAAGGGACATCTTCTGCAGATTGAATGGAAATCCGGTATGATGATTGGTCAGGAGTTTGTGATTGCCGAAGAGCGTTCTAATGGGACTCGCGTTGATCATCGGGTCAGATACACCGGGTCGAATCTAGTGGGAAGATTCTTGTGGCTGCTGTTTTTTAGAAAGAAGTATCATGAATGCATACTTCAGGCAATGGATGCATTAAAAACCGGGATCGGGAATTTTGAGAAAGACATGACCCATGGGCCGGAGGGGGGTGAGATCAATGGATAAAACCGTTGCTGTTTTTAAAAAGAACAAGTTCCAGGAAGTGCGCGTCGGAATACGAGAATACAAAGGGAATGATCTGGTTGATATCCGAACCTGGACTATGACACAGGGGTCTGAGGAGATGGTTCCGACGGCAAAAGGCGTGTCGATTAACGTTTCTTTGCTTGGTGAATTAAAGGATGCGCTTATCGCCGTTGAGAATGAACTCAAATCGAATCAATTGCTCTAAAGGCACTAGTTTTTAACCATCGACCTGTGAATCGTATGGTAAAAGGTGAGAGCCAGTTGACTCATAATTAGATGTTACTCGTGAAGAGGGAATTTAGGATTCGTTGCCTCAGAATTGATGTTACCGGAGAGATAGGCAAAACGCATGGCGTTGGCGATTTTTGTTTCCATGTTTTTT
>JBFMEN010000020.1:0-18869 GCA_040753435.1 Candidatus Omnitrophota bacterium | reverse complement strand
TCGGTTACAAGCTGGGTTTTTAATTCCATTTGGTTTATCACTTTCCATGGCATAAGGGTTCCTCCTTGCCATTAAGTGTAAACCATGTACCCGGTCTGTTTTGTAAACTATGTTACCAGTTTGTACCGGTAGGCAGACCTGCCTGCCGGTAGGCAGGCCTCGTCTCTACGTGAGGACTATGAATAAAACAAAAACCCCAGCCTTATGACGAGGGTCTGAAAAATCCTCTAAACTGAAGTGACAGATTTATCCTTTGTGATATGGGCCACTTAAAATCCTGTTTAAATTGATAAAGTATTAGAACAGAAGGCCGTTTTTTTGTCAATGACATTACTCCCCCTAAACTAGCCTTTTTCCTCTTAAAGTATAGAAAATTCCACTTTTTTTATTCTCGGTCAAATGTTCAATCCGGCGTTCTTTTTAAATACTCCAGCTCTTCCGAACCTGTATTTACCTGTTGTTTACTAGCCCTTAAAGCCTGTTTTCTTCTACTTTAGAAATGAGGCGGGGAAAAATGGGAAAATAGGGGACGCAGCACCTATTTTCATTACTAAAATAGGGCTAAGTCCCCTAACATTCAAGTCCCCTAACATTCAAGTCCCCTAACATTCAAGTCCCCTAACATTCCGCGGCAAATATCCTATAAAAAAGTCTACTTTCGACAGCTTCAGGCAATTTAAAAAAAATAAGGATGTTTTAGAGTTAATATAAATCTTCTTTTAAAAGAAAGGGAAAACGTGCCTGAAGAAAAAAAAGTTCTTATTGTTGATGATGATGTCGATTTCTGCGACAGTCTTGCGGACATCCTTGAAGGAGAAAATTTAAAAACAACCACCGCTTATATCGGGGAGGATGCGGTCCGCCTCATCGAGAGCCAGGTTTTCGATATCGTTCTGCTCGATATCAAGATGCCCGGCATTGACGGCATTTCGGTCCTCAAGCTGATCAAAAAGGCTCACCCTCAAACGCGTGTCATCATCATGACCGGATACGCCGATGTGGACCGGGTCAAACAGGCGCTGCAGGAAAAAGCCGAAAAGATAGTCTATAAACCTTTCGAGGTGAAAGACTTCATCGAAACAATCCGCTCCTTATAATTATTCCATGGAAAAAAAAGATACAGTCAAAATCACAGTATCCGGAATCAACATCGAGTGGGACACCATGCAAGGCACCTTCACGTTAAACGATCTTCCTGCAACCATGATGTGGCTTGACGTAACCGTGTCGCGACTGATGAATGGCCTGCTTACCATGGTCGGCGCGAAACGTTTCTCCCTGTCCCTCCAGTCCGAAGGCCGTAAAAGTATCGAAGAAGACTGGAAGATCATCTCCCGATATTCTGATTTCCAAGATGGATTCAAGGAACTCGCCAATGTCGCAGCAGTCGCCGGCTGGGGCCAGTGGCATTTGACCTGCTGTAATGCAAAAAAGAAAGAATGTCATTTCCATATTTACAACAGCTGGGAAAGCCATTACCAGCGCGCCCTCGGAATCTGCATGGAAAGCAGCCTGATCGGCGGAAAACTGGCAGGGTATTGCACCAGGCTTTTTCAGACAAACTGCTGGGCTGAACAAACGGCCTTCGCCTGCAAAGGCGATCCCTATGACGAATTCATCGTTAGTCCCTCAAAAAAATGCCTTGAAGAAGAAATTGAGAAACTTCTACTGACAGATCAAGCTACCCGGGCGGACATGGCAGTCGCCATGCAAAAGTTACGTATTGAAGTCGAGGAACACAAAATGGCCGAGGCAGCCTTGCACGAGAGTGAGGAACGTTTCAGCCAGGTTGCAACAGCCTCAGGGGAACTTATCTGGGAAGTTGACTCTGAAGGCCTCTACACCTACGTCAGCCCGGTTGTAGAAAAATTGTACGGATATAAACCTGAAGAGATTGTCGGCAAAATTCACTTTTACGATATCTTTCCCGAAGAACACAAAGAGACATGGAAAAAGGACATCCTTGAATCGTTCAAACGAAGAACCCCCTTCATCGATTATCCCAACGCCATCATCAACCACCGCACCGGTCATAAAATCCTGCTGATGACCAATGCCTTCCCTTTTTTCGATCAACAGGGAAACCTGCTCGGTTACCGCGGCCTCGACCTGGACGTAACCGAGAGAAAAAAACTCGAGGAACAGGATCGGGAGTTGATCAGGATCAAAGCCGGCGCCGAAATAGCAGAGACAAAGTCGGTTGAACTGGAGAGGGCCTACACTGCATTAAAAGACACGCAGGAAAAACTCATCCGTTCCGAAAAACTGGCTGTCTTGGGAAAACTGGCCGGCACCCTTGCTCATGAATTGAGAAGTCCTCTGGGTTCAATTCGCAACGTTTCATACCTGCTGACCAGGGAATTGCACCGTTCTGAAAACGAAAAGATCAGAAAATATTTACGGATCCTGGAAAAAGAGGTCAAAGCCTCCGACGAAATCGTCAATGACGTCCTGTCCTTCGGGCGTGAACAGCAGGCAAACCCATCCTCTACTAATGCCAACTCCGTCATTAAAAGAAGCATTCAAAAGGTGGCAGTGCCGCAGAACATCAGGGTTGTTCTTAAACTAGCGGACGGCCTGCCTTCGGTGATGATCAATGAAACCCGGATCGAACATGTTCTGGTCAACCTGATCAACAACGCCATCCAGGCCATGCCAAGAGGCGGACAAATTACGGTCACCAGCGAATCGAACGGCGAAAATATTATTATTCATGTCACTGATACGGGGGAAGGAATTTCCGAAGAAAACATGAAAAAAATATTTGAGCCTCTCTTTTCGACTAAGGAACACGGTTTCGGACTGGGGCTCGCGATCTGCCGGAGCCTGCTTGAGATCAATAACGGGCGCATCAATGTCCGGAGCAAACCTGGCGAAGGCTCAACGTTTACAATAGCCCTGCCGGTTTCAGCTTCCTGATCCCCCCCCCCCGCGGGGATCTCTCTCCGCCGGCTCCAGTAACTTGTTTGATGAATAGAGTCTCTCGATGATCACATTCGATAAAGTGAGATCGTACAGTTCCGCTTTTAAAACAGTTATTTCCTTCTCGTCTTCACCACATCCCCTTTGACCTTCCACCCCATCTGTCCATAAATATAGGGGATATAAAAACCCCACTGGGTAATAACGACATCAGTCATCACATCGCCATCCGCCTTTTCCAAAGCATCGTCCACGGCGCTTTCAAGGGTTATTGTCCCTTTTGTCGGGACAACAACAATAATGTGAGCGACATCTTCTCCGACCACATTTTTAACCCGGTCTTCCTTGTCCAGCTCGAATTCAGACAAGCGAAGCATTTTATTGGAAAGAACGGTAAAATCACCGTGCCTCGTGGCGCACCCTGAAAAAAATAGAATCATAACGATTAACAAGGATAACTGTTTCTTCATTCTTCAACTCCTCTCGTCTTGACAACTGAGCCTTTTACCTCAATACCCGTCTCTCCAATAATAAACCACCAACTCCGTGAATAAACGACAGCGTCAACCATAAGATCGCCCTGTCCTTTTCGTAAAGCATCATCAACCGCATCCTCAAGATGCGGCACTCCGAAAGGAATAAACAAGAAGATAAATTTAGAATCTTTTCCCGTCACATTTTTAACCTGAGGCATCCTGTCCAGATCAACTTTGTCAAGACTCACATTTCGGGTCGAGATAACGGACATGTCGGCTAACCTCATCGCACAACCGCTAACAGTAAAAATTGTTAATAATAAAAGGCCTGCCACTCTTTTCATTTTTCCTCCTTCTTTTCTCTTAAAACAAAATGCGAATATTAAGGGGATCAATCCGGTAAACAGCTGCGCTTGCCAGTAAGACAACCGGGGGCGATTGGGGAAAAGCCCCATATCAGCTACCAGCCGAAAAGAATTAATCTCGCGGTTAAAGTTCTGTGAGAACGGCATTTACGTTTCTTGTTTGAAGTAACCATTAGAACAAAATGTTAACTTTTTGTCAATGACCAAATTTAGCTAAAACCACCCTTTTTCTCTAAAAAAACAGTTCCCTGCCCTGGCTAAATCTTCGCACTCTGAGATTTTCGTCGTTACCTATGAAATTCACTCTCCCAGCCGTCTGACAGTCTCCCTGCAAAAATTATCCTCCCCGATCAATTTGCTTTTTCCCGGACCTTGATATTCTATCTACTTATATGTTATATTTTGCCTACATTTATCACCGATTATTCCATTTGCTATGAACGCTTATCCATTCAAACAAAAAGGAAAATTCCTGTTCCGTGCCGCAGTCATTATTGTACTCGTCAGTTTTTCTCTGAGTTCTGTCTTCTTTTCACCGGTCCAGGCCCAGACTATCCTGAATTTATCCGCGCCAGGGACATTTATCGCGTCAAGCCCTTCTTGCGTTCCTCCCATTATCGTAGGGATGAGCTTGAATCCGGACGATCCCATGGAATTTAATTTTATTATCGACCGTGGAGACGATGACTTGCAGGGCGAGGACTTCCAGTCCGAATCCAAAAAACTGATCAATTACTTTTTAGCGGCGCTGGCCATTCCGGAAGATGAGGTTTGGGTCAATCTGTCCCCCTACGAAAAAGACCGGATCATGGCTGACGGTTTAAGCCAAACCGAAATGGGCCGGGACATGCTGGCCCAGGATTATCTGCTGAAACAATTATCAAGCAGCATGATGCATCCGGACAGCGAACGGGGAAAAGCATTCTGGAAATCGGTTTATGAAAGAACCCGCTCGGAATATGGCGTTACCGAGATCCCGGGAGATATCTTCAACAAAATCTGGATCGTCCCCGAAGAGTCAGTTGTTTTTGTTAAGGAAAATAATATCTTCGTTGTCAAAAGCCGGCTGGACGTAAAACTCGAAGGGGATTATCTGGCCATGGAAATGCATGCCGGCAGCAACAAACACGGCCTTGGCGGCCTGGGCCAGGAACAGCTCAAGCCGTTAAACAAGATCACCGAAGACGCCGTGCGCAACATTTTGTTACCGGCTATCAAAGAAGAGATCAACAACGGGAAGAATTTCGCCGCGCTCAGGCAAATCTTCCACTCGGTGATTCTCGCCACATGGTACAAAAAAAATCTAAAAGAAAGCGTCCTCGGAAAAATCTATGCCGACCGGCATAACGTCAAGGCGATCAGTCTTGAGGACAAACAAATCCGCGAAAAAGTTTATCAGCAATATATCAAAGCCTACCAGACAGGTATTTATGACTTAATCAAAGAAGATATCGATCCAGTCACCAATGAAGTCATTCCACGCAGGTATTTCGGAGGCGGAATCGGTGATCTGGCGATGCTGGTTTCTGATGAAGCCGCCGTAAAAGATGTCGAAGAATTCGCGGAGTCACAGTCACGGCGTCATAATAATATCGTCTCCGTCGTGATACCGGTTAAAGATTCCGCGATGCTCGCGAGTAAAACCGACAGGATAATTTCTAAAGGAGTCAAAAGACTAAAAACGGCCGAAGCAGTATGGGTCATTCAAAACCTGATGAAGGGAATAGAACTGGACGCGATGAATATCTCTGACCGGGCCAAAAAAGATTTAAGACTTGCTTTTGACATCGCTCCGGAGGAAATCGGGGAAATAATCAGAAAGAATAGCGTCCATAAACTATTCGCCTGGCCCTTCGGAAAGAAAACGCTGATCCGTAAAACCATCGCTCCCCAATATGCCGAAAACCTTGAAAATGAAGCCAAAGCATTCCTGACCTTTATTAACGGCAACAAAGATCTCGTTACCGCCGGAGTCTTGAATAATCTGCTGGCAATGATGACGAAGACAGAAATAATGGGAGCCCTTGGAGAGAATAATGGACAACGACTGCTGGATCAGCTGCAACTTTTCTTTAAATACGACGACCGGGAAGACTTTACAACCTTCCTTGCCAATCTTTTATTCTTTTTCCAAAATTCTCATTCAGAAAAAATCAGAGAAATCAGACGAACGTCTCTTCAAACAGTCAGGAAACTCTGGAAAGAAGACCGTAGAAAAAAAATGACGGGCTACAACAAAGCTCTGCGCGCCGCGCTTGAATCGTCCGATCTGGATCAATACACTCAAATTTTAATTCAGGCGATCGAAACCGGGAAATTAAAAAATGCCGACTACCTTAACGAGTATCTGGACCGCGGCTTGCTCGAATCTGAGCAGGCCGGCAACTACGCGAGGGTCGTTACTTCCGCCAGAAATCACGGAATAACCGGTTATATCGTTCCCAGCGAAAATCCGGCTGCATCCTCAAGCATAACTGCCCCCGTCAATGATGGAACCATACGCCTCCCGAACCTCCCGGCAATCATGTTCGTGACCGCGGGAGTTGCCGCGGATCTTCCCGCCGGCATTGAACTCCGTGAAAATATTCCTGTCGACGATAATTTTGATGAGACCAGGGAGGGTTCGGCAATGCAGACTTCAGACGGATCCGCTCAAAAAGATATTGAACGGTTCGTGCGCCTGCAGTCGCAACGTTCCAGCGGAACCCCGGTCCCGGTCAAACTCCCGGTCCGGGTTACCGGTAATCCGAAAGATTACGCGATGCTGTCGAACAAATTTGATAAGAAAATTTCCGATGGCGTCAGCAAGCTCGAAACATCTGAGGCAATATGGGTGATCAATGAGTTAGTGTCAGGTCACGAACCAGATACTTCAAATATTTCAATCCGGGCAAAAGAAGACCTGGAAAAAGCCTTTGCTCTCCCCTTTAAAAAAATCCCGGCAATGATTAAAGAAAGCGGTCGACATCAATGGTTTAATCCTTCGACATGGCAGCCGGAATTTCGGCGGCATACATTAAGAATAGAATTCATCCTGCCTGAATATGATCAAATCCTGGCACAAGAAGCGAAAAAGATAAGCCTTTTCATAAAAAACAACAAAGACCGCAAAATCGCATCTCTTCTAAAGAACCTGCTGGCTTCAAATTCCGGGGAGATTTCAGAAATGCTGAAAACAACGACTGGAGAACAATTGGTCGCCGGACTGGGAGCTGTCTTTGAATATCATAATACGAAGGACCTTCCTCTTTTTCTTGCCAATCTGTTTTTGAATATCAGGAATCACTCGCTCGGGCGCGTTCAGGAAGAAGCCCGCTGGGCCTTTCAGAATCTTCGAAATGATATACTGACGGCCGGGGAGGCGAAGAAATATTCGGCGGAAACGACCAACGGAGGAATCGATTTTAACGCTCAAATGATGACCATGAAAGAAACCGGTGAAACTTTCCACTACGCTGTTGATCCTGTCTCGCTCGACAACCTTCACATTAATGATATTCAAATACTTCCCCCGGTTATAACTGATATCATCCCCGTGACAAATTTCTATTCATTATTGGGATTAAACAAGCAAGAAAATAAAGACGCGATAATTTAAAACCCGCTTGTTTTCGCAGGTGAGGATTATCTCTTTCTTTTTTTATTCAACACACTTGATCAAAACCCTTTTAGGGATGATCGCATTCTGAGGGCCGCCGCTCTGGCTGACTGAGCCGACCTTCCCCACCTCCGCGCACAGGGCCTCGGCCCGCGCCTGGCATCTATCCCATTGATATCCGACGCAGGAGCCTTTGACCTCATACCCTTCCCCGTTTTCTGCCGGAGCATACGATTCCGAGACAAACATGCATCCGGTACAGAAAAACATCACAGCCGTTGTCATGACAAGGTTTTTCACACAAATCTCCTTTTTAATCAGGAAAATATTAATTCTTTTTTCGCAAGAGCCGGACACCTGCCCGTCTGGCAGCGGTACGTCTGGCTGTAGCGCGCTTCACCGCGGCCTTTCCTTTTCTGGTGGCAAAATATTTTGCCAGCCTCTCGCGGTTGCATTTTTTGCAATAATGACTCAATCCATCAAACATGGAAGAATTCTTCGAAAAAAAACTCACGTCCTTAACGCGTCGGCATTTGGAACATCGCTTTTTATCCACAGCCATCTCCTTTCTTTTAAAAAACTTCCCTTACCTCGCAAATCTCTGCCGGTTATATTCATACAATTGGGGGCCGAGGATCTGGCGGGCCAGCTGATCTTTGTCCGTACCATTATCAAAATCATATTCCATCACCGCAACAAATTTAAGCACATTCTGGAAAGGCTGGTTAAAAATCCCGGACTGCTGCAGGGCCAGCGAATCGATCATAATCATGTAGTCGATCTGGGATTTGCGAATCATAATCCCCTGCTCACGATACCAGTCGATGTAAGTTTCGATAATAAGCGCCTTGATCTGACGGTCCACCAGGCGCGTCCAGATTTCGCTTGATACGGCCAGTTCCTGCCATAACTGGTCAAATTCCATCTCCTCATCCGGGGCTCCGGACTCATCCTGTTTCTGCAGGATCTGGTCGTGAAGCTGTTTCTGGGCTTCGAGTTTCTGGGCCATAACCTGCTGGGGCTGCTGCTGCGGTTGAGGCATAGGCCTTCTGCGCGCCGCGGCCCCCCCTGCCATGGCATCAGCGGTTATCAGAAAAGTTCCCGACAAGATCATCACTGTCACGTTAAATTTATTCATGATTTCCTTCTTAATTATAAATCGCAAACCCTGAAAGTCCGAATCATTTCCCAGGCGTTTGATCCCGGGCGGCTAACAGCCATACAAACCCGCAAACCAGAATGAATACATCCCCGAATACCGCGTAAAATGTCCTGCGCGCAAGCAGACTTATTTCAAAAATAAAAACTTCCTTCTCGCCCAGCTTCAAATCGTTTTTCAGCCCATCCCGGCTCCGGCCGTAACGGTCGATGGCGCAGGTAAAGCCGCTGTTAGCGCTCCTTACGACCGGGAGTTTGAGCGACGCCGCCTGTATAAAACCGTTTTGCGCGTGTAACATGGCCGCCGCATCGCTTTTAAACCAGGCATCGTTGAGCATGGCCACGAAAAACAGGGCCCCCTGGGCAGCCTCTTTCCTCAATAATGCAGGATACCCTTCTTCGGAACAAATCGCAACGCCGAAATTTCCTTTTTCATCACCCTTTTTAAACGGAAGGGGCCCGGCCCATTTCCCTTGACGAAACTCGTAATTATTAAGATGAAATATTTTTTGCAGGAACAAAAGTTTGTCCTGAAAAGGGAAATATTCATTAAACGGAAGCAGATGCTGTTTGTGATAAATCCCTTCCGGCTGTCCGGTCTTATCAAAGAGGACGGCGCTGTTATAATTTTTTCCGTCGACAAGCATGGCCGATCCAATCAACATCGCGACAGGATGCTTCGAAATGAACGCCTGAATTTTCTGCCTGAGTGTACCGTCGTTAATGACATCGTCGCTTACCGAGGTTTCAGGCCAAACAACAAGATCCGGCGTCTTTGCCGCAAAGCACCTTTCAGATAACGCGAGCTGTTTATCGACGGTCGCATCGAGCGCATCGGGATTGAGCTTTTCTTCTTTTGAAATATCTGGCTGGATCGTACAAACAGTAACGGTTGTTCCCGGCAGAGTATCTTCGACCGCCAGTCTTCCGTACAATAATGCCCCTGCCAAAAAAACCGCGGCAAGAAATACGGGCGCGCTTTTTTTATTTTTAAGGGAAAAGTACAGACCGGAATTGACCAGAATGATCAGAAAAGAAATCCCGTAGGCGCCGGTCAGGTCGGCGATCTGGACAATGTCCGGCAGAAACGCTTGCGAATGCCCGATAGTCCAGGCATATCCGCCGATCAAGAACGAACGCGCGGCCTCGGTCATCACCCACAGGGAAGGAAGGCAAAGGACGCGAAGCATTCGATGCCCCGCGCAACTTTTAAAAAAGCCCGCGAATAACACCGGCTGCATCGCAAAAAGCAGCGTAAAAAACACGAACAAAAATTTATTTACATTGAGGATCCAGCCCAGGAGCAAGGCATAAGCGGTCAGGCTGAACAAGGCGCCGAAGACAAGACGTTCCCGTAACGACTTCCCGTCGAGTACGAAAAAAAGCGGGACCGCAAATACCCAGGCCAGCAGAGGGCAGCCCATTGGATCAAAATGATTGGGCGAAGCCAGGTAAAAAAGGATGGCTGCCGCAATGGCAGCGGCCATATCCGTAAAAAAATGTTTCATTTTAGATGAGGGCATGAGCACATTATACATAAATAAATCCTGAACTCTGAATCCTGTATTCTGAACCAGTTCAAATTTCAAAATAATTAAGAATCAGATATTGGCGCACGGCGCTTCGGATTTTTTCATAAACCATTTACTTCTTTTCCCTCTTCTCGATTATTTTGCGGAAAATTGAGTTTTTGTTCTGCAGAACCTTTGAACCCCGGGTGATTTTACACAAACTCATTCTATGCCGTTCGGCAATTTCCCTTTGCGGCACGCCATGATACAGATCCTCCATGACCTGCCAGCGCCGCCAGATATCATCAAGCTCCTTGGGCGTCAGCAGTTCATGCATCAATTGATCCATTTCCCGGACATCCCCAACCCTGGTCAGGGCCTCGAACAATTCTTTATATGATGGCATCAAGGCCTCCTGTTATCTGTAAGTTTCTTTTGATAGTAACATGGAAATAATAAATACGCAATTTCCCCCATTTTACTTTTCCATATATCAAAACCTCACCTTCATTCCCACATAAAAATTTCTGCCGGGGGCCGGGAAATGATCTTTGGTCGGGCTTGTCGTTGACTTGGCCACATACGAAAAATATTCTTCATTAAAAATATTATTCAGCTGGAAGTAAACCTTGTAATTCATTTTCTCATAAGCCAGGTTCATGTCAAACACAGTGTACGGCTCGATCTTTCCGGTTGCGTTCAATGTGTCGTTAATGGCGAACATGGAACCAACGTAACGCCCGGAGACCGAAAGATTATAAGCTCCGAGCAGCTGGACATTCACACCTGCAGCCGCCTGGTTATTCGGAACAAACGGAACGCGCTTCTCATCATAAGGCCCGTCGACAAACTCGGGCTCCTGTCTGGTGTAGCTTACGAAGGTTTCCCACCGCGTTAAGAAGTCGCTCTGAAGAGAAAAAAGTTTCCCCATATCCGCACGGGCCTCTGTCTCGACACCAATCCTCCGGGTTTTATCGTAATTCCCGGTCTTGCCGAAAAAGGTGTTCTGCGGGTCAAAAAAGATTTCATCCTCAATCTCGATCCAGTAGGGCGTCACTCCCAGCATCACCGCCTCTGAAAGATTATGTTTGATTCCGGCCTCATACTGGATTCCAGTCTGGGGAGAAAGCGTGGTATCAAGGCCCGACCAGGTATCGTACCATTCGTCCGTCGCTAAAAACCGGAAGGTCTGCTGAATGCCGGCAAAAACACTGGACCCTCGTCCGTACTCATACTTGACCCCGAGCATTGAAACGTTTTCATCCGCGCGCTGTTTTAAAAAACTAGGGGTTCCGCTGCGCTGGTCAAAAGTGTAATCAGCCCGCTGATAACGCGTTCCGGCATTGACAAAAAAATGCCGGAAGGCCTCGACTTCGGAAAAGACATACGCCCCCGTCTCCACTTTTCCGATCGTCAGATCATCGGTATTTGAACCGCTCCCCAGAATGTCATTTTCCACATCATAATAATCCAAACCTGTCACAATGCTAAAATCATGTCCCAGCACCTCCTGATCGAAAGTGTATTTCACATTCCAGTTGCAGGTGTCGATGTTGCGCCTGGTCCCGAAATTCCAGGCCGCGAATTCGGCATAGGTGTCACGATTGCGGAAACCAGCATCGAAAACCAGATGGCCCAGCTGGATATCTTCCGGCCATGGTACCGTATCCAGCCGTAAATGAACATGGCGGTCTTTGGTGTTCGCAAAATCCTGATCATCCGCGGAGCCGCGCCGGCCCAAAGTCTCCAGTTCGGTTTCATTCAAACCGCCGGGAAGCCCGTAATCATCTTCATGCCAGGAGGTAAACACATCGATATTGGTCCTGCGGGACAATTCGTAACCGATACGGCCGTCGTAATCTTTCCCAAGCACGTCGCTGTTCTCACGATAACCTTTTTCATCAAAATATTTCAGATAATGATAATAATTCCATTCTTCACTGCTTCCGGACAACTCAAGGTCCGAACCCCGCCGGTCATAACTTCCGTAATAACTTCCGGCCTCGGCCGACATTGGGCCGCGGCCTTTTTTAGTAATGATATTGACGATACCTCCGACGGCATTATCCCCGTAAAGGACCGAACCTGCGCCGTGAACCACCTCGATCCGCTCGACCGCGCCTAACGGAACCTGCAGAAGGTCCGCGCCCGAGAGATCGATGGAATTAATCTTGCGGCCGTTCATCAAAACAAGGACGTTCATTTTAGCGGCGTCGTTGAATCCGCGAATATCGATGGTCGCTGTCTTGGCCGAACTTTGATCGTAGATGTTCAATCCCAACCGCTCTTTGAGAATTCCGGACACGGTCGCCGCTCCGGAACGTTCAATCTGTTGCGAACGGATCACGGTCACGTTCGAGGCGATTTGATAATCCATTCTGGCCATGCGGCTCGATGTCACCACGATCCTGTTCAGATCGACATCCTGGGCCAGCCCGGTTTCCATAGCTAATAAAAATAAACACCATAAAAGAAACAGACTTCTTTTCATTGTGTTTCCTTTCTCTTAAAAACAAAAAATCCTGACCAGACTTTATGTCCGATCAGGATGGCACCCTGTTTCTTGATCCCAATCTATGCGTACGTCTCACTGTCTTGAGCAGTGATCATACAAAAATATCGGCCGGCGTTCTGGCTTGGGTTTCTATAACCCTTACAGCGGCGGGACCGTCCTGGATTCGCACCAGGTTTCCCATTTAATCCCGTGATTTCGAACGGGAACCGATATGATATTTAAAGAGCGTTTTCTAAATCTCAAACACTGAATCCAAAACTCAAAATCTAAATCTTATAAAACCTTAATCTTGATTTTATTAATTCATCCTTTGGCATCTGAATTTATCAGCTTGGCATTTCAGCGGAGGATTTAACTAAGACCTTTCATGCCGTTAACCATGCAAACCGCGTCCCCTTCACCCGAAGGGCAATCAGCTCATAGGCGCCAAATAACACAAGACTGTAAATGATCGTGCTTGCCAGCGTATTTCTGAAAAACGGGATCGCCGCCACGTAACAACGAATGAATCCCTCAAACGTAAGCGGGTACATGACCAGCCAGCATCCGAAATTTGTCAAAATGAAAAACAATACCGGCGCGGCCAAAGATTTTGCCGCCAAAGGAAGTACTCCTTTTTTCTCCTTTTGCCACATTCCTAACAGACTGATCAAAAGAACGCTCCCCCATGTAAATACCATCACCTGATGCAGGCCCAGAACCAGATCCGAAATAGCCATTAGTGCCAAAGGCATCCACAAAGACTCCTCTTTCCTTAGATACATACCCCCGAACAAGGCCAGCGCGATTACAGGAGTATAATTCGGAGCATGGATAAAAAAACGCGAAAGAATCCCGAGCACCAAAAGCGCGACAGCAAGCATTGTTTTCTCCTCTTTAGACAATTTGATGTTTCGAAGAACACGGAAGCTTAAAACAGTTTCATCATAACGCATCCATTTTCAAATGTCAATATTCCTGTTTAAAAATTAGAGCGGCTGGGAGCAGACCCGGGTGCCGTGATCAGAATAAAAGCAGCAACCCTGCCTGGTAGAAAACGAACGACACAATCCAGGCCAGTAAAGCGGTCCCGAACATCAAAAACAGTGTCCATCGCCAGCTTCCGGCTTCCTTAAAAAATACAACTGCAGACACACAGCATGGCGTGTAAAGCAGACTAAAAATCAGAAAGGAAAAGGCCTTGAGCGGATCCCAGAAAGGATCTTCCGCAAGATGTTTTTCAAGCGACTCCTCCTCCCCGTCCTGAAGGCTGTAAATAGTCCCAAAGGTGCTGATGATGACTTCTTTTGCCGCAACGCCTGAAACCAGCGCTGTTCCGGCCCGCCAATCCAGTCCCAACGGTTTTAATACAGGTTCGATCGCGCGGCCCAGACGACCTATCGCGCTTTGTTCGACACCCGTCCGTTCATTGACAGGCGCGCCGATTGGAAAAGAAAAACCCGCCCAGATAATGACCGAAATAAACAGGATCACGGTACCCGCTTTTTTCAGATAAACCACTCCCCGCTCCCATGTCTTGAGGAAGACTCCCCTTATTGAAGGAAAACGATAGGGCGGCAGTTCCATGACAAAATGTTCGACCTCGCCTTTAAACACAAACTGCCTGAGTATCCATGCGGAGGCAAGCGCTACTGAGATGCTGAAAAAATACAGCAGAAACATCATAAACGCCGCGTAATTTTCAGGAAAGAATGCGGCAATAAAGATCGCGAAGACCGGGAGTTTGGCGCCGCAGATCATGAACGGCGTGATCAGCATGGTAATGAGCCGGTCTTTTGAATTCTCCAGGGTGCGCGAAGCCATGATTCCCAGGACCGCGCATCCGTTTGTCGAGATCATGAGCGGCAGAAATGATTTTCCATGCAGACCGAAACGCGCCATGAATTTGTCCATTAAAAACGCGGCCCTGGCCATATATCCGGAGTCTTCGAAAAACGCGATGGCCAGAAACATGAACATGATGAGCGGCAGAAATTCAAGAAGACTCCCGACACCATTGATCAGGGCATCAATGATCAATGAGCGAAAAATGTTTTCCGGAAAAGATGCCGCGATAAACCCGGCGAGACGCTCAAAACCGAGGCTTAGCCAGCCGATGAACGGCGCGGCTCCGGCAAAGGTAAATTTGAAGATCAGAAACATTATGAAGGCGAAGATCGGGAATCCGAGGACACGGTTGAGAACCACCCGATCAATCGCGTCGGAAATGTCATCGCGCTGATGGAGGATCGTGCGGACGGTTTTAATGATTCCGCTGATAAAACCGTACCGGCGGTCAGCGATCATGACCTCAGCAGCTTCGCCGAAATGGGCCTTCAGATGCTCCCGGGAAAAATTGAGCCTGTTTAAAATTTTTTCTTTGATCCGGGATGGAACCGGATCAAAAAGACGGATGACCTGCGGATCCTGTTCCAGAAGTTTAATCGCGATCCATCTTGAAGGATAGGCGCTAAAGGCGCCTTCGGCTTCCCTGAGCAAAGTCTCCAGCGACTGAATTTCGTCGAAAATTTCAGGGCCGTAATCAACGCGGACCCGGGGACATGCTTCAGAACATTTTTCAAACAAACGGACAATTTCTTTTTTCAGTTCATTTATGCCGGCACCCTTATCACCAACAGTCGGGACAACGGGACTGTTAAGGACTTTGGACAATTCCTGATAGTCGACTTCAAATCCCCTCCGCATGACCATATCGCTCATATTCATGGCAAGGATAACCGGGACTTCGAGTTCAAGCAGCTGAATAGTCAAATAAAGATTGCGTTCGAGATTGGAGGCGTCAAGGACATTGACGACAATGTCGGGTTTGTCGTAGATAAGGAAATGCCTGGACACGCGCTCGTCTTCGGAATACGCGGAAAGGCTGTATGTTCCGGGAAGATCGATCACCTCAATGACATAGTCCTGGTACTCAAAAAAACCCGAGACCTTTTCAACCGTCGCGCCCGGATAATTACTGACGTCCCTTCTTAATCCGGTCAAACTGTTAAAAATCGAAGTCTTGCCGCAGTTAGGATTTCCCGCCAGCGTCACTACGATCTTCTTTTTTTCCATACGCGATCTCCCTGACTTCTATGGCCGCGGCAATCAGGTGCCCGAGCGCAACCCGGGCGCCCTTGACATAAATCATGACCGGTCCGTGGCCCTGATTATCGATAACCTTAAGCGGTTCACCGGGAAGAATCCCCATGTCAACCAGACGCTGAAGCCTTTGCCTCCCGCCGTCGTGAAGGCGGACGAAAATGCATTCAGTCCCTTTTTTTATTTCTGTTAAACGCGGCATAACTATAGTAACCGGAAATGAGTAGTGAGCAATTAGCGACCGGCGTCCATCCCGATACCAGGCGTCCATGCGCTAGCTTGCTTTTTTATGTTTTTCTACAAACTGTGTCAAACGTTCGAACGTTTTCGAGCTGATAACATGCTCGATCCTGCAGGCATCCCTGTCCGCCGTTTTTTCATCGATCATCAGCACCTGAAAGAAAAAATCCTTTAAAACGTTGTGCCTTTTTGAAATCTTCAAAGCCAGGGCGCGTCCTGAAGAGGTCAATTGGATCGCCTGATAAGGCTCCTGCTCGATAAGTCCAAGCTCCTTGAGCTTAAGCAGTGATTTGACGACGGAAGGTTTTTTGACATTAAGAAAACCGGCCAGATCTGCCACCCGGGCCCTGCCCTTTTCCTGCTGGACAAATAAAATCCCTTCCAGATAATCCTGTAATGACGCGCTGAGTTCCATTGCTATTTCGTTTTTGGTTCGTCTGCTTTTGCGTTGGAAGAGGCATTATATTAGCCTTGGCTAACTTTGTCAAGAAAAGCGCAGGAAACACTTGCCGTTAATTCTGCTCCTGGTTCCCTTCAACTCTACGGCTCAAATCAGCGACTTTGTTTTCGCGGAGCCATTCGAAAGCCAGTTTTTCTGCTGCAGGAACGGAAATCTTTTCCACCAGCTGCTGGGTTCTGGGAACAAGATGGGAATCGACGCTGAATTTTCTGATCCCGATGCCGATAAAAAATTCCAGATAACGCTCGTCATAAGCCATGTCGCCGCATACGGCGATCTCCTTGCCGTGCCCGATGACGGCATCCGCGACTTTTTTTAACGAGCGCAGGACTGCGGGATGGTGCGGCAGATACAGGTAAGCCACTTTTTCATTAGTCCGGTCAACGGCCAGCATGTATTGGATAAAATCATTGGTGCCGATGCTGAAGAAATCCGCTGCTCCGGCGAATTCATTTATTAACTCAACCACCGACGGAAGTTCCACCATCATGCCGACTTTGGGCAAATCGTGGCAGGGCTTGCCCTGCTGTTTTAATTCCCGGATGCAGTCAAACAATTCCTGGCGGGCCTCGATAAATTCATCGACGGAGGAGATCATAGGAAACATGATCCTGAGATCAGCGCCGGCGCCGGCCCTCAAAATGGCCCTGAGTTGCTGACGGAAGATATCCTTGTGCTGTAACGAAAACCGGATTGACCTCATCCCGAGAAAAGGGTTTTCTTCCTTTTCATATTCATAATACGACAGGACCTTGTCCCCTCCGATGTCCAGGGTCCGGAACGTGATTTCCTGACCCGGCAGGCCTTTTACCAGTTTTTCATAAATCACGAATTGTTCCTCTTCTGTCGGAAAATCAGGACGGACAATAAAGGGAAATTCGCTGCGGTAAAGGCCGATCCCTTCGGCCTTAAAGGCACGCGCAGTCTTGAGATCGCAAAGAAGATTGATATTGGCCTGGATAATGACACGGGCGCCGTCCGCGGTGTGAGTACTGGGTTTGACCAGTTTCGCCAGCATCTCGAAATCCTGTTTGGGATGTTTTTCACGGAACGCATCGAGGACCTTTTGTTCGGGATCAATATAAATGTTGCCGTTATCAGCATCAAGAAGAATGAAATGCCGGCGGGAAAGTTTCAGCAGGCGGAAATCATCAATAAAGACGAGCGGGATTTCCAGCGACCGGGCCAGAATGGCAATGTGTGACGTGATTCCGCCTGTCAGAAGAATCAAACCCTTAACGCCGAGCGAGGACAGCTTGAGCATATCGGAAGGAAACACTTCCCGCGCAACGACGATCCTGTCTGAATAATCATATTGATGAGCCGCACTGCCGATAAGATTTTCAAGGAGACTGATACCCACGTCCTGCACGTCATGGGCTTTCTCACGAAGATATGCGTTTTCTAGGCTCTGAAAACGATGAGTGTATTCATGAACGATTTGTTTAACGGCCAGGGGAGGATTAATCCCTTTTTTCACCCGCTGAACAATCGCGTCGATAAAAGACCTGTCCTTGAGCATCAAAACCTGGGCGGTAAAAATGAGCGACGCCACATCGGCCAGTTTCTCCTCCACCTGCTTCTGGAGGCGGTCCAGTTCTGACTCAGTCAGACTGACCGCGTGATAAAAATCCTCAAGGGTGTAGGACTTCGCCTGTTCCAGGCACTGATCACAGAGGAAATACTGCTGTTTGCTTTGAAGGGCGGCCGCTTTTCCTTCCGCCACGCCCACAGAACCGCTTCTTCCTTTAAAAAATTTCATTGCCGTAAAGTCGACATCTGGCTCTGCTTCTTCTTTTTCCTTCCTTTCAATACTCATCAGGACCTTGACGGTCTCAATCGTATTCGCCAATTGAGAAGTAATGGCGCGCAGGGTATTGATATCATCGTCGGTGAAAAAGTTTCTTTTGGAATTTTGAACAACGATCACCCCGATGCGGTTGTGGCCGCGCAGAATAGGTACAGCCAGAAAAGATTCGTACTTCTCCTCCCCTATGCTGGGGAAATACTTGTAATCCGGATGTTTGCTGGCTTCCTTGACCGAGATCGGGCGAAGTTCTTTCAGCGCCAGGCCGGTCAGCCCTTCGCCGGGCTTTAATGTGACCTTGTCCACCGCTTCGCGCTTGAGGCCTTTTGTCGCCTTCAGCACTAGTTCCTGCCGCTCTTCAAAATAAAGATAAATCGAACACACCTCGGAATTCATGTGGGAAGCCGTCAATTCGGCTGACTGCTGGAGAAAGGCCTCGAGACACGGGGACTTTGTGCAGGTCATGCTCAGTTCACCAATGTCACAAATTAATTTGGCGTGGTTCCTTTTCATGGCCGTATTTTACAAGAAAAGACCCTCGCGGACAAGATGAAAGGCCCTGGAAAACTGCTTCCAGGTAAAAGTGAAGGAATTATCAGCAAAGATGGTCGGGGAGCAGGGATTTGAACCCTGGACCCCATGCTCCCAAAGCATGTGCGCTAGCCAGCTGCGCTACTCCCCGGTACCTAAAATTTTCGGTTCATTTTCAGAAGAGGCGCATTATATCATGGGGCAT